>CAYGYX010000044.1:0-7070 GCA_964354255.1 uncultured Acidimicrobiia bacterium | reverse complement strand
CCCTCCGATCCCGCCACCGCCCCCGCGCGGCGCGGGCGGCGCTGGGTGGCCGCCGCCCTGGCCGTGCTGGCGGTCGGGGTCGGCGCCTTCTTCCTCGGCCGCTGGGTCGGAAGCGACAGGCCCGACAACGGCCCGGCCACCGTCACCACCACCTTCGCCCCGACGGGCGGCACCCTGGCCCCGGGCGAGGAGCCGGTGGCCGACGTGGCCGCCGCCCTGTCCCCGTCGGTGGTGCAGATCGAGACCGCCACCGGCCTGGGCTCCGGGGTCATCTTCCGGTCCGACGGATACATCATCACCGCCGCCCACGTGGTGACAGGGGCCGACCGCCTCACCGTGCGCCTCGCCGACGGCACCCGCCTCGACGGCGAGGTAGTCGGCGCCGACGACAACAGCGACGTGGCCGTGGTGAAGGTCGAACAGAGCGGCCTGCCCGCCGCCGCCATGGCCGCCGGCGACGACGTGGAGGCCGGCCAGATGGCCATCGCCATAGGCAGCCCCTGGGGCCTCGACGGGTCGGTGAGCGCCGGGGTCATCAGCAGCGTGCAGCGCACCGTCACCGGCCCCGACGGCGTGCCGCGGACGATGATCCAGACCGACACCCCCATCAACCCGGGGAGCTCCGGCGGCGCCCTCGCCGACCGCCGGGGGCGGGTCATCGGCATCAACGACGCCATCTACTCGTTGTCGGGCGGGAGCGACGGGGTGGGCTTCGCCATCCCCATAGACACCGCCGTCTCGGTGGCCGACCGCCTCATCGCCGGCGAGGAGATCCGCCCCGCCTTCCTCGGGGTCACCGGCACCGACACCACCTCCGGGCCGGCCGGCGCCCTGATCAACGGCGTCATCCCCGACTCCCCGGCCGAGGAGGCGGGCCTGCGGGTCGGCGACCTGGTCACCGGGTACGAGGGGCAGCGCATCGAGAGCTTCACCGACCTCGGCGCCGCGGTGCGCGGCTGCCAGCCCGGAGACCGGGTCAACCTGACAGTGCAGCGAGGCGACGAGGAGATCACGGTGGAGGTGACCCTGGCCGAGCGCACCGACGAGTAGTTCCTACTGCGCTTCCTCCCGCGCAGCCGAGGCGCCCGGCCGGTCTCCCTCCCGCCGGGCGCCTGCCCATCCGGGGCGGCGACCCGGCCGGCCGCTTCTATCGTGACGCCCCGTGACCCGGCGCCCTGTGCTCACCACGGCCCCCGGGACCCGCCCCGAGGCTTTCGGCGCCCGGGAGTGGGGCCTGCTCGCCGCCATCGCCCTCATGTGGGGATCCTCGTTCCTGTGGATCGCCGAGGGCCTGGAGCACTTCGCTCCCCCGGTGATCAGCCTCAGCCGCCTCCTCCTGGGCGCCGCCGCCCTGGCCCTGTTCCCCGGCACCCGAGCGAAGGTGGAACGGGCCGACTGGCCTCGCATCGTCCTCCTCGCCCTGGTGTGGATGGCCGCGCCGCTCCTGCTCTTCCCCATCGCCCAGCAGTGGGTGGACTCGTCGATCGCCGGGGCGATCAACGGCACCATGCCCCTGTTCTCCGCCGCCCTCGCCGCCGTGCTCCTCCGCCGAGCACCGGGGCGGAGGCAGGCGGCGGGCCTGGCCGTCGGCTTCGTTGGGGTACTGCTGGTGACCCTGCCCGAGGCGGCCGGCGCCTCGGGCAGCCCGCTGGGCATCGGGCTCCTCGTGCTCAGCACCGTCCTCTACGCCGTGGCCTTCAACCTGGCGATCCCCCTCACTCAGCGCTACGGGTCCCTGCCGGTGCTGCTGCGGGCCCAGTTGGTGGCCATCGCGGTGGTGCTGCCCTTCGGCCTCTGGGGGCTGCCCTCGTCGCAGTGGGACTGGCAGGCGGCGGGGGCGATGGTGCTCCTCGGGGTCTTCGGCAGCGGGGTGGCCTTCGTGGCCTCCACCACCCTGGGAGCCCGGGCCGGCCCCACGCGCGGGGCCATCCCCATCTACTTCCTGCCGGTGGTGGCCATGGCCCTCGGGGTGCTGGTACGCCACGAGCGAGCCAGCCCGGCGGCGATAGCCGGGGTGGCCCTCGTGATCGCCGGCGCCTGGCTGAACAGCCGCCGGGAAAGCTGAGACCACGCTCCGGTGCCGGTCAAGCCGGCGCGCCCAACGACCGATGGTTCCCCTGTGTTGGCCACCCCGCCCTTTCACCCCCTGCCGGGGATGCGTCGTGCCGCCCGCGACGGGCTGATTCTCACCCTCACGCGCCTCATCGTCCTCACCTCCTTCCCGGCCAGCGCCGCCACCCTGGCGATCGGGACGGCGGCCGGCAACCCCCTGATCATCACCGGAGGGGCCTGCGGCCTGCTGGCCCCGATCATCGGAACGGTCCAGCTGCGCCTTCGCCGTCCCCACCCGTCCGTGCTGATCGTGCTGTGGTCCGCCTCCGTGTTGCTGCTCGCCCACAGCCCGGTTGGGGTAGTGGCCGAGGCTTCCGGGCTCGGCCTGGCGGCGCTGGGCACTGCGATCATCCTGCTCCACGACCCGCCCTGCACCCCGCTGTACCTGGCGGTGCTCGGGGCGACGGCAGGCGCCCTGCTGTTGATCACCCACGGCGTCGGGGCCGCCTCAGCGGTGGCCGCGGCGATCCTGGGCACCACCATCTGGGGAAGCACCGTGCTCCACGCCTATGCGGCCCGGCGCCTCCGCCACAGCGAGGCCCGCTTCCGCGGAGCGTTCGAGAACGCCCCCATCGCCATGGTCCTGGCCGACGACGGCGGCATCCGGCGGGTGAACCCCGCCTTCGAGGCCATGCTCGGGTATCGCGAGGCCGAGGTGCGGGGCCGCTCGCTGGAGAGCGTCACGCCTCCCGACGACCGTTTCTCTCCCGAGCGAGCCGCCGCCGGCACGCCGGCGGCCGGGGATCCCCCGGCGACTCCCCTCGAGCGCCGCTATCTCCGCAGCGACGGCAGCATCATGTGGGGCCAGACCGCGGTCACGACCGTGCGCGATTCCTTCGCCGACCGGGCTCACCACGTGGTCCAGATCCTCGACGTCACTCGCCGCCGGGCGGCCGTCGAGGTCATCCTGCGTGCCGAGGAGCGCCAGCGCTCCCTCCTCTCCTGCATGCCGGTGGCCCTGTGGGAAGAGGACTTCTCGGCGGTGGACGATTGGCTGGAATCGCTGCGCCGGAGCGGGGTCCAGGATCTTCAGGAGCACCTCCGCCTGCATCCGGAGGAGGTGGCCTGGGGCACCGGGCTCATCCGGGTGACCGATGTCAACGATGCCGCGGTGAGCCTGGTCAAGGCCCGCCGGAAGGACGACCTACTGGGCGGCATCCCGAACGAGATCCTCACCGAGGAGACCCGGGAGTCGCTCATCGCCCAGTTCCTGGCCGTCTGGGAAGGCCGCACCGCCACCAGCGTCGAGGTCGTCGGGTCCACCGTCGGCGGACGGCGCATCGAGTGCGAACTGCAGTGGGCGGCACCGATGGTGGCCGGGAAGCGCGACCTGCGACGGGTGGTAGTGGCCATCACCGACCTCACCGAGCGCAACCAGACCAGAGCGGAGCTGCAGCGGCGGGTGGCCCTGGAGAACCTGATCGCCGAGCTCTCCACCGACTTCATCAACCTGCGGCCGGAAGAGACCGACGAAGGCATCGAGCGGGCGCTGCAGGTCATCGGCCGCCACGCCGGCGCGGGCCGCTCCTACCTGTTCCGGCTCTCCCCCGACGGCGCCCTGATGAGCAACACCCACGAGTGGTGTGCCCCCGAGGTCGCCCCCATGAAGCAGCGCATCCAGGGGGTCCCCACCGATGCCTTCCCCTGGGCGTGCGGGCCGCTCCGGTCTGGCCAGGCGGTCGTCGTGCCGCGAGTGGCCGACTTGCCCGCCGAAGCAGCGAAGGAGCGGGCGGAGTTCGAGGTGCAGGGGATCACCTCCCTGATCCTCGTGCCGATGGTACGGGCCGGGATGGTGATGGGCTTCCTCGGCTTCGACTCCCTGGCCGGCGGCCGCACCTGGTCGGAAGCCGACGTCCAGTTGCTGGGCCTGGTCGGCGAGATGTTCGTCAATACCCTCGAGCGCAAAGCCGCCGACGAACGCCTGGCCGCGCTGATGCGTTCCAAGGACGACCTGATTGCCGCGGTCTCCCACGAGCTGCGCACTCCCCTCACTGCGGTGCTCGGCCTGGCGGAGGAGCTGCGAACGGCCGACGACCTGCCTCCGGAAGAGCGCGGCCAGCTACTCGGGCTCATCGTCGAGCAGAGCCGCGACCTCTCGCACCTCGTCGAGGACCTCCTGGTGGCTTCGCGGGTCGACACCGGGCAGCTCAGGGTGGCCGCCGAGCACATCTCGCTACGCGAGCAGGTCGATCAGACCCTGCGGGGGATCCGGCCACCCGACGGCCGGTCCATCGAGCCCCCCGGTGCCGATGCCTCGGCTTGGGCCGACGCCCTGCGGGTACGCCAGATCCTGCGCAACCTGCTCACCAATGCCTTCCGCTACGGCGGTCCCCGCATCCGCATCCGCTTGGAGTCGCGCGAGAGCTCCGCGGCTTTGCTGGTCCAGGACGACGGGCCGGGCGTGCCCGGGCCCGAGCAGAAGCGCATGTTCGAGCCGGCGGGAGCCCAGGGGGGCCCCGGCCGGCCGGGTTCCCTGGGTCTCGGCCTCTCCCTGTCCCGCCGGCTGGCGCGCCTGATGGGAGGGGACCTCCGCTACCAGGGGGAGGCTGGCAGCGTGTTCGAGCTCGTGCTGCCCACCCGCAACCCGCTGGTGATCTTCCCGCCTGCCGAGAGCACCGTGGACGCAGCCGGCTCGTCCGTCGACGACCTCCTCCGGGAGGTTGAGCTGACAAGACAGGAGCCGGCAGCCGTCGAGGTCTGACCCCGGGAGTCGGCGGCGCCCCCACACCAGGCCCCGACCGACCGACTTGCCACTCAAGGCACCACCCGTCTCCTTCCGATGAATCACCCATGACCGCGAGACGCACCCTGGCATCGATCCTGGCCGCGCTCCTGCTGGGCGCCTGCGCCTCCTCGACACCGACCGCCACCACCCTGCCCACGCCGGCGGCGGATCGGGCCGGCACGCCCACCGCCGTCCTGAATCAGGCCCGGGAGGTGGCCGAGCAGCTGGACCAGCGCGAGGCCCAGCTCGAGTCGATCGCCCCCTGAGTCGGCCGACAACCGAGGCCGACCGGGGCCGCTCGGGCCGACCTGGGTTAGCCTGGAGGGGTGAGGCGTTTCGGCCACTTGCTCGTGCTCGCCCTGGTGGCTGCTGCTTGCAGCAGCCCGGCGGCCACCACCATGCCGCCGACGACAGCCGCGGTCACCTCCCTGGCCACGACGACGACCGACGCAGCCACCACTACCCGGCCGATCCGTCCCAGCACCACCACCACCACCACCGAGGCGCCCACCGCCCCCACCGGCGGCCGGGTGGTGGTGCCGGTCTACCTGGACGGAGACACGCCCTTCTCCTTCAGCCCCTGGTCCCCGGGGTTCATCGCCTCGATCGGCGAGGCCCACCTGGCCGGGGCCGGGGAGCTCAACCCGGCCGCCCTCGACTTCGTGCCCGACCTGATCAGCGAGCTGCCCACCGCCGACAACGGCGGGGTGGTGGTGCGCGCCGACGGCACCATGACCGTCACCTACCAAATCCGCCCGGAGGCCGTCTGGGAAGACGGCACGCCGGTGTCGGGCGAGGACTTCGCCCTCACCTACGAGACCATCGTCGGTCTCCCCCTCGCCGACCCCGAACTGGCTCTGTACCAGGAGATCCTCCCCGAATCGGTCGCGGCGGGGGACAAGACCTTCTCCTACACCCTGCCCCGGGCCACCATCGACTACGAACGGCTCTTCGCGGTGGTGTTGCCCCGCCACGCCGCCGCCGGCACCGACCCGGCCACCGCGTGGACCACCCAGCCCTGGCCGTCGGCCGGGCCCTTCCGGTTCCAGGGATGGGCGGAGAGCGCCGCCGCCCCCGGCACTCCCGGCAGCACCGCCGTCTTCGTCCGTAACGACACCTACTGGCGTAACGACACGGTCGGGCAGGCCCTTCCCTACCTGGATGCCGTCGAGTTCCGCTTCGTGGCCGGCTCTCGGGAGGCGGTAGAGGGTTTCGCCCGGCGGCAGTTCGACGTGGTCGAGTTAGGGGCCTGGCCCGATGTGATCTCCCGCCTCGGGAGCCTCCGCGGGGTCGGGATGGTCGTCGGCGACGGCACCGCCTGGGAGCATCTCGCCTTCCAGTTCGGGGTCAACGACCGCAACCGCGATTCCCTCAACCAGTCGGTCGCCTTCCGCCGGGCCATCGCCCACGCCATCGACCGGGAGGCCCTCGCCTCCGTGGGATCCTGGGTCAACGGCGGGGTCATATCGTCCTTCCTCGAGCTCTCCCCCATCCCCCGCGGCGAGGGCTGGGACCGCTACGCCTACGACCCGCAACTGGCGGTGGCCCTAATCGAGGACGCCTGCGCCGACCTGGGCCGCGACTGCGCCGCCGATCCACCCGTGGTGGTGATCACCACCACCTCGGGAGGCTCCCTGCGAGCCGAGGCAGGGGCTCTGGCGGAGCAGATGCTCGACGCCGTCGGCATCGATGCGCGCCTCGCCGTCGAAGACGCCGACCTGTTCTTCGGCACCACCTTCGACCTGGGCAGCTGGGACCTCGGCATGTGGGCCTGGGAGACCGCCGGTGGCCTGAGCGGGGTGGCGCGCACCTTCGCCCACTGGGACCCGGCCGGCCCGCCGCCCATCGGCTTCAACTACCAGCGGTGGGGCACCCCCGCCGTATCTGGGTACGGGCCCGACCTCGATCAGGCGGCTTCGACCGTGTCCGACGCCGCCACGGCCCGCTATGCCGCCATCGTCGAAGAGATGCGGGCCACCGTCGAGCGAGACCGCCTCGTCGACCTCGCCGCCGAGGCCGAGGAGATCCTCGCCGACCAGGTGGTGATCATCCCCCTGGCCACCCGGGGCAACGCGGTCGCCTGGTGGTCCGACGCCGTGGCCGGCGTGCGGCACCATCCCGCTCGGCCGGCCACCTGGAATCTGGACCGGTGGTATCGCCTCGACGGGTGAGCCCCCTCTCCCGCGCCAGCGGGAGAGGGCGGGGGGTGAGGGCTTCCCGACGGTCCCGCGCC
>CAYGYX010000043.1:0-18163 GCA_964354255.1 uncultured Acidimicrobiia bacterium | reverse complement strand
CCCCGGGCCGGCTCCGCCGATCGGCATGGCGGGTCGCGCGGTTTGCCGGGCAGTGCGGATGCAGGCTGAGGTCTACCCTTTCATGATCGATCCGGGAGGCATGATGAGACCGGCAAGCCTCGGCCCGTTGGCGATGCTCGCCGGTGCCGTCATCCTGAGTGTCTCGGCTTGCGCCGGCGACTCGACTGCAGTCACAGGGATTTCGGCGACTACCTCGGCCGGGAGCACCACGACCTTGCCCGCAGCGTCGACGACGACATCGGGCACGACCCCTGCCGTGCTCACGACCACGACCACCTCCTTGCCCCCCGTCGTCGGGCCCGATCCCTCGCCGCGGGTGGTCGCCTTCTACTACCCGTGGTACGGCACTCCCGAGTTCGGGGGCACCTGGGTGCACTGGCAACAGGCTGGGAACGCCCCGCCGATGGACATCGGGAGCGACTACTACCCGGTGCTGGGCGCCTACAGCGGGATCGACCCGGCGGTGGTGGCCCAGCACATGGCCTGGCTGCGGCAAGCGGGGGTCGGGGTGATCGCCACGTCGTGGTGGGGTCAGGGCACCTATGAGGATCAGGCGGTGCCGCTGGTGCTCGACACCGCCGAGCGGTACGGCATCCGGGTGGCGTTCCACATCGAGCCCTACGGCGGCCGGAGCGCGGCGACTGTGTTGGCCGACGTCGCGTACCTGTACCGGCGATACGGCGACCACCCCGCCTTCTTCCGCTCCACCGAGCGGAGCCGCTGGAGCACCGACGACCGGCCCAAGGGCCTCTTCCTCCTGTGGAGTGCCGAACAGCCCCATGAAGGCGCGCCCTTCGTGACGGGGGAGTACTGGCGGGAGGCCGTCGATGCCGTCCACGGCTTGCCGAACGGTGGCCTGATGATCGCCGACAACCCCAACGGCGCCTGGATCGACAGCGGGCACTTCGACGGGCTGTACCAGTACGCCACACTGGAGGAGAACCCCGACTTCTCCTGGGCTCGGACCCTCCCGCCGGGTGGGTGGTACATCCCGAGCGTGCTCCCCGGGTTCTCGGCGACCCGGGTCGGCTACGACACCTCCACCTACACCGCCCGCCGGGATGGGGACACCTACCGCAGCCAGTGGGCGGCCGCCCTCGGCACCGGCATCGAGCCGAAGATGGTGACGATCACCTCCTTCAACGAGTGGCACGAGGGCACCCAGATCGAGCCGGCGGCCGGCGGGGCGCTGCGCCGCGACGGCGCCCCATACGATGACTACCGCAGCCTTGGCCAGGAGGGCTACCTGGATATCACCACCGAGCAGGTGGCCGCATACCTCGCCATCGAGTGGGAGGCGATGGCCGCGCCGAGAATCCGGGTGCGGATTACCACCTCCAGCGACTGGACGACCCTGACGCTGCTGTCGGGCAGCGAGTGGATCCAGCCTGAGGTGTTGTCGCTCAGCGAAGCCGGCTGGTACCGGTTCGAGGGGGAGGGCGGGGAGCGCCTGGCCCTGTTCCAGACCCTGGCCGACGCCGAGGCAGGTAGAGCGGTGGAGTTGGTCATCGAGATGGGATTGGTGGCAAGCGGTGAGGCGTTGCAGTTACGGATCGAGCGGGGAGGACTGGGTTGGACCGAGGTCGGGTTGGGAGCCGGGACACAGGAGATCGTGCACCGCTGGGACGGCTGGAGTGACGCCCTGGTGGACGGCGAATCGGGCCGGAACCCATACCTCTTCGAGGTCACCCTCGGCGAAGTGACCGGGTGACTACCCGATGGGCGGTCGCCGCGATGCCTCGGCCGGTGTGCCAGCCCGGGCCGGCCGGCTGCGGTAGCCTTCCCGGTGGCAGGGGTTGGCCGGAGGGGCCGTGTGCTTCTCGCCGGAAGCTGATCTGTTGACGGGGCTCGTGGTGAGCGGCGTGGGCATGGACGCCCTGCGCCACACCAAGCACCGCCGGTACCTGCCGCTGGCCCTACTTCCTTTGCTCTTCGGCGTGCACCAGTTGGTGGAGGCCGTCGCCTGGTGGGGGTTCGAAGGGCGGGTGCCCGTCCGGGTGGGGGAGATGGCAACCTGGCTCTACCTGGCCTTTGCCTTTTTGGTCGTCCCACCCCTGGTGCCGTGGGCGGTGCGCTCGGTGGAAGTGGACCCGGCCCGCCGCCGGCGCCTGCTGCCCTTCGTGCTGCTGGGGGCGGCGGTGGCCGCCGCTCTGTTGCCCGGCCTGCTGAACGGGGAGGCAGGAGGAGAAGTGGCCTGCCGCTACATCGCCTACGACGCCGGCGCCCCCTACGGCGGCTACGTGCTGCCGTTCTACGTGGCCGCCACCTGCGGGCCCATGCTGCTATCGGGCAACCGCCGCTTCGTGGTCTTCGGGGTGGCCAACCTGGCCGCGGTGGGCGTCCTGGGCTGGCTGCTGGCCGGTGGGGTCATCTCCCTGTGGTGTGTGTGGGCCGCCGCCACCAGCGTGGCCATCGCCCGGGAGGCGCGAGTCGCGCAGCGCCAGGAGAACTGGACGGCGGCCGCCGCCCCCGGCTGACGCCGGCGCCGATCCGCGCTCGCGGGACCTCAACGGTGGGAACGGCAGGCGACGCCCGGCAGGCCGGCGAAGGCGTTCAGGTCGGCAGTGATCACCGTGCGGTGGGTGGCCCGGGCGGTGGCGGCGATGATCAGGTCGTGGGCGCTCCGGGGGCGGCCAGAGCGGCGCGCGGTGCCCAGCAGTTCGCCGTGGGCGGCGGCCACGACCAGGTCGTAGGGGATGACCGGGATCTCGTCGAGGATGCGCGAGACGAAGCGCCGCCGTGCCGCCCGGCGGGCCCCCTGGGCCAGGTGAACCCCTGCCATGAGCTCGGCGATGGTCACGGCGGCCACGGCGACGTCGTCGTCATCCTCGATGAGGTCGTCGGCGACGCCCCCCGCCCGCTCGGCGTCGATCAGGAAGGTGGTGTCGAGGAGGAGCAGGCTCAGGGCCGTTCCTCCAGGATCAGGGCTGCCCGCAGGTCGGCCAGGTCGCTGCCCCAGGCGCGGTCGGGCGCCAGCTCGGCGAGCAGCGCCTTCACCCGCTTCCCTCGGCTCTCTCCCACCGGCGACAGATGGGCAACGGCCTTGCCGCGACGGACGATGGCAAAGCCCTCACCACGATGCTCGACGGCGTCGAGGAGATCCGAGAAGTGGCGCGCCGCTTCGGTGGCGCTGATATCATGCATGCAATCAGATTATCAGATCCGCCTGAAGAGGGGAAGGGAATGACTGCCGGCCGCCCGGCCTCACCCTTCCCCGCCGCCGAGCCGTTCCTCGATGGCGGCCAGGATTGCCGCCTCCCGTGCCCCGGCCTGCTCCTCCAGAGCGGCCGCCGCCTCCAAGTAGCCGCGGCGGGCGGCTGCGTCGGTCAGGGTGGCGGCGTTGATGCGCACGTTCAGATGGGCACCCCGCACCGCCGCCGCGGCCAGGAGCGCCCCCACCCCGGCGTCGGAGGCTGAAGACGGCAGGCCGTGACGGGCCATGGCCTCGATCACCGCCATCGCCTCCAGCGACTTCTCCATGACGGCCAGCGGCACCTCGATGGCGCGCCGGGTGGCCCCCTGGATCGCCTCGGCCCTGTCCGCCTGCCCCTGAGGCAACCGGAAGGCGGCGAGCAGGGCGTCGAACGCCCGGGTGTCGTCGTCCACCATGGCCAGTAGGGCCTCGTGGCATTCCTTGCCCCGCACCGCCCAGTCGGAGAACTCCTCCCAGCGATGGTCCCAGCCCCGCTTGTGGGCCGACAGGTTGGCCACCATGGTGCCCAGGGCCGCCCCCAGCGCCCCGGCCAGGGCGGCGGCCGACCCGCCCCCCGGGGCAGGGGACTCGGAGGCGGTCTGGTGGACGAAGGTGGTGACGGAGCTACTAAGGAGGCCCGGGCGGGAGTCGTCGCGCAGGCGCCATTCGATGATCTTCCGGTGGGGGTCGAATGGCTTGACGTCGTCGAGGCCCAGCGAGCGCACCGCGATCCGCACGATCTCCTCGTCGGGGATGCCCTGGGAGCGCCGCTGGCGGGCCAGGTAGTAGCGGCCGGCGTCGAGCAGGGCCCGCAGCGGCACCAGGCCGACGATCTCCGACCCGGTGACCCGGATGCCGCGGGCGGCGGCCTTTTCGCAAGCCTCCTCGAAGGCGAGGTGGATGGGAGTCACCGAGATGTCGGTGAGGTTCAGGGAGACCTGGGCGATGCCGTACTCCTCGATGAACCACCCGATGGCCTTCACCGCCGGCAGGGTCCCCGGCTCCCACATGGGGTTGCCCTCGCTATCGCGCACCACCTCGCCGGTGAGGGGGTCGTCCCGGCGTAGCAGGCGGCCCCGCTCGCGCACGTCGAAGGCCACGGCGTTGGCCCGGCGGGTGGAGGTGGTGTTGAGGTTGACGTTGTAGGCCACCAGGAAGTCGCGGGCCCCCACCGCCGTGGCCCCCGAGCGCGGGTTGAAGGCCGCCGGGCCGAAGTCGGGGGCCCAGGCGGGGTCGGCGAGCCGAGCGGCCAGGCCCTCGTACTCCCCGGCCCGCACCGCCGCCAGGTCGCGGCGGTCGGGGTGGAGGGCGGCGTGGCCGTAGCAGTAGACGGTGAGGCCCACCTCCTCGGCCAGGCGGCGGGCGAGAACGCGGGCGTGCGCCACCGTCTCGGGCATGCCGATGCCCCTGACCGGCACCAGCGGGCAGACGTCCATGGCCCCGAAGCGGGGGTGTTCACCGTGATGGTGGCGCATGTCGATGGCCTCGGCGGCGGCCCGGCCGGCCCGCACGGCGGCCTCGACCGTCGCCTCCGGCGGCCCTACGAAGGTGACCACCGTCCGGTTGGTGGCCCGCCCGGGATCGACGTCGAGCAGGGTCACCCCCTCCACCGACTCGACGGCCTCGGTGATCCGGCGGATGACCGCCGGATCGCGGCCCTCCGAGAAGTTGGGGACGCACTCGAGCAGCGGGCCTTCAGCCATGTCGCCAGGTTATCGGCCCGGCCCGGCCGGGGCTGAGCGCGACCGGCCGGGGCGGGTTCTCGTCAGGGTTGCTCGCCTACCAGCTCGGCACCGGGTAGTGCCGCCGCCAGGTGGCCGTCGGTGGTGACCAGGGTGGCGCCGAGGAGCGCGGCGAGTTCGGCGTAGAGGGCGTCGGCGAGCCGCAGGCGGGTGCGCCGCCGCCAGGCCCCGGTGAGCAGGGGGGCCAAGGGGTGACGCTCGATGGGGGCGGCGGCGAGCCAGTCCAGCCGGGTCGCCACCTGGCGGGCCGACAAACGCCCGGCCCGGTGCAGCCGTCCCAGTGCGGAGAGAACCTCGGTGTCCAGGTGGGCCGGCCCATGGAGGTCGGCGCCGCGCAGCCGGCCGGCCACGTCGGGGGCGCGGTCGCCTCCGGCGGCGAGCTCCACCAGGGCGGAGGCATCGACTACCAGCCTCTCAGGCATCGTCGCCCCACATTTCGGCGCGGGCCTCCTGCAGGGCGGTCATGGCCTCATCGTGGCCGATGTCGGAGGGACCGAAACGGCCGGCGGCCTTGAGCCAGGCGTCGACGCGGCGGGAGGCGAGGGCAGCCTGCAGCGCCTGCTGGGCGATGCCGGAGACGTTCAGGCCGGAGAGGCGTACCTCGTCGGCGAGATCGTCGGGCAGGTAGACGTTGACACGGGCCATGCGCATAGGATACACACTGATCACGAGCTGGTCCCAGTGTGCCTTCAGGCACCGACAGGATCGGCGATGTGGTGCCGGCTAAGCCTCTGGCCTGTTGAGCCGCACCAGCGGACGCGCCCCCATCCGGGCCACCTCGACGAAGCCCGCGGCGAGAAAGGCGGGGAGGTAGCCGACGAACAGGTTGTCGGTGGTGGGGGCCTGGGCGGCCGGGTCGATGGGGTACGCGTCGATGCGCTCCGCCCCGTGGGCGAAGGCGTAGTCGACGGCGCCGGCCAGCAGGGCGGTGGCCACTCGTTGCCCGCGGGCGGGCCGGGTGATGAAGAAGCAGTTGATCACCCAGGAGGGAAGGTCGTCGAGGGGCCGGAAGGTGCGCGAGCGGGGCGACATCATGCGGGCGTAGCGCTCCCGCGGGCCCACCGCACACCAGCCCACCGGCTCCCCCTCCAGATAGGCGAGTAGCCCTGGCTCCTCACCGTCGGCCACCAGGCGGCGGAGGATGGCCCTCCGGCCCTGCGGAGCGGTGGCGTCCCACTCCTTGGCGGTCAGCACCCACCAGGTACACCAGCAGTTCCCGTAGGCCCCGTTGGCGCCGAAGCAGTGCTCGAGGTCGTCCCAGCGGTCGGGGGTGACGGGGTGAATGGCGAGGTCCGGCATGGGGGCAGGCTACCCCCACCCATCCCGAAGCCGCGTGCCTGCCCGTCGGCTCCCTACCCTTCCGGGACGATGAGGCCCTTCCTCTCCCAGGAGCACCCCCTGCGCTTTGGCCACCGGGGCAGCAACGTGCTGTGGCCGCAGAACACCATGGTCGCCTTCCAATGGGCCATGGACCTGGGCCTCCGCTACCTGGAGACGGACATCCATGCCACCCGCGACCGGCAGGTGGTCGCCTTCCACGACGACCGCCTCGACCGTCTCACCGACGGCCGCGGCCCGGTCTGGGAGCACGACTGGGAAGAACTGCGCACGCTCGACGCCGCCTACCACTTCGCCCCCGAGTGCGGGTACCCGCGACGGGGGACCGGGGTGGGCATCCCGCTTCTGGAGGAAGTGCTGGCGGCCTTCCCCCGGTGCCTGCTCAACCTCGACCTCAAGCAGGCGGGCATCGAGGGTCTGCTGGCCGCCGAGCTGGCTCGCCTGGGAGCCGAGGAGCGGGTACTGGTGGGATCGTTCCACGACCGGCGCCTCAATCACTTCCGGCGGGCCAGCGGCGGACGGGTGGCCACCTCGGCGGGGCCGCGGGAGGTCATCGCCGCGCTCACCGCGGCCCGCCTGGGCCGCCCGGTCGTGGGCGCTGCCGACGCCTACCAGGTGCCGGAGCGATCCGGGCCGCTGCGGGTGGTGGTGGATCGCTTCGTCGAGGCCGCCCACCGGGCCGGCAAGCAAGTGCACGTGTGGGTGGTGAACGACCCGGCGGACATGCACCGCCTCCTCGGCCTGGGGGTGGACGGCATCGTCACCGACCGGGCCGACTTGCTTCTCGAGGTGCTGGCGGAGAGGGCCGGCCGTTGAAGGCGGTGCGGCGCCTCAGCCCGCCCCCAGGGCGGCGGCGAAGGCCTCCTCGACGGCCTCGTTGAAGCCGACCAGGCGGATCTCTCCCAGGGCGCCGGGGTGCTCTCCGGCCCAGGCGACGCACTCGGAGGCGATCTTGTCGGCGGCTTCGCCAAGGGGGTAGCCGAAGATGCCGGCCGAGATGGCCGGCATCGCCACCGTGCGGCACTTGCGCTCGAGAGCGGCATCCAAGGCCGCCCGCACCGCGGTGCGGAGGAGGCCCTCGTTGTCTTGCCCGGCCCGATAGCGGGGCCCGGCCACATGGATCACCATTCGGGCGGGCATCCGTCCCCCGCCTGTGACCGCCGCGACCCCGGGCGAGAGGGGCCCGTGCTCGGCCACCCACCGGTCGGACTCCTCCTGGATCTCCCACCCCCCGGCCCGGACGATGGCCCCGGCCAGGCCGCCGCCGTGCTGCAGGCGCTCGTTGGCGGCGTTGACCACCGCGTCCACCTCCTGGCGGGTGAGGTCGGCCCGCCGGGCGGAGAGGGTGGTGCCTGCCACGACCAAGGCTTCCATGGGGGAACGGTACCCGCGGGAGGGCCCGACCCGGGGCGAGTGCTGGCGAGGGCTCAGATCGAGGTGGCCTGGGCCGAGGCAGGTGCTGCCTCTCCCGCGGCAGCGGGGGAGGCGCCCCCGGCGCAGCCGGGCGCGGAGGGGGTAACCCACGACTGAAGCCCTCTCCCTCCGCCCCCTATCGCTGATGCGAGCGGGGGCGGACGCCTCTCAGGCGATGAGCCCCACCGGGCAGGACACCCCGGTGCCGCCCAGCCCGCAGTAGCCCTGGGGGTTCTTGGCCAGGTACTGCTGGTGGTACCCCTCGGCGTAGTAGAAGGGCCCGGCCGGGCGGATCTCGGTGGTGATCGTCCCGTGCCCGGCCCGGGCCAGGGCCTCCTGGTAGGCGTCCCGGGAGCGGGCTGCCTCCTCGGCCTGGGTGGCTGAGGTGGTGTAGATCGCCGAGCGGTACTGGGTGCCGGCGTCGTTGCCCTGGCGCATCCCCTGGGTGGGGTCGTGCCCTTCCCAGAACACCCGGAGCAGGTCTCGATAGGAGACCAGGGACGGGTCGTAGGCCACCAGCACCACCTCGGCGTGGCCGGTGCGCCCGGTGCAGACCTCTTCGTAGGTGGGGTTGGGGGTGAAGCCGCCGGAGTAGCCGACGGCGGTGGCGAACACCCCCGGCACCTGCCAGAAGCGCCGCTCCTCCCCCCAGAAGCAGCCCATGGCGAACAGCGCCGTCTCGACTCCCTGCGGGAAGGGTGGCTTGATGCGGCGTCCGCTGACGAAGTGAGTGTCGGGGCTGGGTAGGGGCTCTGCTCGTCCGGGGAGGGCGAGGTGCTCGGGGACCATCTCTCGTGTCTTGCCGGTGCCGAAGGCCATGTGCCGGTCAACCGCAAGAGGGGGGAGGGTGTTCCCCAGCCAGGTCTGCCTCCCCTGGCACCTCTCCTGCCGGGGGAGACGCGGCCGGCGGAGCCGGGCGCGGAGGGGGCGAACAGCAACCGACGCTGCTTCGTGCCCTTCTGCCCCCACAAGCCGTTGTCGAGACCACAACGCACCGTGTGTGGCGCGGTTCGTACCCCCGAAGAGCGGGGCGTCCTGCCAGCCTCTGGATGCGCGTGAGTGCCGATCGCGGAATCGTCGCCCCGCTACCCCGAGCGCCGAACCTCGGGGGCTTGTGCCAGCCGGGTTGTGCTCTGCTCGCAATAGCATTAACGTGTTAGGTTAACGACTTCAGGAAGCCACACACCCGATGGAGATCCTCTTCGCGGACAGGAAGCTGGCGAGGATCTGCGCGGATAGTAGGTCGATGGATCACAAGCTAGGTGGACAGCGGGCGAAGCTACTCAGGAGGCGGCTGGCTGAGTTTGCTGCGGCGGCAACCCTCGACGACCTGCGCACGCTGCCAGGTCCGCGGGCCCACGAGCTGAAGGGTGACAGGAGCGGTCAGCTGTCGGTCGACCTTGACCACCCGCACCGGCTCCTCTTCAGACCGGCCCACAAGCCCGCGCCCATAAAGAGCGACGGAGGGCTCGACTGGGGCGCAGTCACGGCAGTTGAGATCATTGGCTTTGCGGATACGCACTAAGCGGAGGTGAACGTGGACACGATCACAGTCGACCAATTCGATGTGCCGTACGCCGTGCCGCCAGGCGAGACGCTCGAAGAGACCATTGAAGCGCTGGCGATGACCCAGGCGGAACTGGCGCGCCGTACGGGACTAACGCCGAAGACGATCAACCACATCATCAAGGGCACTGCCCCCATCACCTCTTCGACGGCGTTGGCCCTCGAGAAGGTCACTGGCGTTCCTGCACGGTTCTGGAACAACCTCGAAGCGAACTACCAAGATGCCCTCTCTCGCATCACCGAACGTGAGTCACTCGCTGCCGACGTCGATCTCCTCGACCAGCTGCCTGTGAGGGAGCTCGCCACGCGAGGTGTGATCTCAGGTACGAAGGACGGGGTCGAACAGCTGCGTCAGATCTTCGCCTTCTTTGGCGTCGCGGATCGCCGGTCTCTGGAGGTCGTGTGGAAGAGACCAGCAGCTGCGTTCAAGCAGTCAGCCACACTGAAGGCCCAGTGGGGTTCGGTGGCTGCATGGCTCCGGTTGGGTGACCTTGCAGCTGCAGACATCGAATGCGGTGATTACGCACAGGAGCGATTCCGGCATGCGGTTTCGGAGATTCGCGCTCTGACTCGACTGGATGCTCGCGAGTACGCATCTCGAATGATCGAGCTCTGCGCTGAATCGGGCGTCGCTCTCGTGTTCGTCCCGGAGGTCATGGGAGCCCGGGCATGGGGGGCGACTAGGTGGGCGAGCCCGAACCGGGCGGTGATCCAGTTGAGCCTCCGATACAAGTGGGAGGACCATTTCTGGTTCTCCTTCTTCCACGAGGCTGCTCACGTTCTCTTGCATGGCAAGCGGGAAGTCTTCGTTGACTCGGACGGAGGCGAGACAGCGCTTGAGGAAGAGGCCAATCGCTTCGCCGCAGCGACCCTGATACCTCGCCAGCACGAGGCTGAACTCCGAGGTCTGAGAACGTTGGCGGACATCGAAGACTTCGCCGAACTGATCGACCTTCACGCGGGGATCGTCGTCGGCCGACTCCAGCGCGAGCGGATCATCGAATGGAAGGTCGGCAACCGCCTTCGGCGAAAGCTGCAGTTTGTTTGATCGACCCGGCGGGGCGACGGCCCTGAACCACCCGTTGCGCTCGAAGGATGGCGCTCAGCTTGAAGCCCCGGTTAGTCACCTAATGGTTCGCGTTCTGTCCAGTTAGGCCCTCCCTAACCCTTCCCCCGGCCGCAGGCCGGGGGAAGCGCGCCTTTGGCCGAAGGCGTGGCGCGGAGGGGGCAAATTCGCGAACCACCTGAGCCGCGCCCTTTCGCCCTCACCCCAACCCTCTCCCGGCACAGCCGGGAGAGGGAGTGCCGCTCGACCCCCTTGAGATTCGTCCCCCCGGCGCGTACCTTGCCCCTGCCCGACCGCTGAGGTCTGCATGCCGGCTCTCGCCCTGTGGACGCCGGAGGACGGAGTGCTCGGCGCGCTCGCTCCGCTCGGCCTGGCCGCGTCGGCCGGCACCGCCCTGGTGGTCGATCTCGACCCGCAAGGCCCCCACTACCCCGGAGAGGTCTCCCTGGCCGACCTAGTGCGGGAGGGCCCGCGCCGGGCCGACCTCAGCGCCGGCCGCCGCGGGGTGGCGGTGCTGCGCAACGGGGGCGTGGCCACCGCGGCAGCGGCCGAGGTGGTCTCTGCTCTCCTGGCCGGGTGGGAGCGGGTGGTGCTGCGCCTGCCCTCGCGCCCGGTGCCCACGGGGGCCGGGGTGCCGGTGGTCCCGGTGCGCCTGCTCATCCCGGGAGGGTTGTTCGCCCGTGCCGGGGGCCCGGCGGTGTACCAGTCCACCCGGGCGATGCTGCCCCTCCCCGGTGCGGGGCTGCGCCTGCCGGTCCCGGCGGCGGGGACGGTGGCCGGCCTCCTCAAGGGGCGCCTGCCGGTAGTGGGTGACCGCTGGGTGCGGGCCTGGCGCCCCGTCTGGGAGGCGCCGTGGGGGCACTAGAGCGGGTGGTGGGCCGCCTGGTGGACTCGGCCGTGCCGCTGCGCCGGGCCGACCTCCTGCCGGCGGCGCGGCGCATCGCCGCCGATGAGGCTCCCCTGGAGGCCGAAGCGGTGGCGCTGGCGGCGGTGGACGCCCTCGCCGGCCTGGGCCCACTGGAGGCGCTCCTGGCCGATCCGGCCGTCAGCGACGTGCTGGTCAATGCCCCCGGCGAGGTGTGGGTGGAGCGGGCAGGACGGCTGGAGAGGACCACGGTCGGCTTCGCCGATGAGGCGGCGGTGGTGGCGGCAGTGGAGCGAGCCATCGCCCCGCTCGGCCTGCGCCTCGACCGGGCCTCCCCGGCCGTGGCCGCCCGTCTCCCCGACGGGTCCCGGCTGCACGCGATGATCCCCCCGGCGGCGGTGGACGGCCCGGTGGTGGCCATCCGCCGCTTCACCCCGGCCGTGCCCGACCTGCCCGCCATGGTGGCGGCCGGGTCCCTGCGGCCGGAGGGAGCCCAGCTGCTGCGGGTCGCGGTGGTCGGGCGCCGCAACCTGCTGGTGAGCGGGGGGACCGGGTCGGGGAAGACCACCCTGCTCAACGTGCTCTCCGCCGAAGTGCCCGCCGGGGAGCGGGTGGTGACCATCGAGGATGCGGCCGAACTCAGCTTCGGGGGACACGTCGTGCGCCTCGAGGCCCGGCCCCCCAACGCGGAGGGAGCCGGTGAGATCACCCTGCGCACGCTGGTGCGCCACGCCCTGCGACTCCGCCCCGACCGCATCGTGGTGGGAGAGGTGCGCGGCCCGGAGGCCCTCGACCTCATCCAGGCGATGAGCACGGGCCACCCCGGCTCCATGGGGACGGTGCACGCCAACGGCCCCGCCGAGGCCCTGTGGCGCCTGGAGACGCTGGCCCTGTCCGGGGAGAGCCGCCCGGCTGCCGACGCGGTGCGCCGCCAACTGCACGCCGCCGTCGACCTGGTGGTGCACATGGCCCGGCGCGGGGAGCGGCGCCTGGTGGAGGCGGTGGCCGAGGTGGCCGGGGAGGGCCTACGGGAGGTGTACGGGTGCTGAGTGTGGCGATCCTCGCCCTGGCCCTCGCCGGCGGGGCCCCGCTGGTGGTGGTGGCGGTGGCCGGCCTGGCGTTCTGGCGCCCCCTGTGGCTGCTGGCGGCGGCGGCGCTGTGGGCGGTGATCGCTCGCCGGGGACGGCGCCAGCCCGGACCGGGCGACGAGGCCGACTTCCTGCAGGGCCTGGCCGCCGAGCTCGGGGCCGGGGCGGCGCTGCGTAGCGCGCTGGTGGCCGCCGCCGCCCGGGCCCCCGCCCTCGGCCTGGGCCGGGCCTGCCGCCTGGCGGGGGCCGGTCTCCCGGCCGGGCAGGTGGGGGAGGCGTTGGAGTCGGCCCTGCCGGTGAACGGGCGGCTGGCGGCGGCCGCCTTCCGCCTGGCTTCGGCCACCGGGGGACGGGTGGCGGCGCTGTTCCACAGCTTGGCGGGGCGGGCGGCCGAGGTGGGGCGTCTGGAGCGGGAGCGGCGCGCTCTCACCGCCCAGGCCCGGGCGTCGGCCTGGGTGGTGGGGAGCCTGCCTCTCGCCCTCCTGGCCATGCTGGCGGTTACCGGGAGGGCGGGCGCCCTGCTGGGCAGCCCGGCCGGTCCCGTGGTGCTGGCCGTCGGCCTGGGCCTGGAGGCCGCCGGGGTGGGGATCGTGTGGCTGATGGTGCGGGGGGCGGGCCGATGACCGCCACCCTGGCCGTGGTGGCCGGCCTGGCGGCTTCCTCGGTGGCTCGCCGGGTGCGGCGGGCGAGGCGCCCCGTGCTGGTCGGCACCCTGGCGGCCACCGTGGTGCTGGCTCCCCTGCTGGGGGCGACGGTGGGGCTGGCTTGGGCCTGCTGGCGCCTTTCCCGGCGTCTCCGGCGGCCGCGCCTGGAGGAGGCGGCGGCGGAAGCCGACGTGGTGCTCCTGGCCGACCTGGTGGCGCTGGGCCTGGGGGCAGGCTTGAGCCTGCCGGCGGCCCTCGATGAGGCTGCCGGGGAGGTGGCTCCGCCCCTGGCTGCCGAGGTGCGGCGCTTGCGCCGGGCGATGGACCGCCTGGGGGTGGCGGCGGCGCTGGCCTCGGCGGGAGGCCGGGGGGAGCGTCTGTACCGCCTGACCGCTCGCGCCGCCGCCACCGGTGCGCCCCTGGCCGCGGCGGTCGAGGCCTTTGCCGCCGAGCGGCGACATGCCGAGCAGGCGCGCCACCTCGAGCGGGCCCGGCGGCTCCCGGTGCGGCTGCTGCTGCCTCTCGCCCTGCTGATCCTGCCCGGCTTCGTTGTGCTGGTGGTGGGGCCGGCCCTGCTCGAGTCGCTGGCGCGTCTGGAGGTCTTGCGCTGAGGGGGACCGCGCCGGCCCGGCCGGCCCGACCAAAGGAGTGAGCTTGTTCAGGTTGAGAAACGAGTCCGGTCAGGCCACCGCCGAGTACGCCCTGGTGATCGTCGCCGCGGCGGTGGTCGCCCTCGCCCTCATCGTGTGGGCTTCCACCAGTGGTGTCCTCCCCGAGTTCTTCGAGGCAGTGATACGCAAGGTGCGCGGGGTGGTCGAAGGGGCTCCCACCCCGTGAGGGGAAGGCGGGGCAGCGCGGTGGTCGAGTTCGCCCTGGTCCTGCCCCTGGTGCTGGTGGTGCTGCTCGGGGCCGTCGAGGTGGCGGTGGTCGCCCGTACCCAGCTGGAGGTGAGCCAGGCCGCCCGGGAAGGGGCGCGCGAGGCGGCCACCACCCCCGACCCGGCGGCGGCGGCGGCGGCGGTGCGCAGCTTCCTGGGCGAAGGCCTGGGAGGGCAGGCCCTGGTCTCGGTGTCCCGGGACCACGTGGTCGGGGGGCAGGCCGCGGTGACGGTGCGCCTGCCCCACACGGTGGCCGCCCCGCTGTTCGGCGGGTGGACCGTCTACCTGGAGGGGCGCTGCACGATGCGGGTGGAGCGGTGAACGACCGGGGTGGGGCGGCGGTGCTGCTGGCCGCCGTGGCCGGGGTGGTGCTCCTGCTGGCCGCCGTCCTTGGGGCCGTCGGGTCCTACCTGCTCGCCCGGGTGGAGGCGGTCGCCGCCGCCGATGCCGCTGCCCTGGCCGCCGCCCCGGTGACCTTCCTGCCCTTTGGGGCCCAGGGGACCCCGGCCGACGAGGCGGCCCGCTTCGCCGCCGCCAACGGGGCCCGGCTCCTCTCCTGTTCCTGTCCCCTGGACCCGTCCTGGGAGGCGCGCACGGTGACCGTCCAGGTGAGCCGGGAGGCCTCCCTGTGGCCGGCGGGGACGGTGACCATCACTGCCACCGGCCGCGCCGAGTTCCTCCCCGCCCTGCTGCTGACCGGGGAATGAGGGTCGGCGGGCAACCTGCCTCTTCCTTCGGCCAGAATGGGAGGCGGCCGCCCATCGCAGCAGGAGGGTCGATGATCAAGTTCAGCGACAGGCAGTTGAGGATTCCCAAGCTGGCCAGGCCGGTCTACGTGGTCACCGCCGGGCAGACGCCCTTCGACCGGGCCTTCCCGGGCAAGCGCACCGAGGAGTTGTGCATCGAGGCGTTCGTGGAGGCGGCCGCGCTGATCGACAAGACGCCGGCCGAGCTGAAGAGCTACATCCATACCGCCTACTACGGCCACTTCGCCGACCACTTCGGCGATCAACTGCTGGGCGAGGCCGTGATCCACGACCGCCTCGGCCTCGACCCCCTGGGCAACATCGGCGTCAAGACCGGCGGTGCCACGGGTGGCTCGACCCTGTGGGAGGCGGTGAAGGCGGTGGCGTCGGGCTACTCGGACTGCGCGCTCGCCATGGGCTGGGAGCGCATGGACGAGGTCCCCACCGACGAGGGGAACTTCCTCATCTCCTGCGCCGCCGACAAGGACTGGGAGTCCCCGCTCGGCCACATCTACACCGGCTACTACGCCGTGATGGCGCAGAAGTACTGGCAGGTGTTCGGCAAGGCGGAGGACTCGTTCCGGCGCACGATGGCCGAGATCTCCGTCAAGCACCACGGCTACGCCCGCTTCAACCCCTATGCCCAGGCACCCATGAAGATCACCGTCGAGGACGTCCTGGCGTCGCCGGTGGTGGCCTACCCGCTGCGCGCCCTCGACTGCTGCCTGATGAGCGTGGGCGCCGCCTGCGCCATCATCTGTGACGAGGACACGGCGATGGAGTTGACCCGGGGCACCAAGAACAAGCCGCTGCGGATCTGGGTCGCCGCGGGCTCCCACACCCTGCGCCCGGCCGACCGGATGCACATGGAGATCCCGCTCCTGCCCAACGAGACCGCCGACCAGTACGAGGACCTCGGCGAGCGCTTCCCCGGGGGCGAGCGGTACCCCGGCTTCACCGGGTTCCTCGCGGCTCGGATGAGCGCTTACTACGGCTACCGCATGACCGGCATCGTCGATCCCATGGAGGATCTCGACGTCATCGAGCTGCACGACGCGTTCACCATCAGCGACATGCAGACCTACGAGGACATCGGCCTGCGGCCCTACGGCTACGGCCGCGACTTCGTTGAGTCCGGCGACTGCTACCACACGAACCCCAGGACGAGCCGGCCGGGCCGGCTGCCCTCGAACCTCTCGGGCGGCCTCATCGGCTGCATGCACGCAGTGGGCGCCACGGGCATCATGCAGGTCTTCGAGCTCGCGACCCACCTGTGGACCCGTTGGGGGGAGATCCACGGCGACCCGAACCGTTGGCAGCGCTACGGGAGGCAGAAGCCGGGGGACTGGGCTGATCTCCAGGTCGAGGGGGCGAAGCGCGCGCTGGCGATCAGCCACGCGGGCGTCGGGTCCCACGTGACCGCCACGATCCTGATGGACCCCGACAGCCTGCTCAAGGCAGACGCCTAGGAGGATGAGATGAGTATTTCCGGAACCGTGACGGTGAAGGACAACAAGTACCGCCCCAAGGGCGACTTCCATGGCATCGAGCCCAACACGCCGATCCGCAGCGCCGACGAAGGCTGGAGGCTGCTCGGCGTCACCAACCCCCGTGAGATGGTCTACATCCACTCCTACGGCGGCGAGGCCCCGTTCTTCGAGTCGCTCGCCCAGGGCAGGCTGATGGCCACCCGGTGCGACAACCCCGGGTGTGGCAGCAAGGGCACCGTCTACCAGCCCTTCCGCATCCATTGCAGCGACTGCCTGAGCCGCAACACCGTCTTGGACATGACGGAGCTCGCCCAGCAGACCGCCAAGGTCCACACGTTCATGGTCTGCGAACGGTCGGGCGCCTTCAACGTGCTCCCTACACCGATCAAGTTCATCAACATCGAGTTCGACGGCGTGCCCACGATCCTGATGAGCTACCTCTGTGTGGGCGAGCCCGAGATCGGCCTGCGGGTCGTCCCGATCTTCCGGAAGGTCGACCCGACCTACACCATCCTCGACCTGTCCTGGGTGCCCGAGGGCACCGAGGCGGCCGACCTGCCCCAGGGTTTCGCCTTCTAGCGTCGGTCGCCTGCTCGACGGCGTCGCCCGTGCGTGGGATCCCGGTGGCGCGGACGCGCCGCCTCAAGTAGTGCACCCGTGTCTTTAGCGTTCCCACCCTCATGAAGACAAGAGCACTCCACACACTCGCCTTGGGTATCGGGCTGGCGCTGTTGGCCGCGGCCTGCGGGGGCGGCGACGACGCCGCCACCACGACGGCGGCTGCGCCGACCACCATCGCTGCCGCCCCCACCACGGTCGCAACCACCACCACGACTGCCCCGGCGACCACGACCACCGCGGCCGCCACCACCGTGCCAGCTGTCAGCACGCAGTACACCGCCTGGATCGAGGCCTATGGGGAGGTGGGGGAGTGCGTGGACCTCGTCTACAACGCCGCTCGGGACGACGCCGACTACTCGGTCTTGCCAACCGTCGTCGATTGCGCCGCGCCGCACGACAACGAGGTCTTCTACGTGGGCGAGTACCCGGCCGAGCCGGGGGCTGCCTATCCCGACGGCGACACTCTCTGGCAGGTGACGTTCGAGGAGACTTGCGCCGCCCCGTTTGCGCAGCGCCTCGGCGGGGGCTTCCCCGACGTGGCGTTGGCGGCCTGGGTGCACTGGCCGCTCGAGGACTCCTGGGCGGCGGGCGAGCGGACCTTCGCCTGTGCTTTCACCAGCCTGGACAACCAGGCCGACGACACGCCGCTCTACGGGGTGGTGGCCGGCCCGTCCATCACCTTCCCCGGCCAGACGATGGCCGTCATCGCCGAGTTCAACGAGCTGGACCTGTGGCTCTACGAGTGGGACGAGGCGGGTCTGCCCCTCGAAAGCAACCTCACCATGGACCGCTCCGACCTCGAGGAGGCCCGGCAGGCGCCGGGATGGTCCCCGGACGGGTCGATGATCGTCTACGCCGCCGCGGTCCCCGGCGAGGAGAGCGACCTCTACCTCGTCGATCCGGCCACCGGCCAGCACGACTGGATCACCGACACCCCCGGCCCGGAGGGCGGACCCGACTTCTCACCCGACGGCACCAAGATCGTGTTCGCCGCCATCGGCGTGGGCGACGAGTACGACCTGTTCGTGCTGGACCTGGCCACCGCCGGCATCAGCGCGCTCACCGACAGCCCCGACCGCGAGGCCTCGGCCGACTGGTCGCCCGACGGTTCGCAGATCGTGTACCGCCGGGAAACCGGCGGCCAGAGCGACATCTGGATCATGAACGCCGACGGGACCGACCAGCGTTTCTTCCGGGGCACCGAAGCCGACGAGTTCGACCCGGCCTGGTCGCCCGACGGCACTCGCATCGCCTACATCTCCGACGCGACCGGGGACTTCGAGATCTGGGTGGCGCCGGCCGCCGGCGAGGGTGAGACCCGGCTGACCTTCGACGCCTCCGACGACGAGTACCCGGCCTGGAGCCCGGACGCGCAGTTCATCGTGTTCAACTCCAACCGCTACGGGTACACGGGCCTGTTCGTCATGCGGGCCGATGGGTCCGCCCCGTCGCCGCTGCGGTGGGAGCACCCGGTGGGGTTCGCCGAGTTCGC
>CAYGYX010000042.1:0-18264 GCA_964354255.1 uncultured Acidimicrobiia bacterium | reverse complement strand
CCGTCCCTATAGTCCCCGGTGCCGTGTCCACCGCCGCCATTGCCCTGAGCGCGGTCGGGTTGTTGCTCCTCGCCGCCGTGGTGCTCCTCTCCGTGCGCGCCGCCCGGCTCTCCCGCGACGCGGCTTTGGCCGAAGCTCGTCTCCGCCGGCTGGAGGAAGCAGGTGAGGCAGGGCGGCAGGAGCGGGCCCGGCTGGAGGCGGCCCTGCGGGCGGCCGCCGTCGGCGTGCTGGTCACCGACGCCGCCGGCGAGGTGATCTTCGCCAACCCGGCGGCGCTCCCCTACCTGAGCGGGCATCCCGGTGAGGCCGTGGTGGAGAGCAGAGTGAGCGAGGCGGTCGCCGACGTCCTGCGCCGGGGTGAGGCGCAGACCCGGGAGCTCGAGCTGTACACCCCCCGCCGCCGGGTGGTGCGCCTCGAGGCCGTGCCCCTCGATGGGGAGGCAGGGGAACTGCTCGGGGCGGTGGCGCATGTGGCGGACGTCACCGAGGAGCGCCGGGTGGAGGCGATGCGGCGCGATTTCGTGGCCAACGTCGGCCACGAGCTCAAGACCCCGCTGGGGGCCCTGGCCCTGCTGGCAGAGACGCTGGCGACTCACGCCGGTGATCCCGCCGCGGCCGAAGGGCTGGCCGAGCGGCTGCGGTCCGAGGCCAACAGGCTCTCCCGGCTCGTCGACGACATGCTCGACCTCTCCAACGTGGAGGAGGTCGTGCCGGCGGCCGACCCGGTCCCGGTCGCGGAGTTGATGGCGGATGTGGCCGAATCGGCCGGAGCTGAGGCGGCCCGCCGCGGCGTTCGACTCATCGTCGAGGAGGTCCCGGCCGGGGTGGCGGTGCCCGGGGATGGACGCCAACTGCGCACCATGCTGGCCAACCTGGTCGACAACGCCGTCAAGTACAGCGACCCGCAGCCCGACCGGCCCCCGCCCCGGGTGTGGGTGCGGGCCCGTCCGGACGGAGCGTGGGTGGTGCTCGAGGTCGAGGATGAGGGGATCGGCATCCCCGAAGGCCACCACGACCGCATCTTCGAACGCTTCTACCGGGTCGACCGGGCCCGCAGCCGGGCCACCGGCGGCACCGGCCTGGGTCTGTCGATCGTGCGTCACGTCGCCCTCAACCACGGGGGCGAGGTGGGGGTCGATTCGCGCCTGGGAGAGGGAAGCCGGTTCCGGGTGCGCCTGCCGACGTGGAGGGAGCCATGACCCGGGTGCTCATCATCGAGGACGAGCCCTCCTACGTGGAGGCCCTGCAGGTTTCGCTGGGGGCCGAGGGGTTCGAGGTCGACGCCGCCCTCGACGGGAAGGCGGGCCTGGAGCGCTTCCGGGCGGCCCGGCCCGAGGTGATCCTGCTCGACCTCATGCTCCCCGCCCTCCCCGGCCTCGACGTGCTGCGGGAGGTGCGCCGGCTCTCCGACGTGCCCGTGATCGTGGTCAGCGCCAAAGGGGCCGAGGCCGACATCGTCTCCGCCCTCGAGCTGGGGGCCGACGACTACCTCACCAAGCCCTACTCGGTGCGGGAGCTGATCGCCCGCATCCGAGCCGCCACCCGGCGGGCGGCGCCGGGGGTGGAGGTCGAGGTACTCGCGGCCGGGGCCGCTTCTCTCGACCTGGCCACCCGCCGCTTGCGGCTCCCGAGCGGGGAGCAGGACCTCCCCAAGAAGGAGTTCGAGGTGCTGCAGTTGCTGATGCAGCGTCCCGGGCGGGTGGTGCCCCGGGAGGAGTTCCTCGACGAAGTCTGGGGCTTCGCCTTCGCGGGGGACACCCGCAGCCTCGACCAGCACATCCGGCGCCTGCGCCGACGCCTCGAAGCCGACCCCAAGGGCCCGCAGATCGAGGCAGTCCGGGGAGTCGGGTACCGGCTGGTGGTGTGAGGGACTCCCCACCACCACCAGCTACCAGCTACCCGGACGCGCTAGGGCGGACCGCGTTGGTGGTGGTTGCCGAGCCGGTGGAGTCGCCCGCCTGAGTCGTAGCCGAGGCTTGGCTCGTGGTCACCGGCACCGTGGTGTCGGCCTCGGGCTCGCGGCCAGCCTGGCGGAGAAGGACGAGGCTCAGGACGATCACCACCGCCAGCCCGACCACAATTATCCAGAACCCGGGGTCGGTCCATCGCGCCGGCCCGCGTCCTCGCCCCGGCGCTTGCGACTCCACCGCCGCGCGGGAGAGGGGGAACCCGCAGTGCGGACAGGCGACGGCCAGCGTGGAGACCTGCTTGCCGCACTCGGGGCAGTCGACCAGCGCCACAGGATCCCTCCTTCGGGGTGTCCGGCCCTTAACGCTACCCCGGCCCGCCTGCTGCCGATGCCCGGGCAAGATCGGCCGGTTGCGAGAGCCGGGCGATCCACCCCTCAACGATCGTACGGGCCGGCGCCGTCCGTGGGTCAATGCGGGCAGGTTCCGTGATGGGCGCATCTCTTCTGACCGATACTCGCTAGTGCCCTGGTTCAGGCTCAGGTACACCCGCCGCCCGTCAGCCGAGAACGGACACACGAGGTAGAAGCCCTCTGTCGTGCGCGGAGATCGATCCGGGGAGTAGAGGCGGATCCAGGGTACGGGAGCATGGAGAGACTACCGACCGCCGGGCTTCACCTGAAGCGTCAGGCCGGCGCGGTCTCGGGATGGGAGCCACTCCAGCCAGCCCCCGATCTCCTCGGCCGCCTCTCGCAGCGCCGGATCCCTATCACCCATCCACGGGCCTTCTCGGGTTGAGGAGTGTGGGGCAGCGTCGAGGATCCTGATCAACGCGTTCTGAGCCATGCTCCGACCCCGACGTCGAAGACCACGGGGTGGCCTGGCCCGGACCCGGGGGGATTCTTCGTCCCCTCCGGCCGGTACCTTGCCCGTGGAGGACATGGGGCGGCAGGGGGGCTGCGGCGATTGACCAGCCGCCTGCCGATCCTTCACCCTGGGCGGGCTCCATCCCGGGACACGGCGGAGAACCCCCTTGGAGATCCCACTATCCGGGTCTCATCGGTAACCGGTCCGACCATCGGGGATGGTCCGATGGTCAGTGAGTGAGACGGCCTCGGGGGGCTGGCGGCCTACTCGTTCGCCGCCTGCTCGGCGATCCAATCTCCGACAGCCTCGCTCCCGCAGAGGTACCCGGAACCGATCACCAGAGGCAGTAGTAGGGCCGCCCCCTGTGCCTCTATCCCCTCGTTCAGATACTGCTCCACATCAGGGGCGGCAACCAGGCCGTCGCAGAACTCGTATATGTGGTGGAGCAGTAGCCCATCTGAGTAGGGGGCCCACACTCCAGCGGCTTCGCCGTCCATCTGGCGCGCTGCGCTTACTGCGCCCCCCTCTTCGGATGTGGCCTCCCACGGGTAGGTCGTCGTCGTGGGTGCAGACTCAGCAGCGGAGCACGCGCCAAGGAGGGCAACCGATAGCACGACCATGGAAACCCTCTTCACCGGCCGAATCCCTTCGCTCGCGGCGGTAACAGCCTAGGCCCCAGCCTCCTGCGCCAGCACCGCTCCCACTGACGGCCCCGGACCCGCTCATCGGGGTCCAGGCGGTCGAGCAGGGCGGGGAGGCTGGCCACCGGGGCAGCGTATCGAACGGGGACGATAGGCGGGCTGTTCGCTCGGCGCCCCCGGCAGGAATCGAACCTGCGCACACGGTTTAGGAAACCGCTGCTCTATCCCCTGAGCTACGGGGGCGGGGTGGATGCGGTTCTCGGCGCGAAACTCGCTTGCGGGGAGTGTAGGGGAGGGGGGTCGGGGGAAGGGGCGGTTTGCCGATACAGTGGCGGTGCCACCCGCAGTCAGGAGGGGCCTATGTCGATAGCCAAGGTGATCGAAGTGACCTCCCGTTCGGACCGGTCGTTCGACGATGCCATCCGTTCTGGTATCTCCAAGGCGGGAGAGACGGTGCACGGCATCCGCGAGGCCTGGGTCGAGGGGCAGAAGGTGCTGGTCGAGGGCGACTCCGTCGTGGGCTATCAGGTGAGCCTCAAGGTCACCTTTGTGGTCGACTGAGCAGTCACCGGGCGGGCGGGACCGTGCCCGTCCGGAGGGCGGGGGACGGCCCCCGGCTGATTCCCCGGCCGTATTCGGCGAGGAGTGAAAGATGACTTTCCGACGGAACGCCCGCCTCGACACCAGTCAGGTCCGCGACCGCCGCGGCGTGAGCGCCGGCAAGGGCCTGGCCGTCACCGGTGGGCTCGGAGGGATCGTGGCCCTGGTGCTGGTCCTGCTCCTGGGCGGCGATCCGTCGCAGCTGACGGCGGCGCTCAGCGGCGAGCAGGTGGGTGCCGAGCCGGGCGCCGATCTCAGCGCCGAGTGCCAGACCGGCGCCGACGCCAACGAGCGCGACGACTGCCGCATCGTCGGCTACGTCAACAGCGTCCAGGCCTACTGGGGCCAGACCGTCCAGGGCTACCAGTTGGCGACTACCACCTTCTTCAGCGACGGCGTCAGCACCGGATGCGGGTACGCCGACAGCGCGGTCGGCCCCTTCTACTGCCCGGCTGATGGAGGCGTCTACATCGACCTGGGCTTCTTCGACGATCTGCAGAGCCGCTTCGGCGCCGAGGGTGGCCCCTTCGCCGAGGCCTACATCATCGCCCACGAGTACGGCCACCACGTCCAGAACCTGCTGGGCGACCTGCAGGCGGGCGGTGGGTCCGGCGCTGAGAGCACTTCGGTGCGCACCGAGCTGCAGGCCGACTGCTACGCCGGCGTTTGGGCCAACCACGCGGTGGGGACCGGATACCTCGAGCCGATCACCGGGGAGCAGGTGGCCCAGGCGCTCGACGCGGCGTCGGTGGTCGGCGACGACCGTATCCAGCAGCAGATGCAGGGCTGGGTCAACCCGGAGACCTGGACCCATGGCTCGTCGGGGCAGCGGCAGACGTGGTTCCGGGTGGGGCTGGACACCGGCGACCCGGCGGCCTGCGACACGTTCAACGCCGACATCTGAGCCGGGTGGGGGTCAGCCGGCCTTCTGTCAGCCGCCTTCCCGTTCCACCACCCGCACCGGGCAGCGGATCCCGGTGGCTGCAGCCAGGCGGCGATCGGCGGTGACCAGGTCGCAGCCGAGGCTCTCGGCCAGGGCGACATACACCGCGTCGTAGGCACCGACATTCGCTCTCAGTTCGTACACCCGGCGCAGGAAAGGGCGGGCAGGGAACCTGGCGAAGGGCAAGGCGGCGAGACCCTCGAAAGCGGTCGCCAGGCGTGCCTCGTCCAGACTGCCGGCGATCCACCGCTTGCGGAGCACCGCCGCGGTCTCCACGTCGGCGCAGTCGGGGATGGCGGCTTCGGCGGTGCCCCGGAGGAGGCGGCGGGCCTGGTGTCCATCGGGCCCGTCGTCGCCGAGGGCGACCGCGAGCAGGGAAGCGTCGAAGACCCTCACCGCTCGGCGCGGACCCGGGTGAGCGTGTCCACTGCCTCGGCGAAGCCGACCCGGCCGCCGTGCTGTCGATCGAGGCGGTCGAGCACATCGTCCAGTGTCGGGGTCGCCGTCAGCCTGGTCAAGACCCCCGCGAGGTACTGCTGTAGCGATCGGCCCTCGCGCGCGGCGCGCCGGACGAGCTCGCGGTGGACCTTCTCGGGCAGGTCCCGGATGAGGACATTGGGCATGCTTGCATTATGCATGCGCCACGGGTTTCGTCAAGGCCTCCGGTCGCCGGGGGCCTCCACTTGCCGCCGGCCGGGGCCTCCCCCCGACGCGGTAGTGTGCGGATCTGATGCTTCGGATTCACGGCGGGCTGTGGTGCGGCTGATCCCCCGCGAGGAGAAGTACTTCACCCTCCTGGCCGAGCTGATCGGCAAGGTGCACGCCGGCGCGGCCATCTTCGTGCAGCTGCTGGGCGACTACGAGCACCGCGCCGGGCATGCTGAGCGGATCAAGGCCATTGAGGAGGAGTGCGACGACCTGGTGGCCGACATCGTCGCCAAGCTGAACACCAGCTTCATCACCCCCCTCGACCGTGAGGACATCTACCTGCTCACCACCCGGTGCGACGACATCATCGATGAGGTCAACGGCCTGGCCCGGCGCATGGAGATCTCCCACGCCGTGCCCCTGCGGCCCGACGTGCCCGAGATCGCCGGCCTCCTCGCCGAGTCCCTGGCCGAGGTGGAGGCCGCCTTCGGCCAGCTCAAGGGGCGCAACGGGGTAACCGAGCACAGCCAGCGGGTGCGCCGCCTGGAGAAGCGGGGCGACGTGCTCTACGCCGAGGCGCTCCATCGTTTGTTCACCGAAGAGCCGAACGCCATCGAGGTCATCAAATGGGTGTCGATCTACGAGCAGCTCGAGGACTCGATCGACCGGTGCAAGCACCTGGCGGAGCTCCTCGAGAGCATCGTCGTCAAGCACACCTGACGGGCGGGCGGCGGACCGGGTGAACGCCACCGAGGCCTTCGCGATCGTCATCATCTTCGCCGCCCTGGTCTTCGACTTCGCCAACGGCTGGCACGATGCCGCCAACTCCATTGCCACCGTGGTGTCGACCCGGGTGCTGCGCCCGGGGGTAGCGGTGGTCTGGGCGGCGGCGTTCAACTTCCTCGCTTTCCTGGTGTTCGGCACCCACGTTGCCAAGACGGTGGGCGGCGGGCTGGTGAACATCGGCCGGGTGACCGAGGACTGGCGGCTCTGGGTGCTGCTCTGCGCCTTGCTTGGGGCGATCGCCTGGAACGTGATCACCTGGTACTTCGGGCTGCCCTCCAGTTCGTCCCATGCCCTGGTGGGGGGCTACGCCGGGGCGGCGATCGCCGCCCAGCTGGTCACCGGCGGGCCCTACGCCGGCCTGCTCCAGGCCAGGGGCTGGGTGCTCACCCTGAGCTTCATCATCCTCTCCCCGCTTCTGGGCATGGTGCTCGGCTTTCTGAACATGGTGGCCCTCTACTGGATCTTCCGGCGGTCTGCCCCGGAACGGGTCGACCACATCTTTCGTCGCGGGCAGCTGCTGTCGGCCGCCGCCTACAGCCTGGGGCACGGCGGTAACGACGCTCAGAAGACCATGGGCATCATGACCGCCGTGCTCGTGTCGGGCGGCTTGCTGGCGGCCGGCGCCGATGGCGGCCTGCCCGACATCCCGCTGTGGGTGGTGCTCTCCGCCCACGCCGCCATCGCCCTGGGCACCATGACCGGGGGGTGGCGCATCGTGCACACTCTGGGCGCGCGCATCACCAAACTACGGCCCATCGGCGGGTTCGCCGCCGAGACGGCCGGGGCCACCACCCTGTTCATGAACACCCTCATGGGCATCCCGGTGAGCACCACCCACACCATCACTGGGGCGATCGTCGGGGTGGGGGCCACCCGCCGCCTGTCGGCGGTCCGCTGGGGGGTGGCCCGGCGGGTGGTGTGGGCATGGTTGCTGACTATCCCCGTCTCCGGAGGGGTGGCTGCCTCCTGCCTGCTGGCGGTCCGGCTGTTCAGGGGCTGAGAGGCCGGCCGGCTTGGTCTGGCGCCGGGCGTCGGGTGCCGGGCCGGCCTACCCGGCGGCCAGCGCCTCCTTGATCTGGGTGAGGTGCCCCTCGTTGTGGAGCGGCAGCTCCATGAGGCTATGGGCCAGGCGCCAGTAGGTGCCCCGGCGGGCCAGGAACGACTCCGGCAGGGCGGCGATCATCGCCCGGGTCTCGGCCCCGTTGCGCCGCAACTCCCCGAGCAGGTCGTCGACAGTCGGGTAGACGGCCAGCAGCCCGGCGTGCGCGATGTCCAGGTTCCCCGCCCAGTCGTCGGCCCAGCGCTCCTGTCCGCCCACCAGGTCGCTGATCCACTCCTGGGTGGAACGCTGGTTGGCGATCAGGTGGCAGAGCACCTCCTTGGCGCTCCACTCGGTCGCCGCGGGCCGCCGCGCCGCCAGATCATCGGGCACGGCGGCCAGGGCCTCGCCCAGGCGCCGCAGGCAGTCCTCGTCGGCGGCCCCGACCGCCTCGGCCAGGGCGGCCGGCGTCGCCGGCGGCTCCTCGATGGAGCGGGTGGAGAGGGTCAACATCGTGGTTGCCTTCTCCGGGCCGCGGTAGTAGGTGACCGCCACCTGGTCGCCGGCCCGGTGCGCGGTGAGGGCAGCCTGGAGGGAGGCCCAATCGGCGACCTTCGCCTCGTCGAGGCGGGTGATGACGTCGCCCTTCTCCAGGCCGGCCGCCTGGGCGCCCATGCCGTCGGCGACGCCTCCGATCAGCATCCCCTTTTTCACCGGCACCCCGAGGCGGGCCGCCGCCTCCGCGGTGAGGGCGTCGGGGAAGATGCCCAGCATCGGCCGCAGAGTGAAGCGCAGGTCGTGACCGGTCTCCAGGACCGAGCGGAGGTTCTCCAGGCCCCGCTCCCACCCCTGGCGGATGGCCGCGGCCGCCTCGGCCCACTTCTTGCCGCCGCCCACCCGCTGGTGGGCGAGGGACACCACGGTGCCCTCCCCTTCGGGGCGCAGGGCCACGCTCACCCGGGTCTCCCCGGGCTCGCCCCGGCCCCGCCAGGTGAAGCTCACCTGCTCATCGGCGGCCAACTTGCGGTACTCACCGGTGGCGTAGTACCCGGAGGCCCACCACAGGTGGACCCGCCCGCCCTTGCCGGGATGGGCCATGGCCGCGTCGCAGAGCCACTCGCGCAGGGCGGTGGAGTTGGTGAAGGCCTGGTACACCTGAGAGGGCGGGGCCTCGATGCGCTGCTCCAGGGTGATGGTGGTGCGGGCCATGCGTACTCCTCCTGTCTTGCGAAGGGTGGAAGCCGGGGTGCTGACTCGGGCGGGTGGTGCCTCTGCATGCTATGCCGGTGGCGGGCTTTCCGCCGGGCCGCCGGCCGGGTCGGTCACTCTCGGCCCAGCATCACCTCGGTGGCCTTGATGATGGCGACCACCGGGTCTCCCGGGGCCAGGCCGAGCTCCTCGGCCGCCTCGCGAGTGACCGCGGCGGTGATCAATTGCCCGTCGGGGAGGGTCACCTTCACCGACGACATGACCCGGCCATGCTCGATTGCCGCCACGGTTCCCCGGAGTTGATTGCGGGCGCTCAGCCTCATGCTGCCTCCTCAGGATCCGCCCGCAGGGTACCCGCGCGGCGAGGGGGCGGCGCCCGGGTGGCAACGGGGCGCCACAATGGGGCGATGCACCGCCTCGCCGTCTGCCTATTGATGATCCTGCTGCTGGTGGCTGCCTTGGGAGCCGTGGTCGCGGCGACCTCCGCCCCGGGCGAGGCCGCCGCGGTCCGCACGGTAGGGGAGACCACCACCACCCTGCCCGGCGAGGAGTCGGGCGGGACTTCCCCCTGGGTGCTGGTGCTCATCGGCGCCGCGGCGGGGGCGGCCGTCGGTGTCTTCACCGGGCTGGCTCGCCGGCGCCGGGCAGAAGCGGGGCGGTAAGAACGCGCGTCCCCGGGCGCCCGGCGGCTCAGCCCCGCTCGGCGAAGCGCCACAACCCGGCGGCCCGGGCGGCCTCGTAGGCGGCGTCGATCTCCTCGGGCAGGGGCCGGCGGTCGACGTCGCGGTAGCGCTCCGCCCCGGGCACCAGGTGGTCGGGGCGGTACTGGGCCATGATGTTCACGTAGGTGTCGGGGGAGAGCGCCCCGGCCAGCCAGGCGAAGATGGCGGCGCTCTCCGCCCCCAGGCCGGGCAGCACCAGGTGGCGCACCAGCACCCCGCGGCGGGCCAGACCGTCGGGGCCCATCTGCAGCACTCCCACCTGGCGGTGCATCTCGGCGAGGGCTTCCCGGGCCCGCCCCGGGTAGTCGGCGGCCCGGGCGAGGCGGCGGGCGGTGGCCGGCTCCCAGAACTTGAAGTCGGGCAGGTAGATGTCGACCAGGCCCTCCATCAGGCGCAGGGAGGGGAGGCCGTCGTAGCCGCCGGTGTTGTAGACGATCGGCAGGCGCAAGCCACCGGGCACGGCCCGGGCGATCGCCTCCACCACCTGGGGGGCCACGTGCTCCGGGGTGACCAGGTTCAGGTTGTGGCAGCCCCGGGCCTGCAGGGCCAGCATGAGGCCGGCCAGGTCGTCGGCGGTGCACTCCTCCCCGGGCAGACGCTGGGAGATGTCCCAGTTCTGGCAGAAGGCGCAGCGCAGGTTGCAGCCGGAGAAGAAGATGGTCCCCGACCCCCTCCACCCGCGCAGGCAGCCCTCCTCGCCGTGGTGGGGGAAGGCGCTGGCGACCACCGCCTGGCGGCCCACCCGGCACACCGCCGTCGTCCCGGCCAGGCGGTCCACGCCGCAGTCGCGCGGGCAGGCCCGGCACTCCTGCAGCTCCGCCCGGGCGGCCTCCACCCGGGCGGCGAGCTCCCCCCGCCGCCACACCTCCAGGTAGGCCGGCTCCCAGTCCCCTGCCGGAACGGGACCCACGGCCATCAGCGGGGCCGTACCGGGAGCCGCCGGGGCCCCCAGGTGCCGGGCGCGGGGTCGAACACTCCGGGGCAGGGGGTGCCGCAAGCGCGGCAGCGCCCGCCTTCGTCCAGGCCCCAGGTGGTGAGGCGGTACCAGTCGCGCCCCACCAGGATGGCCCCGCAGTGGTGGCAGCGGGTCGACTGGCCCTCGGGGTCGGCGACGTTGCCGGTGTAGACGTAGCGAAGCCCCCGGGCCAGGGCGATGCGCCGCGCCTCGGCCAGGGTGGAGGGCGGGGTGGGGGGCCGATCGGTCAGGCGGAAGGCGGGGTGGAAGGCGCTGAAGTGGAGTGGGGTGTCCGCACCCAGGTGGCCGGTGACCCATTCCGCCAGAGCGGCGATCTCCTCCGGCGAGTCGTTGAGGCCGGGGATGAGCAGGGTGGTGACCTCCAGCCAGGTGGCGGTGTGGCGGCGCACGTACTCCAAGGTCTCCAGCACCGGGGCGAGGCGCCCGGCGCAGTAGCGGCGGTAGAAGCCGTCGTCGAAGGACTTCAGGTCCACGTTGGCCGCATCCATGAGGGCGTAGAACTCGGCGCGGGGCTCGGGGTTCACGTAGCCGGCGGTGACCGCGACCGTGCCGATGCCCCGGGCCCGGCAGGCCCGGGCGGTGTCGACGGCGTACTCGTGGAAGACCACCGGGTCGTTGTAGGTGAAGGCGACGCTCTGCGCCCCCAGGCGCTCCGCGGAGGCGGCGATCTCCTCCGGCCCGGCCGTCTCGGCCAGCACCTGGTCGGCCCTCGCCTTGGAGATGTCCCAGTTCTGACAGAAGCGGCAGGCCAGGTTGCAGCCGGCGGTGCCGAAGGAGAGCACCGCGCTCCCCGGCCGGTAGTGGAAGAGGGGCTTCTTCTCGATGGGGTCCACGCCGAAGCCGCTGGAGCGCCCGTAGGTGGTGAGCACCACCCCGTCGCCCTGCCGGGAGCGCACGAAGCAGAGGCCCCGCTGCCCCTCCCGGAGCCGGCAGGCGCGCGGGCACAGGTCGCACTGCACCCGCCCGTCGTCGAGGAGGTGCCAGAAGCGGGTGGGCACCGTGGTCTGCATCGGCCCGATGATCCTCCCCGGGTTGCCCGCCGACAAGGGCCGGCCTAAGCGGGCGGGGTCTCCCAGTCGATGGCCACCTGGTGCTCGGGGTCGTCGCGGTCCACCGCCACCGCCACCTCCCGCCCCGGCCCTACCTTGCCGACCTGGGAGGCTGGCACCCAGTGCACTACCTGGACGGGGTAAGGATCCCGGCCCGGGAGCTTCACCTCGAGGTCGAGGAGGGTCATCATGGCCCCGGCCCGCTCGTCGCCGGAGGAGATGACCCCCAGCCGGACGGCGTCTCCCATCTCCTGGGCGGCCAGGATGCGGGCGGTGCCCCGCCGGCCCCGGGCGAGCAGGTCGGCGGCCGATTTGCGGTGTTCGGGGGGGATGGCCTGGACGAGGTCGTGGCCGCTCGCCTCCGCAGCGACGGCCGTCGGGGTGACGCGGAGCGGGGTGGGGGCCTGCGACCAGTCGATGACCACCCGCTCGGGGTGCTCCGGGTCGACTTTGACCGCGACCCGGGAGCCCGGTCCCACCTGGGCGAGGAGCGGCCGGGGAACGGCCTGCTGCACGTCGACCGGGTAGTCGTGGGCCTGGTGGCTCACCTTGAGCCGGAAGGCAACGACGGGAGAGCCCATGAAGATGGTCGCGGTGGGGCGCACCTGTTCCACCTCGGCGAAGGCGGGCCGGCCGCGGGCCAGCAGGCGGGGTGACAAGCCGTAGAAGCGGCCCAGCTTCTGGCTGATGAGGAACATGACGGCCCCGACGAAGGAGAGGGTGACCCCGCTGACGATCAGGGGCCAGCGGGCCTCACCGGGGGTCAGCACCCCGGCCACGATCACCCCCATCCCCACCAGGTCCACGAGTGCGCCGACAACCACGAAGGGGTTCATGGGCCCGACCCTAGGCCCCCAGCGGCCCGGCGGCGGGCGACCAGAGCCTGGAGGCCGCCGGCGTACGAGAGTCGCCCCTCCCACCCTTCTGATCCGGCGGGCACGGGGAGGGCGGCCAGGGTGTCGTCGTCGACCCCGCGAGCGACGACCTCCTCGACCAGCGCCGCCAGCGCGCGCAGGTAGGCCGCCAGCTCGGCCAGGTCCCCCGGGCCGCCCACCGGGCCGTGGCCGGGCACGATGACGGCGGCGCCGAGGGCCGCCATCCGCTCCAGGATGCCCGCCCAGGCCCCGGGAGCACCGCTGGCCACCCAGGGGTGGCGGCCCACGAAGAGCAGATCGCCGGCGATCACGACATGGTCGTCGGGGAGATGCACGAAGGTGTCGCTCTCGGTGTGGCCGCCTCCGTAGCTGAGGACTGCGGCCGAACGGCCCGCCCCGGCCACGGTCAACTGGTGCTCGACCATCCGGTCGGGGAGGGTCAGGCGGAAGCGGGGGAGGTCGGTGCGCTGGGCGTGGAACACCCGCAGCCATCCCTCGGCCCGGGCCCGCTCCTCGTCGGTGCCCGCCTCCGCCAGCGCCCGGCGGGCGAACGCCAGCCCCTCCTCGATCTCTTCGGCGAGGGCGGCGCGGTCGGCGGGGATGCTGGCGGCGATCAGTTCCACCGTGCGCCGAGTGGCGACGATCTCCGCTCCGGCGAACAGCTGGTTGCCGAAGGTGTGGTCGTCGTGCCAGTGGCTGTTGACCACGATCGCCGCGCGGCGCCCGGTGAGGGCCAGGGTCACCGCCAGGAGGTCGTCGGCCGCCTGGAGAGTGCTGAAGGTGTCGACTACCAGGGTGCGGTCGCCCAGATCGACCACGGCGGAGTTGCCCACGGCCGTGCCGCCCCGGCGGGCGATGAGGGCGTGGACCCCCGGGGCAACCTCACGGACCTCAAAGTGGTCGGATGCCAAGGCGCTCGTGTCCACGACGCTACCCGACGACGAGCACCGCCGCTCCCGACACCCGGCCCTCCTTCAGCCGCAGCAGGGCGGTGTTGGCCTCTTCGAGCGGGTAGGGCTCGGCCACGGTGTGGATGGGGATGCGGGCGGCGAGGTCGACGAACTCCTGGGCATCGCGCCGGGTGAAGTTGGCCACGCTGCGGATTTGCCTCTCCCACCAGAGCAGGTCGTAGGGGAACTCGGGGATGCGGTCGAGGTGGATGGCGTTGACCGCCACCACCCCGCCCCGGTCCAGGGCGCGCAGGGCGGCCACCACGACCTCGCCCACCGGGGCGAAGGTGACGGCCGCGTCGAGGGGCAGCGGCGGAGGGTCGTCGTACGAGCCGGCCCACTCGGCCCCCATCTCTCGCGCCCGGCGCTGCTCGGCCGGAGAGCGGGTGGCGACGAAGACCCGGCATCCCCAGTGCAGGGCCACCTGGATGGCGAGGAGGGCGGAGGCCCCGAACCCGTACAGCCCGAGGCGCTCCCCGGGGCGGATCCCGCTGACCCGCAGGGCCCGGTAGCCGATGACCCCGCCGCAGAGCAGGGGAGCGGCGGCCAGGTCGGCGAAGCGCTCCGGGAGGCGCACGGCAAAGGCGGCCCGCACCACGGCCCGCTCGGCGTACCCCCCGTCGCGGTCCCATCCGGTGAAGCGGGCCTCTGTGCACAGGTTCTCCCGGCCGCTTCGGCACCAGCCGCATTCCCCGCAGGAGCCCGCCAGCCAGCCGACCCCGGCCCGGTCGCCCACCGCCCACCCCGGGGTGTCGGGTCCCAGGGCGGCGACCCGCCCCACGATCTGATGCCCGGGGACGATGGGGAGGCGGCGCGCCTCCAGATCGCCCTCGGCCAGCTGCAGGTCGGTGCGGCACACCCCGCAGGCGGCGACGTCGAGCAGCAGCTCGCCGGGCCCCGGTGCGGGGTCGGGGATATCGGCCGCCTCCAGCGGGTGGCCCTCGACCGGTCCGGGCCGGCAGAGGCGCATGGCGTGCACGGCGCTCACCCTACCCGGCCGGCCCCGGGGAACGCCTGCCGGTGGCTCGCCGGCACCGCCTGGACATCGCCGTGACTAGTCCGAGGGCGGTGTGGGACAAGCGGTTTCGGCGATTCCGGGCCCCTTCTCGCTTTGCCATAGCCGCCCGGCTGTGGCAAGGTTATGGGGTGAGTTCCATCAAGCAGGTGGCGGGCCGCCGGCCCAAGCGGGTCTACGACCAGGGCCGGCACTGCGCCCACCCCGGGTGCAGCACGCTGATCTCCCGCTACAACAAGAACGAGTACTGCTGGCGGCACTTCCAGCCCCGGCCAGAGCCGGCCCGGGTCCCCGTGCCGCCGCCCAAGGCCTGATCCCGGCCCGCCGGCGCTCCCCTTTCTCGCCGCGATGTGGCACTATGTCGCCAACGGGAAAGGAGGTGGTCCAAGAGTGATTGGCAGTATTCATCGGACCCCGGAGGTGGCCGGGCGCTAGCGGCCATCACAGGGGTGGCCGCTCCCCGGGGCCGAGCCCCGGGATGGTGGCGACTCCAACCCGGACCACCGGGCCCGGAGACCCGTGAGACTGGTCCGCTCACGGCGGCGGGAACGCCGAAGTGTCTCCGGGCCTGTCCGCGCCCAGGGGCAAGGGGGGTGGGCCAGTTCTGAGGACGGCAGCCCGTCCTTCGGCCGGTCCGGGCTCGTCTGCCGATGTCGTCTGCGGGGAAAGCCTGAGCCCCTCGAGAAAGGGCTTCAGCGGGCGCCGGTGTCACCCGAAGTTGGGCCTGTCCTCAGTGCAGGACCCACATGACGTTGCTCACCCGGCTCCGGACGGCGGTGCCCGGCAACTCGGTATTGCCGAAGCCGACCCTCGTCCTGACGCCGCGCCGGGAGGAGCCTGCGCCGGTGCAGCCCGGGAGCGGCGGACGGGCCCTCCCGGAGACCCCGGAGCGGAAGGCGCTCATCCGCGGTCTGGCCGTGGCCGCCCTGGTGGGAAGCGTTGCCTATCTCATCTGGAGAGCGGTGGCCACCCTCGACCTCTCGGGGTGGTACGTCGCCTTCCCCCTACTGGGCCTGGAGGTGCACCACGCCGTCGGCATCGCCCTCTACACCTTCGCCCTCTGGGACGTCGATCCTCTCCCCGGGTGGCACCGGGTGGAGAACACCCCGCTGCGGGTGGCGATCCTGATCCCCACCTACGACGAGGGAGAGGAGGTGCTGCTCCCCGTGGTGGCGGCGGCGGTGTCGATTTCCCCCGGACACGAGACCTGGGTGCTCGACGATGGGAAGCGGCCTGAGGTGGAACAGCTGGCGCACGCTCTCGGCGCCCACTACCTGGCCCGGGGCGACAACCGGGATGCCAAGGCGGGGAACATCAACGCCGCGTTGCGGGTGATCGAGGCCGATCTGATCGCCGTGTTCGACGCCGATCACGTGGTGAGCCCCGACTTCCTCCACCACACCCTCGGCTACTTCGACGACCCGCAGGTGGCGGTGGTGCAGACCCCGCAGGACTTCTACAACACCGAGTCCTTCGAGCACGACGTCCGCCGGGGGTGCCGCTTCAACGAGCAGGCGGTCTTCTACCGGGTGATCATGCCGGCCAAGAACCGCTGGAACGCCGTCTTCTGGTGCGGCACCAACGCAGTGGTCCGGGTGGAGGCGCTGCGTCAGGTGGGCGGGGTGGCCACGGGAACGGTGACCGAGGACATACACACGTCCATCCGCCTGCACCGGCGGGGGTGGAGGATCGTGGCCCACAACGAGGTGCTGGCGCGGGGCCTGGCCGCGGCGGATCTGAACCAGTACGTGCTGCAGCGGCGCCGGTGGGCGAGGGGAGCCATGCAGGTGATGCGGGTTGAGCGTCCCATCACGGGTCCCGGGCTCACTCTCCCGCAGCGCCTCGCCTATGCCTCCACCCTCTTCGGCTGGTTCGACGTGTGGCGATCGCTGGGCTACGTGCTCTTGCCGATGATGGTGCTCGCCACGGGGGGATTGGCCATCGCCGTCCCGTTCTCCGTCTTCGGTCCGGTGTTCGCGGTGAACTTCGCTCTCCAGTTCACCGCCTTCCGCTTCCTGTCGAGGGGCTACTACCCGCCGGTCCTGGCGACCATCTTCGAGACCCTGCGCATGCCGGCGGTGCTCCCCGCCACGCTCGAGTTGGTCCATCGCGGCGAGCGGCGCTTCCGGGTCACCCCGAAGGGCCGGCTGGGCCAGGAGCACCGGCGGGTCCCGCCGCCCCGGCTGCTCCTGGCGCTGTTCGCCCTGGGGGTGGCGGCCCTGAGCTGGTTCGGCCTGACCCTGGCCGGGCTGACCCCGCTCCACTACGGGGAGCGGGCCGCCATGTACGGAAGCGTCGGCTTCCTGGTCCTCAACCTGGCGTTGCTGGTGGCCGCCGCCGGCCGGGCCGTGGAGGCCCGCTTCGCCGGGGAGCGCCGGGCCAGCGTGCGCTTCCTCACCGACCTGCCGGGCTCGCTGGGCGGAACGCCGGTGCGGGTGAAGGACGTGTCGCTGGGCGGGGCGCGGCTGCGGCTCGACGGCGAGCACCCCTCAGTGGCGCCGGGCTGGCAAGGACGGCTGGCCTTCGACGGAGGCCCGGAGGGCTTGGAGGCAACGGTGGTCCGGGTCTACACCCGCACGGGCGAGGGGACCGAAGTGGGCGTCGCTTTCGCCGGCGGCCAGCGGCCGGCGTTGGCCCGGCTGGGGCTGTTCCTCTTCCACGGCCTGCGGCGGGCGGCGGCAGAAGCCGCCCGGGCGGCCTGAGAGGGGCGGGCGGCGGTCCCCGGTGCCGGGCGGGCGCTCAGCGCGACCTGTCCACCTCTTCCCGCAGCGCCTGCAGGAGGCGGCCGAGTTGATCGCGAAAGCGTTCGTCGGTGAGGTTGCCGGCCGCATCGAACCTGGAGCCTGCCTGGTCGATCATCACTTCCGGGTGGTCGACGACGCGGACTCGGTTGTGGCGGAGGATCTCCCGCAGGTGCGTCTGCGACCGCAGCGTGCCGAAGCGCTCTCCGGCACCGAGGATGGCCGCCGGCTTGCCCCGCAGAGGTGAGCTTCCGCCGCCCCGGGAGGCCCAGTCGAGGGCGTTCTTGAGGGCCCCCGGGATCGACCAGTTGTACTCGGGAGTGGCGATGAGCAGGGCGTCGGCCTCGGCGATGGCCGTCCTCAGTCGCTCCACCTCGGGGAGCGGGGCCTCGCCCGCCTCCAGGTCGGCGTCGAAGTTGGGGATGCCGTGCAGGGTGATGATCTCGATCTGCATGTCCCCGGGCGCCACCTGGGCCGCCGCCCGCAGGGCCGCCGTGTTGTAGGAGGAGCGCCTCAGGCTGCCGGAGATGGCGAGGACTCGGATCGGGTCGGGCACGGTGCCCTTTCTTCGCTTGGCCCAGCCCAACACGCCGCCCGGGCCGGGCATTCCCCCCGGTCTACCTACTCGGGGGCGGTAACGGCGGCCGGTGGCTGGGCCGACCCTTCCGCCGGCAGGAGAGGACGATACATGCGGTAGTGGGGGCCGATATCGGGCAGTTCGAAGGGCTCCCCGTCGCGACGGAACCCGTAGCGCTCGTAGAAGCCGAATGAGCCGGCCCGGGCGTTGCACCACGCGAGGCGGCCCCCGTGGGCGGCGGCGTGGGCCACGCAGGCGTCGAGCATCAGGCCCCCCAGCCCGTAGCCGCGCTGGCCGTGCTCTACCGCCATGCCCCGTACCTGCCAGGCGCGGCGCTCCCGCCGTCCGGGCATGGGGCGGGGGATGATGGTGGCGATGCCCACCATGTGCCCGTGGCGGAAACCGCCGACGTGGAGGGCCTCGGGGTGGTCATCTCCCGGGTAGGCCAGCTCCTCGACCTGCTGGTGCGGGCGCAGCAGTGCCCGGCGCAGGGGACGCACCGCTTCGGCCTCGACGGCACGGATCTCGCAATCGCTCATGGTCTGGTGCCCGGGAAGCTTATCCAATGCCTCCCCCGCGGGTGCGGGGGAGGCGCGCCGGGCGTAGCACGGCGCGGAGGGGGAGGTCGCGCGACGGCGGAAGCCCTCTCCCCCCGCCCTCTCCCGCTGGCGCGGGGGCTGTGGAAGCCCTCTCCCCCCGCCCTCTCCCGCTGGCGCGGG
>CAYGYX010000041.1:0-18285 GCA_964354255.1 uncultured Acidimicrobiia bacterium | reverse complement strand
CCATCGAGGACATCTACGACTCACCGTCGTCGGCGCACTTCCTCGGCACCGACGACGGCGGAGAGGACGTGCTCTCCGGGCTCATCTACGGCGCCCGGGTCTCCCTGATCGTCGGCTTCTCCGCCGCTTTCATCTCCTTGTTCATCGGCGGGGTGATCGGGCTGGTGGCCGGCTACCGGGGCGGGCGCATCGGGAACCTGCTCATGCGCTTCACCGACTTCTTCCTGGTGATCCCCGACCTGGCCCTGCAGATCGTCATCGTCGCCATCATCGGCCAGAGCCTGCGCAACATCATCATCGTGATCGGAGTCCTGGGCTGGACCACCACCGCCCGGCTCGTCCGGGCCCAGACCCTCACCGTGCGGGAGCGCAAGTTCGTGCTCCGGGCACGGGCGGTGGGCGGCTCCGACTTCTACATCCTGCGGCGCCACGTGCTGCCCCAGGTGGTGCCGCTGATGCTGGCCAACACGGTGCTGGTCATCTCCCTGGCCATCCTCTCCGAGTCCACCCTGGCCTTCATCGGGCTGGGCGACCCCACCCTCATCTCCTGGGGGCAGATGCTCAACTTCGCCTTCAGCCGGGGGGCGGTCTCGGCCGGGGCCTGGTGGGCGCTGATCCCCCCCGGGGTGGCCATTGTCTTTGTGGTGCTGGCCACCACCCTGCTGGGCAACGCCCTCGAAGAGATGCTCAACCCCCGCCTCGGCCGCCACTACCTGGAGAAGGAGATCCCCCCCACGCCCGAACCCGGCTCGCCGCCCGCGCGGCCCGAGGTGCTCATGTCTATTCGCAACCTGAAGGTCGCCTTCGAGGTCGGGCAGGCGCAGCTGATGGCCGCCGACGGGGTGTCGATCGACATCCACCGGGGGGAAGCCGTCGGCCTGGTGGGTGAGTCCGGCTGCGGCAAGACCACCACCATGCTGGGCGCCCTGCGCCTGCTGCCCCCGGGCGGGTCGATCGCCGGCGGCCAGGTGTGGTTCGACGGGTGCGACCTGGTCGCCCTGACCCCCGACGAGCTCCGCCCGTTGCGCTGGCGGCAGTTCTCGATGGTCTTCCAGGGAGCGATGAACGCCCTCAACCCGGTGAAGACGGTGGGCTGGCAGATCGCCGAAGCCATCCGCCAGCACGACTCGCAGGTGTCCCAGGACGAAGCGGAGGTGCAGGCCGGCCGCCTCCTGGAAACGGTGGGCATCGGGGGGGAGCGGGCGGGGGATTTCCCCCACGAGTTCTCCGGCGGGATGCGCCAGCGGGCCATGATCGCCCTCGCCCTGGCCTGCGGCCCGGGGCTGGTGGTGGCCGACGAGCCCACCACCGCCCTCGACGTGATGATCCAGGCCCAGATCATGGACCTGCTGGCGTCCCTGCGCCGCGAAATGAACATGAGCCTGGTGCTCATCACCCACGACCTGGGGGTGGTGGCCGAGACCTGCGACCGGGCCGTGGTCATGTACGGCGGGGTGGTGGTCGAGCAGGGCACCATCGCCGAGGTGTTCCGCGACCCGCAGCACCCTTACACCCAGCTGCTCCTCGCCGCCTTCCCCGACATCGATCAGCCCGAACGCCTCCTGGCCTCGATCCCGGGGACCCCGCCCCGCCTCGACGAGATCCCGCCCGGTTGCCGCTTCGCCCCCCGCTGCCCGCAGGCCTTCGACCGCTGCCAGGCCGAACGGCCTCCCTGCTACGAGTTGGGGCCCCGGCGCGAGTCCGCCTGCTTCCTGGTCGAGCGCACCTGGCAGGGGGTGAGCAGTGGCTGACCCCGTGCTGGTCCTGCGCGAGGCGAGCAAGCACTTCCCGCGCCCGCGGGGGATCATCGCCGCCCTGCGGCGCCGGCCGGCCGGGGTGGTACGGGCGGTGGACGGGGTGAGCCTGGAGGCCTCCCCCGGCGAAGTGCTGGCCATCGTCGGCGAGTCGGGCTGCGGCAAGACCACCGCCGCCAACCTGATGCTCGGCCTCTTCGCCCCCACCGCCGGGACGGTCCTCCTCGAGGGGGCGGACCTCTCCACCCTTCACAAGTCCGCCCTGCGCCGCGTCCGCCGGCACCTGCAGATGGTCTTCCAGGACCCCTACGAGTCGCTGAACCCGCGCATGACGGTGGGCGACATCGTGGCCGAGCCGCTGCGGGTGCACGGGGCGGCGGGGAACCGGACCGAGCAGGCGGAGAAGGTGACCCGGGCCCTGGAATGGGCCGGGTTGCGGCCGGCCGAGGTCTTCCTGGAGCGCCGGCCCCACGAATTGTCCGGCGGCCAGCGCCAGCGGGTGGTGATCGCCGCCGCCCTGGCCCTCGAGCCCCGGGTGCTGGTGGCCGACGAGCCGGTGTCGATGCTCGACGTCTCGATCCGGGCCGACATCCTCAACCTGCTGCGGGCGCTGGCGGTGGACAAGGGGATCGCCCTGGTCATGATCACCCACGACATGTCCACGGTGGCCGCCTACAGCGACCGCATCGCCGTCATGTACCTCGGACGCATCGTGGAGACCGGGCCCGCCCTGCAGGTCCTCCGCCACCCCCGACACCCCTACACCGAGGCCCTGCTCTCGGTGGTGCCTGTCCCCCACCCGGAACGGCGGCGCCGGCGCATCATCCTGCACGGCGAAACCCCCGACCCGGCCAACGTCCCCGAGGGATGCCGCTTCCACCCCCGCTGCCCGCGAGTATTCGACCGCTGCCGCCTGGTGGACCCACCCTCGGTGGAGGCCGCCCCCAACCAGTGGGCCGCCTGCCTACTCGCCGCCCCCGAGGCCACCGCCCCCGCAGGAGAGACATGACCCGGCCCCGCCTGCGCGACCTGGGCATAGCCGTCGGCACCCTCCCCCCCGGCCCGCACAACGCCATCACCGACGTGCCCGGGGTCTGGGTGGGTCACACCACCGTGATCCGGGACGAGCCCCGGGTGGCGCGCACCGGGGTGACCATGGTGGTGCCCCGGGAGAACCACGTCTGGGACGATTACTGCTTCGCCGGGCACTTCTCGTTCAACGGCAACGGCGAGCTGACCGGCCTCCCCTGGCTGGATGAGTCGGGCATGCTCGGGTCCCCGGTGGCCATCACCAACACTCACCAGGTGGGCCTGGTGCGCGATGCCCTGGTGCGCTACTCGGTGGAGCAGGGGGTGATCGACGGCTTCATCCTCCCCGTGGTGGGAGAGACCTGGGACGGCTGGCTCAACGACATCGACGCCTTCTCCCTCACCGAGGAAGACGCCCTGGCAGCCCTGCGCGCCGCCGCGCCCGGGCCCGTGGCCGAGGGCAACGCGGGCGGCGGCACCGGCATGATCTGCCACGAGTTCAAGGGCGGCATCGGCACCGCCTCCCGGTGCTGTCCGGCGGGCGGAGGTACCTGGACGGTGGGGGCACTGGTCCAGGCCAATTACGGGGATCGCGCCGACCTGCGCCTCGACGGCCTGCCGCTGGGCCGCCTGATCGGCTGCGACCGGGTGCCCGGCGCGTACCCCGAGGAGCAGGATTCCGGCGGGTCGATCATCGTCGTGGTGGCTACCGACGCGCCGCTCATCCCCACCCAGTGCGCCCGCCTGGCCCGTCGGGCCACGGTCGGCCTGGCCCGGGTCGGCGGGGTGGGCCACAACGGCAGCGGCGACCTCTTCCTGGCCTTCGCCACCGGCAACCACCTGCCGGCCGGGGACAAACGGCGCCGTCTGGAGATGCTCGACCACGAGGCGATGAACCCCCTCTTCTCTGCCACCGCCGAGGCCGTGGAAGAGGCCATCCTCAACGCCCTCTGCGCCGCCGAGACGATGACCGGCTACCTGGGGCGGACGGTCCACGCCCTGCCCCTCGACGCCGTCGCCGAGGCCTGGGCGGCACGGCCTTGGTGAGCCCCCGCCGCCCTACCATCGGCCCATGGAAGGCATCCCCGAGGCGGCCACCCAACTGAGGGAGCGGCGCCGCATACTGGTGTTCACCGGCGCCGGCATCTCCACCGAATCGGGCATCCCCGACTTCCGCGGCCCACAGGGGGTATGGACCACGGTAGACCCCGACGAGTTCACCCTCGACCGCTACCTGCGCTACCCGGAGACCCGTCGGCGCTCCTGGCAGATGCGCATGAACACCGGCGCCCTCGACGCCCAGCCCAACCCGGCCCACCGGGCAGTGGTCGATCTGTGGCACACCGGGCGCATGATCGGCTGCGTCACCCAGAACATCGACGGCCTGCACCAGAAGGCCGGCCTCCCCGGTGAGGCGGTGGCCGAGCTGCACGGCAACGCCCACACCACCCTCTGCCTGGGCTGCGGCGATCGGCAGCCGACGGCCGCGGTGCTGCGCCGGGTCGAGGCCGGTGAGGGCGACCCCTCGTGCCTGCTCTGCGGAGGCATCCTCAAGACGGCCGTCGTCTACTTCGGCGAGATGCTCCCAGCCGAGGCATGGGACTTCGCCTTCGAGCTGGCGGAAGGCGCCGATGCCGCGGTCAGCGTCGGCTCCACTCTGTCCGTGGTGCCCGCCTCCTACATCCCCCACCACGTGGCCCGCCGCGGGCATCCCTTCGTCATCCTCAACATGGGGCCGACCGACCTCGACCACCTGGCCACGGCCCGGATTTCGGCCCCTGCCGGCCTGGCCCTGCCCGAGCTCGTCGCCGCGCTCGCCTGAGGCCCGAGCGCCCGGCGGGATGCCCGCTTGACGCTCAAGGGGCCCCCAAACGGGGCCGATGCTGACCTCATGAGGAACGGAGGGACGGGGTTGCCCCGCGGGAACGCGTCGGCGCGAGGCCGATGCACCCTCGCGGTCGCAGCCCTGCTCGCCGCCACGCTGCTCCCCGGCATCGGGCCCGCCGCCGCCGACGTGTCGTTCACGTTCGAAGGAGGGGGCTACGGCCATGCGGTGGGCATGAGCCAGTACGGCGCCTACGGCATGGCCCGCGACGGGTACACGTGGGAGGAGATCCTCACTCACTACTTCACCGGCGCCTCTCCGGCCGATGCCGACCCGGCCCTGCTCGTCGCGCCGATCTGGGTGGGCCTCGCCCAGGAGCAGAGCCGCCTCGCGCTCACCGTGGTCCCCGCCGGCCCTGCCCCCGCCGCCCCAGTCACCTTCACCGTGGGCGGCGCCGTCCTCACCGCGGGCAGCGGAGAGACGGTCGTCGTCGAGCCGCTGGGCAACGGCACCTGCCGACTGAGGGGGCCGGCCGGCTCGCTCGAGGGGCCGTGCTCCATCGACGCCGAGTGGGACGGATGGGAGGAGCAGCCCACCACCGCCGTCGAGCTCGAGGGCTGTCTCCTGCCCGATTGGAACGCGCCCGGGGGCACCGTGTGGAAGCCCTGCCGCTATACCCGGGGGAGCCTGCACATTCGGCCGGACAACGACACCGCCACGATCCATCTCTCGCTGGAGATCGGGATCGAGGACTACGTCCTCGGGATCTCGGAGAGCCCCTACTCCTGGGGGACCACCGGCGGCCAGGCCGCCCTGGAGGCCCAGGCGGTGGCCGCTCGCTCCTACGCCCTCTACCGGGTGGTCGTGCGCGGCGACCCCGCCTCCCGGCCGTGGTGCTGGTGCCAGCTCTACGACACTACCGTCGACCAGTTCTACGCCGGCTGGGGGCACGGCACGCAGCCCTGGCTCGACGCCGTCGCCGCCACGATCGGCAAAGTGATGGTGCATCCGTCGGAGACTCGCAACGGCGCCCTCATCCCCATCCAGACCTTCTACTCCTCGAGCACCTTCGGCTGGACGGAGAACTCCGAGAACGGCTTCACCGCCTACGTGCCCTACCTCCGGGCGGTGGACGACCACTGGGGCACCCTCCCCGATGTGGGCAACCCCAAGGCCCGCTGGTCGCGCTCGTTCACCGCGGCCAGGCTGGCCTCCCTTCTCCCCGGCCTGTCCACCGTGACCGGGGCCCGGGTCACCCGCTGCTCGGAGACCGGGGCCGCCCTGGAGATCACCTTCACGGGGGAGGGAGGGCCACGTGCTTTCTCCACCCGCGACCTGCGCAGCCGTCTCGGCCTGCCCTCCATGCAGGTCATCAACGCGGGCGCCCCGCCTTTCGGCTCCCCGGCCTGCACCGGCTTCGCCCTGGCCCCCGCCGAGCCCGGTGGGCCGGCGGCCCTGGCCGGCATCAGCGTGGACGACGACACCGTCGAAGACAGCGACGGCAACGGCGACGGCCTGGCCCAGTGCGGCGAGTCCGTGGAGGTGCTCACCACGCTGGCCAACGAGGGAGGCGACCTGCGGTCGGTGACCGCCACCCTGTCGTCGGCCGACCCCTACGTGTCGATCCTCTGGAACACGTCCTCCGCCTTCCCCGACCTGCCCGCCGACGGGACCGCCGCCAACCTGAGCGACTGGGACCTTGCCATCTCAGGCGAGACCCCCGACGGCCACACCGCCCACCTCACCTTGCGGGTCGGCGCGGCCAACGGCGGCCCCTGGGATCTGGACCTGTCCCTGCCCGTGGCTTGCGGAGCACCCGTCGCCGGGGTCCTGGCCGATCCGGGAGATGTGAACGGCGACGGGGCGTCGGACGTGGCGGTGGCCTACGCCCGATCCGGCGAACCCGCCCACCTCCAGGTGCGTGACGGAACCACCGGCGCGGTCCTCGCCACCCACACGCTCGCCCGGGCGGGCTACGTGCCCATCGCCGCCGTCGCCGTCCCCAACTTCGCCGATTCCCCCGCCGCCGAGTTGGCGGTGCTGCTCACCGGCGCCGACCGCCCGGCCCGGGTGGTGGTGGTGGATGCCGCCACCGGCCGACGGATCAAGGCCTTCGGCCTGGCCCGCACCGCGGCCTACCTCGATATCGAGGTCACCCCCTCCCCCGGTGGCTCGACGGCACCCCGGCTGGCCGTGCTGTCGGTACGGGCGAGCGGGGCAGTGCGGGTCCTGCTTCGCGACGCGGCCACCGGAGCGCCGGCAGGCGGGGTCACCTTCGGGCAGGCCCTCTCACCCACCGCCCTGGCCGTGTTCTCCGGCACCGACGGCGGGACCCTCCTGGCGGTCCTCGGCAATGGGGGCAACGGGGAGCTGATGGCACCGGTGCGCCGGGTCGCCGGCAGCACCCTGGTGCGGACCCTGGCGCTGGCCGCCGACCTCACCGGCGGCGACCTGGTCGCGCTCTCTCGCTCCGGAGCCGGCCCGCTGCTGGTGGCGGTGGGCACCTCCCCGGGGGGAGGGTCGGTTCGGCTGGTCACCACCGACCCGGCCACCGGAGAAGCCGTCGCCTCCTTCACCGTCGCCGGCCTGAGCTCCGCTCTGGACCTGGAAGCCCTCGGCAACCTCGGCGGCGGGCCGGACAACGACGTGGCGGTGCTCGGCCGGGCGCCCGATGGGACGGCGCAGGTCGCGGTCGTCGACCCGGTCACGGGCCAGGTGCTGGCGGCTCCCCAGTTGCCCGGGGGCTACCTGGCCGACGACCTCACCTCCCTGGTCGGCAGCGGGCGCCTGGCCGCGCTGGGGCGCGCGGAGGCGGGCGAGTCGCTGGTGACCGTTCGATGGGCCGCCACCGGGGCAGAGGTCTCCTCCTTCACAGTCCCCTAGAGCCCAGCAGCATGCTCTGCCCGTTCGCGCGGCGGCGCCAACGCACGCCGCCGAGCCCTCTCACCGGAGAACGGCACCCCCCGGGCCGCGGCGGCTGCACCGCTACCATCCCGGCGCGGCCGGCGGCCGCTCCCTCCCCATGACCCATCCCGTCTCCCGCTCCCCCCGTCTCGACTCGGGGACCACCTACATGCTGGTGGCCACCGCGCTCGCCGCCGTCGCCGCCTACCTCTTCCAGCTGGTGGTGGGGCGGGCACTCGGCCCGACCGACTTCGCCCCACTCACCGTTCTCTGGACGCTGCAGTTCCTCGTCTTCACCACCGTCTTCATGCCCATGGAGCAGCTGACGGTGCGCCGCCTCAACCTCGACGCCCCGGGTGCCACCCCCTGGCGCCTCTACCTGTCGGTGATAGCGGTGACGGTGTTCGGGGCTACCGCCTTCGCCGCCGTCACCCTCGACCGGCTCTTCGCCGGGGAGGCCGCCTACCTGCCGGTCGTCGCCGCGCTCGTGGCCGGCTACGGGGGCTTCGCGCTGGGCCGCGGCTACCTGGCCGGCCGGCGCCGCTTCAAGGAGTACGCCCTCTGCACCCTGTCCGAGTCGGTGCTCCGCCTCGCCCTGGCCGGGGTGCTGCTGGCGCTGAGCGTGCGGGCGCTGGGCCTCGGCTGGAGCCTGGTGCCCGGCTCGCTGGTGGTGTGGCTGTGGCGCCCGCTGCGCGGGGAACGCCGCCGCGAGGCGGCGGCGGCCCCCGAGGCGGGCGCCGCCGCCGCCCTCGCCGGCTTCGTGGCCGCCACCGCGGCCGCGCAGACCATCGTCGCCGCCGGGCCGCTGGTCGTGGCCGCCCTCGGGGCCGGCGCCGCCGAGGTGAGCGTCTTCTTCCAGACCTTCCTGCTGCTGCGCGCCCCGCTCACCGTGGCCTACAACCTGGTGTCGCGCATCCTGCCCCCCTTCACCCGCCTGGTGGAACAGGGCGAGGCCGCCACCATTCGCCGCCTGGTGGTGGGCATCGGTGCCACCGGGGCGGCCCTGGCCGCCGCCGGGTTCGGCGCCGGCTACGCCGCCGGGCCGGCGCTGGTGCAGCTGCTGCTCGGCGCCGAATACCGCCCCGGCGCCCTGCTCGCCGCCCTGGCCGCCTCCGGTGCCGTCCTGGCCACCATGGCCCTTTTCGCCCAGCAGATGCTGATCGCCATGCGGGCCACCGGGCGCCTGGCCGCCGCCTGGCTGGCCGGGCTCGCCGCCGCCGCCCTGGCGGTGGCCCTCGGGCAGGCGGCCCCGTCGCTGCGGGTGGGCTGGGCCTTCCTCATCGGCGAGGCGCTCGCCTTCACCCTGCTCATCACGGCCACTCTCGCCGGCCGCCGCCGGCGGGGGACACAACCCTCGTGAGCCGTCGATAGCCCCGGGCCGGTCGGCCCCTCAGCGAGCCCCGAAGCCGGAGAGCACCGTCCACACGCTCCGCCCCAGGATCTCAAGGTCCAGCCAGGGCGACAGGTGCTTCACGTAGTACAGGTCGAAGGAGAGCTTCTCGACGGTGTCGGCCTCGGAGTCGGCGTAGCCGAAGTTCACCTGCGCCCAGCCGGTGATCCCGGGCCGCACCAAGTGGCGGTGGGTGTAGAAGGGGATGGACTCGGAGAAGCGCTCCACGAAAGGGCCCTGCTCTGGCCGGGGGCCGACCAGGCTGAGGTCCCCGGTGATCACGTTCCATAGCTGGGGCAGCTCATCGAACCGGGTGCGCCGCAGCAACCGGCCGACCCGGGTGAGGCGGTCGTCTTTGACCCCGGCGAAGCGCGCCTCCGCGTCCCCGTTGCCCACCCGCATGCTGCGGAACTTGTAGAGGGTGAACGGGCGCCCTTCCAGACCTATGCGGGATTGCTTGAAGATGACCGGGCCGCGGGAGTCCAACTTGATCGCCAGGGCCAGGATCAGGCAGATGGGGAGCACCAGCGGGGCCACCAGCAGCACCAGGCCGGCGTCGGTGGCCCGCTTGACGCGGACGTAGGGTGCCCGCCCGGAGAGGGGCACGCTGAGCTCCCAGCCTTCGTACAGGTGGACTATCGCCAGCCGGCCGGTGTGCTCCTCGTAGGCGGTGACCAGTGCCCGCATGGGGTAGCCGGCCAGGTTGCACGACGAGACGAAGCGGGCCATCTCGTCGCTGAGCACCGCCCGCAGGTCCACCGCCAGGGTGGTGCCCGGCGGTAGCGGGCGCTCAGGCATGGTGCCGGCCGGGTCGAGCACCTCGAGCACGTTGGCGTGGGGAGCGGCCCGCAGGTGATCGATCAGCACCTTCTCGGCGGCGACCAGCACCATGCTTTCCGCCCAGGGGCGCCGCCGTTGCACCCAGCGATGGGCCAGGCTGAGCCCCAGCCAGGTGATCGCCGTCACCACCACGTAGTTGCGGGACCAGTAGGGGCGGCCGAAGAGGATCACCACAGCGGTGAGGCCCAGGGAGAGCGCCACCGCCGTGACGGCCCGCCCGTAGGAGGGCCGGGGCACCCCGCTGCTGGCAGAGCGGCGCGTCACGTACAGGCCGACGAGGGCACCCCCGAACAAGGCGCCGACCATGGTCCAGGTGTCGCTGCGATAGAGCCAGGGCAGAGGGGTGCGGAAGGTGGCCAGTGAGGCGACCACCTGGGCGATCGCCAAACCGGCCAGGTCGAGCGCCACCGTGACGGTGATGATCCGTCGTGCCATACGCGCCCGAGGCTAGTACCCGGCCGCCGGCCGACCGGCCGGCATCCCCCCGCTGCTGAGGGCGGCTCAGGAAACGGCGGCGAGGCTCTCCGCCAGCGCCACCAGGGTCCGCACCCCGAAGCCGGTGGCCCCCTTGGCGAGGTAGTGCCCCGTCTCGGAGGCCCGGGCCGGCCCGGCAATGTCGAGGTGGGCCCAGGGGACCTCCCCGACGAACTCCTTCAGGAGCAGGGCGGCGTTGATGGCGCCGCCGTAGCGGGGGCCGGTGTTCTTCATGTCGGCCACGTCGGAGTCGATCTTGCGGCGATAGTCGGCGGGCAGGGGCATGCACCACACCCGCTCCCCGGCGGCCTCGGCCGCGAGGCGCACCTTCTCCGGTGCGCCCCCCGTGCCGAAGAGGCCGGCGATCTCCTCGCCCAGGGCGATCATGCAGGCGCCGGTCAGGGTGGCCAGGTCGACGATGAGGTCGGGGCCGGCCTCCGCGGCCAGCGAGAGGCCGTCGGCCAGGACGAGCCGGCCCTCGGCATCGGTATTGAGCACCTCGATGGTCTTGCCGTTGCGGGCCTTGAGCACGTCGCCGGGACGGAGCGCCGACCCCCCGGGCATATTCTCGGTGAGGGGGGCGATGCCCAGCACCTTGACCGGGATCCTCAGGGTGGCGATCGCCTCGACGGCGGCCAGGGTGGCAGCGGCGCCGGACATATCGGTCTTCATCGTCTCCATGCCTTCGGCGGTCTTCAACGACAGGCCGCCCGAGTCGAAGACGATGCCCTTGCCGACGATGGCCAGGAAGGCCTGCGCGCCCGGCGGTTCGTACCACATCTCCACCAGGCGGGCCGGATGGGTGGCACCGGCGTTGACCCCAAGGAGGCCGCCGAACCCACCGGCGGCCAATTCATCCTTCTCGTAGACCCTGACCCGCACGCCGGTGCGCTCCCCTATCTCCCGGGCCACGCCGGCGAGGAACTCCGGGGGCTTGTCGACCGAGGGCTCGTTGACCAGGTCCCGGGCCTTGGCCACAGCCCCGGCGACCACCCGGGCCTTCTCCGCCCCGGCCAGGGCGGAATCCCCGGCCCCGACGAAACGCAGCGACTCCGTCCTGGCCGGCTTGGGCAGGCTGCGGTGCTTCTGGAAGGAGTACTGGCCGAGCAGGAACCCGAGGGCCACCGCCTCCTCGCCGCCGGCCAGCCGCGAGCCGAAGGTGGTAGCCACCGACCCGGCCCGGGTGAGGGCGCGCCCCGCGGTGCCCGCCGCCCGCCGCAGCGCCTCGGCGTCCACGGTGGAACCGAGGCCGACGAGCACCACGGAGCCCTGGGGCACCAGGCCGGCACCGGGCACGGTGAGCAACTCCCCCTCCTTGCCGGTGAAATCGGCGGAGTCGAGGTACCCGACGAGCCAGTCGCCCATCCGGGAAGCCAGCCAGCGGCCGCTGTCGTCCCAGTCACGCTCTGCCCCCACCCCGATCACCAGGGCGTCGGCCGCCTCTTCCAGGGTCCCCGTCCGCAGTTCGATCACCGTCGGTCCTCCTCCCGGCGGCTCGGGGTCCATTCGCCCTCGGCCGCTCGCGCCAGCATGTACAGGTAGTCGCCGAGCCGATTCAGGTAGGGCACGACCTGCGAGCCCTCGATCCCGGCCGCCCGCAGGTGAGCGACCGCCCGCCGCTCCGCCCTACGCACCACCGACCGGGCCTGGTCGAGGGCGGCGGCCACGGGCGTCCCCCCCGGCACCACGAACCCGGTGGGCATGCCCACCTCGGCGGCGACGGCGTCGATGGCCGCCTCCAGGCGCTGCACCATCACCGGCGCCACCAGGCTCACCCCGGGCTGCAGCCGCGACCGCTTGCCGGAGGCGGCGGCCAGTTCGGCCCCCACCACGAAGAGGTCCCGCTGCACCTCGAGAATGCTGCCCGTGGCCGGGCCGGATGCCGCCGCCCGGGCCAGCCCCAGGGCCGACACGGCCTCGTCCACCGCCCCGCACGCCTCGGGGCCGGTCTCGTCTTTGCCCACCCGGCCGCCGAAGAGCAGGCCGGTGGTGCCGTCGTCGCCGCCCCGGGTGTAGATCTTCACGGGGGGCGATTGTACGGCCCGCGGCGGGGCGAGGCCCGAAGAAGAGGCCCCGGGGGCCGGGTAGACTCGCCCCGGTTCCCGCCGACGCCCCGGCGCTCGGCCGCGGCCCATCGGTCTAGGAAGGATCCCGAACGTGCCTCACAGCCTCATCCCGCCCCACGGCGGCACCCTCGTGAACCCCATCGTCGAGGCCGGCCGAGCCGAGGAGATCAAGCGGGCCTCGCGCGACTGGCCCTCGATCGACCTCACCCCTCGCCAGCTCTGCGACCTGGAGCTGCTGCTCAACGGCGGCTTCTCCCCACTCACCGGCTTCCTGGGCAAGGCCGACTACGAGCGCGTCGTCGCCGAGATGCGCCTCGTCGACGGCACCCTGTGGCCCATCCCGGTGATGCTCGACGTCGACGACGAGACGGCCGGCCGCCTCGGCAAGGGCGCCGTGCTGGCACTGCGCGACGCCGAGGGGGTCATGCTCGCCGTCCTGCACGCCGAGGACGTCTGGCAAGCCGACCTGGAGCACGAGGCGGCCACCGTCTTCGGCACCATCAATCGCGAGCACCCGGCGGTGAACCACCTGCTCGGGGCCACCCGGCCGTGGTACGTGGGCGGGCGCCTCGAGGGGCTCACCCTCCCCCACCACTACGACTACCAGACCCTGCGGCTCACCCCGGCCGAGGTGCGGGAGCGCTTCAGCCGCCGCGGCTGGAGGAAGGTGGCCGCCTTCCAGACCCGCAACCCGATGCACCGGGCCCACCTGGAGCTGACGGTGCGCGCCGCCAAGGCGGTCGAGGCCAACCTGCTCATCAACCCGGTCGTGGGCATGACCAAACCCGGTGACGTCGACCACTACACCCGGGTCCGCGCCTACCAGGCGATCATGGACCGCTACCCCCCCAACACCGCCGAGCTGGCCCTGCTGCCGCTGGCCATGCGCCTCGGCGGCCCCCGGGAAGCGGTGTGGCACGCCATCATCCGCAAGAACCACGGGTGCACCCACTTGATCGTGGGCCGGGACCACGCCGGGCCGGGGAGCGACTCCACCGGCACGCCGTTCTACGGCCCCTACGACGCCCAGGAGCTGCTCGCCGCCCATGAGGCGGAACTTGGGGTGGGCATGGTCCCCTTCCAGATGGTCGTGTACCTGCCCGACGAGGACCGCTACGTCCCCGAGGACGAGGTGCCGGAAGGGGCCAAGACCCTCTCCATCTCCGGCACCGAACTGCGGCGCCGCCTCGCCGACGGTCGGGAGATCCCGGAGTGGTTCACCTTCCCCCGGGTGGCCGAGGAGCTGCGCCGCACTCACCCGCCGCGCAGCCGCCAGGGCTTCACCGTGTTCTTCACCGGTCTCTCCGGGTCGGGGAAGTCGACGGTGGCCAACGTGCTGCAGGTCAAGCTGCTGGAGATGGGTGGCCGGCCGGTGACCCTGCTCGACGGCGACCTGGTGCGCAAGAACCTCTCCTCGGAGCTGGGCTTCTCCAAGGAGCACCGGGACATCAACATCCGGCGCATCGGGTTCGTCGCCTCGGAGATCACCAAGAACGGCGGCATCGCCATCTGCGCCCCCATCGCTCCCTACGACTCGGTGCGCAAGGACGTGCGCAAGCTGATCGAGCCGCTCGGGGGGTTCCTGCTGGTGCACTGCTCGACGCCCCTGGAGGTGTGCGAGCAGCGCGATCGCAAGGGCCTCTACGCCAAGGCCCGGGCTGGCATCCTCAAGGAGTTCACGGGCATCTCCGACCCCTACGAGGAACCGGCCGACGCCGACCTGGCGATCGACACCACCGACATCACCCCCGACGAGGCGGCCAACCAGATCATCCTCCATCTGGAGCGCGAGGGGTACGTCGAAGCAAGACGGGACTGAGCACGGGCTGCCCGCGCCGGCCCCTGCCTCAGGCTCGGCCCGGGCAGGCCGGTCCTCCGGCGTTCGCGAGCCGTTCGTGCCGCCTACCCTGGCCGCCGCGAGCGGGAGGGACGGTGCGCCGGATCGCCTGCGGCCTCTTGGCCCTGGCAGCTGCCACCCTGTTGGTGGCCGCGCCCGGAGCCTCCGCCGAAGCCGGGCGCTCCTTCACCATCACCGCCGGTGGGGACATCCTCATCCACCGCACCATCGCCCAGATCGCCGATGCCAACGCCCCCGAAGCGGGCGTGTACGACTTCACCCCGATGCTCCTGCCCATCGAGCCCTGGGTGGGCGAGGCCGATCTGGCCATCTGCCACCTGGAAGGCGCCCTCGACCCCGAGAACACCGGCCTCTCCTACTACCCGCTGTTCAACGCCCCCCACGAGGTCGCCGACGCCCTGGCGGCGGCGGGCTACGACGCCTGCTCCACCGCCGGCAACCACACCCTGGACCACGGCTTCACCGGGGTGGCGGACACCCTGGCCATCCTCGACGCCGCCGGCATCCGCCACGCCGGCTCGGCCCGCGACCCGGGCGAGCGGCTTCCCAGCCTGTACGAGGTGAACGGGGTCACTGTCGGCCACCTCGCCTACACCTACGGCACCAACGGCCTGCCCCTGCCCGACGGCAAGCCCTGGACGGTGAACCTCATCGGGGACGGCGACGGCATCCTCGCAGACGCCCGCTGGGCCCGGCAGCACGGGGCTGAGTTCATAGTCGTGAGCATGCACTGGGGGACCGAGTACCAGACCCCGCCCACTGCCGGGCAGATCCGCCTTGCCGAGCGCCTCCTCGCCTCACCCGACATCGACCTGATCCTGGGGACCCACGTGCACGTGGTGCAGCCCATCGGCCGGGTAAACGGTGAAGTCGTGGTCTACGGCATGGGCAACCAGATCTCCAACATGCGCGCCTACGACGGCCACACCGGCACCGAAGACGGCATCCTGGTCCACCTGGACGTCCGGGAGGTGGCCGGGCGCTTCGTGGTGGCCGGCATCTCCTACACACCGACCTGGGTCCATCCCACCACCAAGGCCGTGCTCCCGGTAGCCCACACTCTGGCCTACGCCCCGGGCGACTATCGGCGAGACCTGGAGGCCTCGCTGGCCCGCTCGGTGAGCCGGGTCACGCTGCTCGACGCGCCCGGCATCAGCCTGAGCCCCACCCCCTGGCCGGCCCTGCTCTGCGGTAACCGTCTCGCCACCGTCGTGGGCACCGCCGGGGCCGACTCGCTCGCCGGCACCCCCGGGCTCGACGTGATCGCGGCGCGCGGGGGGAACGACCTCATCGAAGCCGGTGCCGGCGACGACCTGATCTGCGCCGGCGAGGGGAACGACGGGGCCCTGGGCGGGCCCGGCCGGGACACCATCTACGGCGGCCCCGGCGACGACCGCTTGCGCGGGATGCAGGACGACGACCGATTGTACGGGGACGCCGGGAGCGACCACCTCTTCGGCGAGGACGGCGAGGACCTGCTGAGTGGAGCCGACGGCGACGACCGGCTCGAGGGCGGTCCCGGCGACGACGTGCTCGGCGGCGGAGAGGGCACGGATGTGCTCTTGGGAGCCGACGGTGCCGACCAGCTTTCTGGTGGAGGCGGCGTCGACCTGCTCTTCGGCGGAGCCGGCGGCGACCGCCTGTACGGCGGCCTCGGGGAGGATTCCCTGTACGGCAGCGACGATGCCGACACGCTCTTCGGTGGCCCCGACGCCGACCTGCTCTTCGGCGGAGCCGGCGACGACGCGCTCGACGGGGGCAGCGGGCCCGACCAGCTGGTCGGCGGCGAGGGCCGGGATACCTGTGGAGAGGGCATCGTGATGCACACCTGCGAGGGCTGAGCGAGCCGCAGCCTCCTCCGCTCAACTGCTTCGCAGTCTCGCGCCTCCCCCGCCGAGCGGGAGAGGCAAGAGGCGCCTACCTCCCCCAGTAGGCCCAGTTGCGGGTGCGCACGTCTCGCACCTCGTCGGGCCAGGGGTGAAAGCGGCGAGCCACCAGGTTGGTCACCCCGTCCCGGTACTCCACCACCCCCTCGATCACCACCCCGACGGACTTGCGCGCTACCTCGCGGTGGGCGTCCCACACCCCGGGGAGCACCACCACGTTGAGCAGGCCGGTCTCGTCCTCCAGGTTGAGGAAGATCACCCCCTTGGCGGTCATCGGGCGCTGGCGGTGGGTGATGAGTCCGCCCACCGCCACCCGGCGCCCGTGTCGCCCGGCCACCGCCTCAGCCACCGTTAGGCACCCCCGGCCCGCCAGCCATTCCCGGACGAACTCCACCGGATGGTGCACCGACACCCCGGTGGACCACAAGTCGGCCCGGGTCTCCTCGGCGAGGCCCATCGGCAACAGAGGAGGCGGCTCGGCCCCCTCGGCCAGGGCGAGGCGATCGGGCCCCAGGCCGGCCAGCGCCCCTGCCGCCCACAGCCCCTCCCGCCGCTCCACCCCCAGGCCGGCCAGCGCCCCGGCGGCGGCCAGGCCCTCGAGGGCTTCCAATCGCAGGCCGGTGCGCTGCGCCAGGTCGACGACCCCGGTGAAAGGGCCTCCGACGAAGCGCGCCCCCTCGAGGCGGGTGATCTCCACTTCCCCCAGGCCGCGCACGTAGCGCAGGCCCAGGCGCACCGCGGTGGACAGGCGCAGCGGGTCGTCGAGCGGGCCCCTTCCCCGCCGCCGGGCCAGGCCGGCGACCGCCACCACGTCGTCCGGGTCGGCGGCCAGGGGCACCACGGTGCAGTCGTAGGCCGACTCGTTGACGTCGGGCGGGAGCACCACCACCCCGTGTCGCCGGGCGTCCTGCACCAGGGAGTTGGGGCTGTAGAAGCCCATAGGCTGGGCGTTGAGCAGCCCGGCCAGGTACTCGGTGGGCCAGTGGTGGCGGAGCCAGGCCGACGCATAGACGATGTAGGCGAACGACACCGAGTGGCTCTCCGGGAAGCCGAACGCGGCGAAGCCCTGCAGTTTCTCCCAGATCTCGTCGGCGGCCGGCCCGGTGATCCCGTTGCCGGCCATGCCGGCATAGGTCTCCGCCCGCAGCTTGGCCATCTCCTCATCGGAGCGCTTGTGAGTCATCGCCTGTCGGAGGCGGTCGGACTGGCCGGGGGCGTACCCGGCACACACCCGCGCCAGTTCCATCAGCTGCTCCTGGAATACCGGCACTCCCAGCGTCTTGGCCAGGATGGGCTCGGCCAGAGGATGGGGGTAGCGCACCGCTTCCTCGCCGTTGCGGCGGCGCAGGAAGGGGTGTACCGAGTGGCCCTGGATGGGCCCGGGACGGATGAGGGCCACCTCGATGGCCAGGTCGTAGAAGGTCTTCGGCTTCATGCGGGGCAGGGTGGCCATCTGCGCCCGCGACTCCACCTGGAAGACGCCGACCGTGTCGGCTTGGGTCAGCATCTGGTAGACCGCCGGCTCCTGGGGGATGACGGCCAGGTCGAGGCGCAGCCCGTGCACCTCCTCCACGGTGTCCACCGCCAGGTGGAGGGCGTTGAGCATGCCCAGGCCCAGCAGGTCGAACTTGACGATGCCCATGGAGGCGCAATCGTCCTTGTCCCACTGCAGCACCGAGCGGCCCTCCATGCGGCCCCACTCGAGGGGGACCACCTCCCACAGCGGGCGGTCGGCGATGACCATGCCCCCGGAGTGGATGCCCAGGTGCCGAGGGAATCCATCGAGGCGGCGGCAGGCATCGAGGATGAAGCGGCCGCCCAGCCCGGAGGGCAGGTCGACGAACTCGGGGATGGCCTCGGGGCGGCGGGTGTCGAGGTACTTGGTGAGGCCGTTCACCTGGGCCTGGGTGAGCCCGAAGGCCTTGCCTACGTCCTGGAGCACCGAGCGGGCCCGGTAGGTGATCACGTTGGCCACCATGGCCGCCCGCTCCCGCCCGTAGCGCTGGTAGCAGTACTGGATGACCTCCTCGCGTCGCTCCGCCTCGAAGTCGACGTCGATGTCCGGCGGCCGTCCCCGCTCGGCCGACAGGAATCGCTCGAAGGGAAGGCCGAGGCGGATGGGGTCCACCCGGGTCACCCCCAGGCAGCGGCACACCGCCGAGTCGGCCCCCGAGCCGCGGATCTGGCAGTAGATGTCCCGCGACCGGGCGAAGAGGACTATGTCCCACACCACCAGGAAGTAGCCGGGGAAGCCGAGCT
>CAYGYX010000040.1:17108-19844 GCA_964354255.1 uncultured Acidimicrobiia bacterium | reverse complement strand
TCGGGGAAGTCCACCCTGCTGCGCACCATCAACCTGCTCGAGGAGCCCACCGAGGGCCGGGTCTTTTTCGAAGGCAAGGAACTGACCGACATCCACACCGACCTCAACGCGGCCCGCACCCGCATGGGGATGGTGTTCCAGCAGTTCAACCTGTTCCCCCACCGCACGGTGACCGGGAACATCACCCTGGCTCTGGAGAAGGTGCTGCACCTGAAGGGGTCGGAGGCCGAGAAGCGGGCGGAGGAGGAACTGGGGCATGTCGGCCTCGCCGACAAGGCCGGCGCCTGGCCCTCCCAGCTCTCCGGCGGGCAGCAGCAGCGGGTGGCCATCGCCCGCGCCCTGGCGATGCGGCCCATGCTGATGCTCTTCGACGAGGTGACCTCGGCCCTCGACCCGGAACTGGTCAACGAGGTGCTGCTCGTCATGCAGCGCCTCGCCTCCGAGGGGATGACGATGGTGGTGGTCACCCACGAGATGGGCTTCGCCCGCGAGGTGGGGACCCGCCTCCTCTTCATAGACCAGGGCGCCATCATCGAAGAGGGACTGCCCCGGGAGGTCTTCGCCAACCCGCGCCATGAGCGGACCCGGTCCTTCCTCAGCCAGGTGCTGTGAGCGAGTCATTCGTCATCCACCGTCGCTTCCGCGGCCCGGAGGAATCGGGCAACGGCGGCTACACCGCGGGCATGGTGGCCCGCTTCGTCGGCGATGACGCCGAGGTCACCCTCCGGCGCCCCCCGCCCCTCGAACGGCCGCTCACGGTGACCCGCCGCGGCCCACAGGTGCTGGTGCACGACGAGGCCGACCTCGTCGCCGAGGGGATACCGGCCCGCCTGGACCTGGCTGTCCCCGACCCGCCCACCTGGGACGAGGCGGTCGAGGCCTCCGGCGCCTACGCGGGGTTCGAGCGCCACTTCTTCCCCGGCTGCTTCGTCTGCGGCCCCGAGCGAGAGCCGGGCGACGGACTGCGCCTCTTCCCCGGCTGGCTCCCGGGCCGGGACATGGTCGCCTCGCCGGGCCGCGCCGACCCCTCACTCCCCTCCGAGGCCGGGCACCTCAACACCGAGATCGCCTGGTCCTTCCTCGACTGCCCGGGGGCCTGGGCCATGGAGCGGGACCAGGAGGAGCGCCCGGTGGTGCTGGGGAGGATGGCGGCCCGCCTCCTCCGGCCCATCCCGGTGGGGGCGGAGTGCGTGGCCGCGGGCTGGCCCCTGGGCCGAGAAGGGCGCAAGCTGTTCTCGGGCACCGCCCTGTTCGATCCCGGGGGCGCCCTCTACGGATTCGGCAAACAGACCTGGATCGTCCTCAGCTGAGGCGGCGCGGTGCCTGCCGTCCGGCCTGTGCCAGAATGCAGCCATGAGACCCAGCACCCCTCGCCAAGCGCGGCGGCCGCTGTACGCCTCTCCCTAGCGCGCGTCCTCACCCGCTCCGCCCACCCCCTCACCTCCGGGAAAGGACCATGACCAACAGCCTTGTGCAGCGCCATCAGCAGGTATACGCCCCCGTCATCGCCTGGGACTCGGACGTCGAGATCGTCTCCGCCCAGGGTTGTTGGGTGACCGACGTCGAGGGAGAGCGCTACCTGGATTTCGCCACCGGCATCGCCGTCGTCAACGCCGGCCACAACCACCCGGTGCTGGTGGCAGCCGCCCACCGCCAGCTCGACCGCCTGTGGCACGCCGGGGGGGCCTACCGCTACGACTCGCTGGTGAGCGCGGCGGAGAAGATCGTCGCCGTCGCGCCGCCCTCCATCGAGAAGCTCTTCTTCATGAACGCCGGTGCCGAAGCGGTGGAGGCGTCCATCAAGCTGGCCCGCCGGGTGACCGGGCGCCAGGGGGTGTTCGTGTTCCGCGGCGGCTTCCACGGCCGCACCATGGGGTCGGTCACCTACACCACCTCCAACGCCAAGTACCGGCGGGGCTACCACCCCCTGCTCCCCTCGGTGTTCGTCGCCCCCTTCCCGCACCCCTTCCACTGGGGGATGAGCGAGGAGGAAGCCACCGAGCACGCCCTGCTCGAGCTCTCGCTCAAGCTGCGCCACGAGGTGATGCCCGATGAGGTGGCCGCCTTCCTGGTGGAGCCGGTACAGGGCGAGGGGGGGTACCACCCGGCCCCGATCCCCTTCCTCCGGCGGCTGCGGGAGCTGGCCGACGAGCACGGCATCCTGCTCGTCCTCGACGAGGTGCAGACCGGCTTCGGCCGCACCGGCAAGTGGTTCGCCAGTGAGCACTACGGCATCGAGCCCGACGTGCTGGCCATGGGCAAGGCCATAGCCAACGGCCTGCCCCTGTCGGCGGTAGGGGCGCGGGCCCGCCTGCACGACGCCTGGCCCACCGGCGCCCACGGCACCACCTTCGGCGGCAACCCGGTCGCCTGCGCCGCCGCCGCGGCCAATGTCGACGTGCTGGCCGGGCTCATCCCCGGGGTGCCCGCCCTCAGCGAGCACGCCTTCGCCCGGTTCGCCGACCTGCAGGGCCGCCACCCGACCATCGGCGAGGTGCGCGGCCTCGGGCTGATGATCGGCATCGAACTGGTGCAGCCGGGGACCAATCACCCCGACCCAGAGGCCTTCCCCTTCCTGGCCCGCTACGCCCGGGAGCACGGCCTCTTCCTGCTCGACTGCGGCGCCTACGCCAACGTCATCCGCTTCGCCCCGCCCCTGTGCGTCACCACCGAAGAGCTCGACCTGGGCATGGACATCATCGACCGGGCGCTGAGCGCGTACGAGAAGAGGTGAGC
>CAYGYX010000040.1:0-17008 GCA_964354255.1 uncultured Acidimicrobiia bacterium | reverse complement strand
CTACACCGCTCACGCCTGCCGGGTGGACCACTCCTCACTGAACTCGCCGCGCAGGCGGGGGAAGTGCGCCGGGGCGTGCTGGAAACAGCGATCTGCCTTGTTGTAGCGGGAGAGCCGCACCCCGCAGCCCTCGCTCACGCACACCCGGTTCTCGCCGTAGTTACGCGGCCGGCGTCGCGCTCGTCCGATAGTGCTGGCTCGCATGGTCGACTGCATGGTGGCCTCCGAGTCCGGTATTTGCTGCCCTTCTTGTACCACAACCGAGCCTATTTAGCAACACGGATATGGTGTAAACTACCCGGGCTTCCCTTCGCGACGCGAGAGAGGGGAGGCCCAGGCCTCCCCTCTCTCCGGTCCGCGGCCGGCAGTGCCGGCTAGTCCTCCTTCTTGGACCCTGCCGACAGCGAGGCAATCTCCCGCACCACATCGGCGTTGGCCAGGGTGGTGACATCACCCAGATGGCGCTGCTCGGAGATGTCACGCAGCAGGCGCCGCATGATCTTGCCCGACCTCGTCTTCGGCAGGTCGTCGGTGAAGACGATGCTCTTGGGCCGAGCGATGGGGCTGATCTTCTCGCCCACCCAGTTGCGCAGCTCCTTGAGCAGCGCCTCGTCGCCAGTGATTCCGGCCCGCAGGGTGACGAAGGCGGCGATGGCCTGACCGGTCATCTCGTCGCTGCGGCCGACCACCGCCGCCTCGGCGACGGCAGGATGGGCCACCAGGGCCGACTCCACCTCGGTGGTGGAGAGGCGGTGCCCGGCGACGTTCATGACGTCATCCACCCGGCCCAGCAGCCAGTAGTAGCCCTCCTCGTCGCGCTTGCAGCCGTCACCGGCGAAGTACTTGCCGGGAACCTGCGACCAGTAGGTCTCCTGGTAGCGCTCCGGGTCCTTGTACAGGGTGCGCAGCATGCCCGGCCACGGCCGGGTGAGCACCAGGTAGCCGCCCCCGCCCAACGGGACGGAGTTGCCTTGATCATCCACCACGTCGGCGGCATGGCCCGGGAAGGGGTGGGTCGCCGAGCCCGGCTTGGTGGCCACCGCCCCAGGGAGGGGGGTGATCATGATGCACCCGGTCTCGGTCTGCCACCAGGTGTCGACGATGGGGCACCGCTCACCACCGATGATCGTGTGGTACCACATCCACGCCTCGGGGTTGATGGGCTCGCCCACCGACCCGAGCAGCCTCAGCGAGGAGAGGTCACGCCCACGCGGGTAGTGGTCGCCCCACTTCATGAACGAGCGGATGGCGGTAGGCGCCGTGTAGAACTTGGTGACCTTGTACTTCTCGACGATCTGCCAGAACCGGTCCTTGTCCGGGAAGTCCGGGGTCCCCTCGTACAACACCCCGGTGGTGTGGTTGTTGAGGGGCCCGTAGACGATGTACGAGTGCCCGGTGACCCAGCCGATGTCGGCGGCGCACCAGTAGATGTCGTCGGGCTTGATGTCGAACACCAGATTGTGGGTCGCCGCCACCGAGGTCAGGTAGCCGCCCTGGGTGTGCACCACGCCCTTGGGCCGCGCCGTCGTCCCCGAGGTGTACAGGATGAACAGGTAGTCCTCGGCGTTGAGCGGCTCCGCCTTGCGATAGGGGGCCGCCGCCGCGATCAGTTCGTGATACCAATGGTCGCGACCCTCGGTCCAGGCGATCTCGTTGTTGCAGCGCCGCACGACCACCATGTGCTCGATCGTCGGGCAGGTCTCCAGGGCCGTGTCGGAGTTCGTCTTCAGCGGGAACACCGTGCCGCGACGGTAGGCCCCGTCGCCGGTGACCAGCACCTTGCACTCGGCATCCTGGATCCGCTGGGCCAGCGCCTCGGCCGAGAACCCACCAAACACCACCGAGTGAATCGCGCCGAGCCGGGCGCAGGCGAGCATTGCTACCGGCAGCTCCGGCACCATGCCCAGGTAGAGGGCCACCCGGTCGCCCTTGCCGATCCCGAGGCCGGCGAGGGCGTTGGCAAAGCGGCACACCTCTTCGTGGAGCTCCTTGAAGGTGATCACCCGCGCGTCGCCGACCGGCTCGCCCTCCCAGTAGTAGGCGACCTTGTCGCCCCCCTTCTCCAGGTGACGGTCGAGGCAGTTGTAGGAGAGGTTGAGCTCACCGTCGGCGAACCACTTGTAGAAAGGGCGGTTCGACTCATCGAGGACCTGGGTGGGCTCCTTGAACCAGGAGACCCGCTCCAGGGCCTGCTTCATCCAGAAGCCCAGCCAATCTGCTTCTGCCTCTTGGTAGATGGCCGGGCCGGCGTTCGCCTGCGCTACGAACTCCCTGGAGGGCGGAAAGGAGCGCTCCTCCCAGGAAAGGGCAGCGATCGCCTGTTGCTTCTGATCGGTCACGAATATGCCTCCTGCTCGGCCACCGAATGCGGACCGTATCCTAGAGGGCAGCCGGGGCCCTCTCTCCGGCCGGGCTGCATAGTCGGGCCGCCGCTGGCCCGTCCCTCACCGACGGGCCATCGGCCGGATCCGGAAATCCCGCGGGTGGCGCCAACCCACCACCAGGGCCACCGCGGCCGCGCCGATCGCCGCCAGCTCGAGCCAGTCGCCCGCCGCGGCATACAAGGTACGCCGGCTCTCCTGGGCACTCACCGTTCCGTAGAGGACCTCATCGGTGAAGAGACCCGTCTCCGCCGGGCCCAGCGACCCGTCGGCCCCGATGAAGGTCGAATGGCCGGTGACCGCCGCGTGCACCACATCGACCCCGAGGGCGGTGGCATTCAGGCGCACCATGCCTATCAGCTGGTCGGACGCCGGGCCGCTCCCGTAAGAGCCCTCGTTGGTGGCCACCACCACCACCTGCGCCCCGGCCTTCACCTCGCTGCGCAGATAGCGGGGGAAGGCCCCCTCGAAGGAGATGACCGATCCCAGCAGGAAGGACTGATCACGGACCGCCATGGAGAACACGACCGGTCCCTCCCCGCGGCGCAGGTCCCGCGGCACCTGGTCCAGCTGCGGGATGAACTCGAGCAGGTCGCGCATCGGCACGAACTCCCCGAATGGGACCGGGTGCCGTTTGAGGTACTCGCCGACCATCGAGCCGTCGGGGGCGAACAGCACGTTGAAGTTGTCCCAGTTGGCCGGACCGGCCGATCGGCTGCCCCCGGCCAGCAAGTAGGCGCCCAGGCGCACCGCCTCACTGCCCATCTGGGCTGCCACCTCCGGGTTGAAAGTGGGGTTGAACGACCCGCCGAAGGAGTCCTCGGCCCAGACCACCAGATCGACGCTGCCGGCGGTGATGCTCCTGGTCAAGGCGACGTGGGACTCGTAGATCTGCTGCTTCTCGTCGGCGCAGTGCTCGCGGGGGCACGGGGAGTTGCCCTGGACGATGGCCACTCTGACGGCCGCCCCCCCGGCGGCGGGGGCAAGCAGGAGGCCGACCGCGGAGAGGATGACGATCAATGCCGTGGTCACTTCGAGCGGACGGCGATCCGGCTCCTCCTCGGCCAGGAGGACCAGGGCGGCCGCGAAGGCGATCACCAGCACCCCCCAGCCAGTGGGCCCTATCCACTGGGCCGCCCCCCGCGCCCCGGGGATCGTGCCCACCGGGAAGCCGGCCGCCCCCCACGGGAATCCACCGAGGGGCCAGCGGGACCGGGAGAACTCGAACGCCGCCCACCCCCCCACCGCCACCACCCACCACAGAATGGGAGACCACAGCCGCACCACGTACATGAGCAGCGCATAGCCGACCACGTAGACGGCCATCGTCGTGACCAGGGGGAACCAGGCCACCGCCCCTAGCAGGAAGATCCACCAGAGCATCCCGCCGAAGAAGGCAAACCCGTAGATCAGCCCGACCCGCACCGCCTCCCGGCGGGTCCCCGCCCGGCGCAGTGCCCACAGAAGGGGAACCGGCGCCACGAGCACCAGGAAGCCCAGGTTCACGGGCGGAAAGGACAGCCACATGAGGGCGGCCGAGACAAGGGCGGCGGCGGCCAACTGCATCCGGGAGGAGGCTAGTGGCGCGGCCGGCTTCGGCACATCGCCGTAGCGACTCCGCCCTGGGCTCTCCCATCAACCGCCAACCCGGAGCGGCCACCGCGGGGCTTCGCCCCTCCCGGTGCCGCCCTTCCCACCTAGCCTGGGCCCCCATGTCACAGATGCTGCTGAGGGTCGAGGCAGTACTCGATTCCGGCGGCCCTCTCGGGGACGCCCTCCTCATCGAAGACGGCATCCTTGCCGCCGTCGGGGAATCCGCCCGGCTGCGCCTCCCCGGGCGGCTGGAGCGGACCCTGCCGGGCGTCGTCGTCCCCGGCCTGCGCGATGCCCATTTCCACCCCGTGGGGCATGCCGCCGCCCTCCATCGCCTCTCCCTCGCCGGGGCCGCCGACTTCGCCGCCATCGTGGAAGCCCTCACCCATACGGCCGCGACCCAGCCCCCGGGTGCCGCGCTGGTGGCAATGGGACTGGACGACGAGGCTCTCGCCGAAGGCCGCCTCCCCGACCGACGCCTGCTCGACATCGCCCTCCCCGGCCGACCGGTGCTTCTAGTGAGGCACTGCGCCCACATCGCAGTGGCGAGCACCGCCGCCCTCAACGCGGCCGGCATCGGGTCCGCCACCCCCGACCCGGAGGGCGGCTCGATCGATCGGGACGAAGCGGGCGCGCCCACCGGTGTGCTCCGAGAGACGGCAATGACCCCGGTCACCGCCGCCCTGCGGTCCCGGCAGGCTGCCCTGAGCGCCCGAGACCTGGCGACCGCCGTCGCCTCTCTGGCCGCGGTGGGACTCACCGGCCTCGGCGCCATCGTCTCCCTCGACGAGGGATTGTGGGGCGCCGGAGCCCCGGAACTGGACCTGCTCCTCGACGCCGCCCCCGAACTTACGCTGCCGCTGAGGGTGCTCGTCATCGCCTCCACCCCCGCCGAGTTGGAGAGCGCCGCCCGGCGCTTGGGAAGTGCCGGGCCGATGGTCTCCTTCCTGGGCCTCAAGGCCTTCGCCGACGGAAGCCTGGGGGGCCACACCGCCGCCCTGCGCCGGCCCTACGCCGACCGGCCCGACCTCACCGGCACCCACCGTCTCGAACCCCGCTGGGCCGAGGAGATGATCCGCGCCGCCAATTCGCTCGGGGGAATGGCCGCCGTACACGCCATCGGCGACGCCGCGCTGGGCCGGGTGCTCGATGTCATGGAGAGCGCCGTCTCTTCCGGGGCCGATCCGTCGCTCCTCCGCATCGAACACGTCTCGGTGGCGACCGCCGAAGACTGCCGGCGCCTCGCCGGCCTCGGCGTCACCGCCTGCATCCAGCCTGCCTTCCTACCCTCCGATTCCCCCTGGCTGGAAGCCCGACTCGGGCCGGAGCGCCTGTCGGCGGCCTACCCCTTCCGTTCCCTGGCCGATGCCGGGGTGCCCCTGGCCGGGGGCTCCGACTGCCCGGTGGAGCCGCCCCACCCACTGTGGGGGATGGCTGCGGCCCGCGACCGGGCGGGATTCCACCCCGAACAGGCCCTCACAGCCGCCGAGGCGCTGGACCTCTTCACCACGGGGGCAGCCCGGGCAATAGGCGAGGATGCCCGCCTCGAAACAGGGCGACCCGCCACCTTCACGGTCCTCACCGGCGACCCGACGGTGGCGACGCCGGAATCCCTGCGGGAGATGCAGGTACTGGCCACATTCGTGAACGGCACCGAATTGATGCCTCCGGTCGGCACCGCCGTCTGGCGAGGGTGACCGTCGTCACGGGATCGGCTCAGCGGGCGGCGGCGCCCCCCCGGACGGAGCCCAACCAGCAGGTCGGGCAGTAGTAGGTGTCCCCGTCCTGCACGGCGGTGCGCTCCACCCCGCTGCCGCACCGGGCGCAACGCAGGGCGAGGAAGGCGTCCGCCGCAGCCACGAACGGGCCATCGGCAGAGAGCAGATCGGTAACGAGCAGCCCGGGGCGCGAGCTGGGGATCATCCCGCTCACCTCTGCGCCCTGCAGGGCACCGCTACCTCCTCAAACGGCGGCCGTCGGTTGGCCCGACACCAGATCCGCGCGCCCGCCCACCATAGACGAAAACCCGCAGGCCGGTGCCGGCCGTGCCATGCTGGGACCCCCCGGCCCGAGGAGGCCATCGTGAGCCCTGCAGGTTTCGGCGCCATCGGCGCCGCCGGCCCCATCTTCTTCTTCTGCGCCTGGATCCTGATGATGTTCGCCGGCGTGGTCCACGACGAGGTGGGCCTCACCCCCTTCGGGTACGTGGACGCCATGAAGGTGACCATCGCCCTGTGGCTGGCCGTGGCTCCCCTGGTGGGCACAGCGGCCTCGGCTCGCCGGGGGAAGGGGTAGAGGCCCGCCGACCGACACGGCGAGGCGGACGCGTAGCTTGATAGCTGCCGGCTCGCGGCACGGCTCTCCTCAGATTGCCGGCCCCGGGGCGACCGCTCAGGAGACGATCCGCCCCTCCATGCCGCCGGCCACCGAGACCACCTGGCCGGTCACGTGGCCGGAGAGGCGGTCGCTGGCCAGGGCCACCACCTGCGAGGCGACGTCCTCCGGGGTGGCGATCTTCTTGAGCGCCATCGTCGCCGTGATCCGGGCGAGCTGAGCATCGTCGAGACCCTCGACTCCGATCATCGGCGTCAGCGTCCAGCCCGGGGCCACCGCGTTGACCCGTACCCCGAGGCGGGCGGCCTCGTTCTTGAGGCTCAGGAGCAGGCCGTGGAGGATGGCGCCCTTGGCCGCCGCGTAGTCGGCATGCCCGGCCTCGCCGAAGATCCCGGCGGTCGAGCCGATCAGCACCAGCGACCCGGAGCGGGTGGAGACCGCATGGCGCAGGAAGGCGCGGGCGGTCAGAAAGGTCGCCCGCAGGTTGGAGGCCAGCGTCCCCTCCCACCGCTCCAGGGGCATCTCCCAGATGGGGACCTCGGCCTCGGGCCACGTCCCGGCCGAGGCGACGCAGACGTCGAGACGGCCCAGGGCCCGCGCCACCGCCGGCACCAGGCCGTCGGCCTCTGTCTCAACACGCAGGTCGGCCCCGAGAGCCACTCCGCCCAGCTCGGCTGCCAGCGCCTCAGCGGCGGCGCGGGCGGTGCGGTAGTGCACCGCCACCCGGCACCCCTCGGCGGTGAAGGCGCGGCAGACGGCTGCCCCGATCCCGCCCGATCCGCCGGTGACCAGCGCCGCCTTGCCTGCCAGGCCCATGTCCATCGCGGCGAGTCTACGGACCGCGCTGCCCGGCGGCCGCGGCTAACCTTATTGCGAACGCTTCGCAGAAAGGAGCCGCGTGCACATCCCAGATGGGTTCATCAACGTCCCGACCTCGGCCGGTTTCGGGGCCATCTCCGCCGGCGGTATCTGGTACTCCATCCGGCGCGCCGCCGACTTCCTCGACGACCGGCGGGTGCCCCTCGCCGGCCTCGTGGCCGCCTTCGTCTTCGCGGCGCAGATGGTCAACTTCCCGGTAGCAGGGGGCACCAGCGGCCACTTGCTCGGGGGGGTACTGGCGGCGGTACTGGTCGGTCCTTGGCTGGGTTCCCTGGTGCTGACGGTCGTGCTCGTCGTCCAGGGTGTCTTCTTCGCCGACGGGGGCTTGAGCGCCCTGGGCCTGAACATCTTCAACATGGCCATCGTCGGGGTTCTGGGCGGCTACCTGGTGTACCGCGGCCTCATCGCCGTCCTCCCCAAGGGCCGAACGGCCACGGTGGCCGGCGCCGGCGTGGCGGCCGGCATCTCGGTGCTCCTCGCCTCCTTCGCCTTCGTGCTCGAGTACGCCATAGGCGGCGAGGGTGGAGCCGGCGTGGGCACCGTGGCCGCCGCCATGGGGGGCGTGCACGCCCTCATCGGCGTCGGTGAAGGGCTGATCACCGCCCTGGTGGTCGGCGCCGTCCTCGGCACCAGGCCCGACCTGGTGGCCGGGGCCCCCAAGGTGGAGGTGATGGCCCATGGATAAGCGCCTCTACTGGTTCCTGGGCATCGGCCTGGTTGTTGCCCTGATCGTGGCCGGGGTGGTCAGCGGCTTTGCCTCCGGCGACCCCGACGGCCTGGAGCGGGTCTCCATCGACGAAGGCTTCGATGAGACAGCGCAGGACCACACCCTCGCCGACTCCCCTCTCGCCGACTACACCGTGGAGGGAGTCGACGACGGGCGGTTGAGCACCGGCCTCGCCGGAATCATCGGGGTGGCCATCACCCTGGCCGTCTCCGGGGGGCTGTTCTACGGGATCCGCCTCTACGGTCAGGCCCGTAGCCGAAGAGACGTCACCTGAACGGGGGCCACGTCCACGCCCTCTACCGCCACGCCGAGGGGCCGCTCCACCGCCTACGCCCCGAGGTGAAGCTGGCGGCCACCCTGCTATTCGTGGTGGCGGTGGTGGCCACTCCGCGGGAGGCATTCTGGGCCTTCGGGGCCCATGCCGTCCTCGTGGTGGCCGCCGCCGCCGCCGGGCGCCTCTCCCCCGGCTTCATGCTCCGCCGTCTCCTCGTCGAGGCGCCGTTCCTGCTCTTCGCCGTGTTCCTCCCCTTCCTGGGCCGAGGTGAGCGCATCGACGTGGTGGGGATCTCGATGTCGCGCGAGGGGCTGTGGGCCGCCTGGAACATCGGCGCCAAGGCCACCCTGGGGGCGGCGGCCTCGGTCACCCTGGCCGCCACCACCCGGGTCCCGGACCTACTCAAGGCCTTCTCTCGACTCCACTTCCCCAAGGTGATCACGGCCATGATGGGCTTCATGGTCCGCTACCTCGACGTAGTCATCGGCGAATTGGGACGGATGCGCATCGCCCTGCGATCGCGTGCCTACCGGCCTCGCTGGATCGGCGAGGCCCGGGCCCTGGCGGCGGTGGCGGGCACCCTGTTCATCCGCTCCTACGAGCGTGGGGAGCGGGTCTACCTGGCCATGCAGGCGCGGGGCTACCGCGGCGTCATGCCCGAACTGGAAGCCACGACCGCCCCTGCGAGGCAGTGGGCGGCCGCCATGGCGGTGGTAGTCCTCGCCGCGACGGTGGCGGCCCTGGGATGGGTGCTGCGATGAGCGTGCCCACCGTCGCGGTGAGCGGCCTCGCCTTCGCCTATCCCGATGGGCGCCGCGCCCTGGACGGCGTCGACCTTCACGTCCATCCCGGGGAGCGGGTCGCCCTCCTCGGCCCCAACGGCGCCGGCAAGACCACCCTGGTGCTCCACCTCAACGGCATCCTCCTGCCGGAGCGGGGCACGATCCACATCGCCGGCATCCCCGTGACCAAGGAGCACTTCACTGAGGTGCGCCGTCGGGTGGGCATCGTCTTCCAGGATCCCGACGACCAGGTATTCATGCCCACGGTCCACGAAGACGTCGCCTTCGGCCCGGCCAACCTGGGCCTGCGCGGCGCCGAACTGGAGGCCAGGGTCGAGGCCGCCCTGCTCGCGGTGGGCATGGAGGAACGGCGCGATCGGGTACCGCACCACCTCTCGTTCGGTGAGCGCCGCCTGGTGGCCATCGCCACCGTGCTCGCTATGGAGCCGGAGATCCTGGTCCTCGACGAGCCCTCGGCCAACCTCGACCCGGCGGGGCGCCGGGAGCTGGCCGAGGTGCTGCAGCGCCTCGGGCTCACCATGCTCATGGTCACCCACGACCTCCCCTACGCCCTCCACCTCTGCCAACGGGCAGTGGTGATGAACCGCGGGCGCATCGTCGCCGACGGGCCCATCAAGGAGATCCTCTCCGACGCGGCCCTGATGGCGGCCAATCGCCTGGAACTCCCCTTCGGCTTCGACCCCACGATGATCCGCCGGAGTCGCTAGGACCGCCGGGTAGAATCCCGCCGCCACTGCCCGTCGCAGCCGCGGGGCCGCGCGTAGACTCCACCTACCTGACTGACGGAGGGTAAATGTCGAACTACTCCTACGGTGCGCCGCCTCCACCTCCCCCACCGGCCGCGACCGCCGCGGCCGGCGTCACCCCGTGGTACAAGAAACCGGGGCCCCTGTTCCTCCTCGGCCTCCTGATCGCCGCCGCCGTGGCCATCCCCGTCCTGCTCGTCCTCTTGGGTGGAGATGACGACACGACCGCGGCCAGCACCTCCACCACCGGCGCCGGGGTGACCTCGACAGCGGCGGGTTCCACAACGACGGCCGCCGGCTCCACCACCACCGCCGGGGTGACGACCACCGCCGGGGTGACGACCACCGCCGGGGTGACGACCACCCTCGGGTCGACCACCACCGCCGCCACCACCACGACCACGGCACCCGCGACGACCACGACCGCGACCACCCCCTCCCTGGAGCTTGACTACACCCTGCCGGCCAGGTACGCCGACGCGGAGCCCCTTGTCGCCGGTTTCACACCCGACCCATGGGAGTACTACCCGGCTTGGTCGGGTGGAACACCGGAGGGCACGGTGAACGCCTCGTACCTGGGCGGGGGCTGCACCGGCTTCGCCGCCGAGGCCCCCGACTTCGACATCCGCTGGAGTGGCACCAGCCAGATGTTCTGCGTGTACTTCGTAGCCGACGATCCCTCGGCCGACACCACTCTGATCATCAACACTCCCTCCGGGGCGTGGGTCTGCGACGACGACACCGGCGACGCGTTCAACCCTGCCGTCCGCTTCGACAACCCCGCCACGGGCGGCTACGACATCTGGGTGGGCTCCTACTCCGAGGGGGAGAACTTCGGGGGGACTCTCTACATCAGCGAGTCCTCCTTCCTCTGCCCCTAAGCCGAACCCAGGCTCACCGGGCCGCCTTTCGGGGCGGCCCGGTGACATCCGGACCCGAACTGGAGTACCTTGTCGCCATAGCCCCACGCTCCTTCACCCCCGCCCTCTTCGCCTTCCTTCGCGACCTCGCCGAGCACAACGATCGGGCCTGGTTCAAGGCCAACCAGGGGCGATACGAGGAGCAGGTGCGCCGGCCGGCGCTCACCTTCATCGAAGAACTGGCCGATCCCCTCTACGCGATCAGCCGCCACTTCAGCGCCGACCCCCGCCCGCTGGGCGGCTCCCTCTTCCGCATCCAGCGCGACACCCGCTTCTCCAAGGACAAGACCCCGTACAAGACGCACGTGGGCATGCACTTCCGCCACGTGGCGACCCGCGAGAACGTGCACGCCCCCGGCTTCTACCTGCACCTCGAGCCGGGCAACTGCCTGGTGGCCCTCGGCCTGTGGCAGCCCGCCGCCCCCCATGCCCAGGCCATCCGCCAAGCCATCGCCGACCGTCCGGAACGCTGGGTCCGGGCGACTCGCCGGGCGCCCTTCACCGCCACCTACGCCCTCGGCGACGGGGACCTCCTCCAGAGGCCGCCGCCCGGCTTCCCCCCCGACCATCCCCTGATCGACGACCTGCGGCGCCGCGACTTCACCGCCTCCACCCGCCTCACCCAGGCCCGGGTCACCGCCCCCGGCTTCCTGGACGACTACGTGGCGATGGTGCGGGCCGGGGCCCCGTTCATGCGCTTCCTCTGCGAAGCGCTCGGCCTGGCATTCTGAGCCCGACACAGGGACCCGGGCGCCCGGCGGCGCGGGTAACCTCGCCCCCCGACCCGAGGACCGGAGGCCGCGCCCGTGGACACCCCGCTGTGGGCCTGGGGAGCGACGCTGGGCGTCATCCTCCTCGCCCTCGCGCTCGATCTCTTCGTCTTCCATCGGCGCGCTCACGAAGTGTCGCTCCGCGAAGCGGCCGGGGCGAGCGCCGGGTGGATCGCTCTCGGAGTCGCCTTCGGAGCCGTGGTCTGGGCCTGGGGAGGCACGAAGGCCGGGGAGGAGTACTTCGCCGGCTACCTGATCGAGAAGGCGCTGTCGGTGGAGAACCTCTTCGTGTTCGCCCTCGTGCTCCGGTACTTCGCCGTTCCCCCGGCCAACCAGCACCGGGTCCTCTTCTTCGGAGTGCTCGGAGCCCTGATCCTACGCGGCGGGTTCATCGCCGGAGGCAAGGCGCTGCTCGACAACTTCCACTGGATGATCTACGTGTTCGGCGGTTTCCTGGTGCTCACCGCCATCCGCATGGCCACCCAGGACGAGATCTCGGTGGACCCGGGGCGCAACCCGCTACTACGGGCGGTGCGCCGGGTGGTCCCCATGACCGACGACTACGCGGGACAGCGGTTCTGGGTGCGCCGCGCCGGTCGCCTCATGGCCACCCCGATGCTCGCCGTCCTCGTGGCCGTGGAGACCACCGATGTCGTCTTCGCCGTGGACTCGATCCCGGCGATCTTCGCCGTGACCACCGACGCCTTCGTGGTCTTCACCTCCAATGCCTTCGCCTTGCTCGGGCTCCGCGCCCTCTACTTCCTGCTCGCCGGGGCGATGCGCCGGCTGGTGTACCTGAAGGCGGGGCTGGCTGCGGTGCTCGCCCTGGTGGGGATCAAGATGCTCATCACAGACCTCTACAAAGTGCCCATCGCGATCTCCCTCGGGGCGATCGCCGCCATCCTCACCGTCGCCGTCGCCGCCTCGCTGTGGAAGGCGCGCAAGTCGGACGCGGCCGAAGACGGAGACCACCCGGGCACAGCTGTCGACTCGGCCGCCAGACGAGACGATCCCTGAGTTCACACCCCTCAAAGAAGGCTCCCGGGCGTCCGATAAAGGGGAGCATGGCCGTCGCCACCGCAGACCACGACTCGGCTCGCGCTGCGCGCGCCATCCCGGGCGAGCCGGGGTGGCTGGCCTTCGTCCTTCCCTGCCTGGTGATCGCCGCGGCCGTCGTCCAGATCGTCCTCGACCGTTCCCTCTGGCCGTGGGCACTGGCGACAGCCGTGGCGGCCCTCGCCTCCCTCGTCGCCGTCGCCGCCCTGCGCGCCCACGACCGCCGCTACCGGACCCTCTTCAACCGGGTGCCGGTAGGCCTGTATCGGACCTCCCCAGACGGACGCATCGTCGCGGCCAACCCCGCCCTTGCTGAGATCCTCGGCTTCGACTCACCCAACGACATCCTGTCCGCCCCGGCCCGCTCCGTGTACCTCGACCCCGCCGACCGCGATCGCTGGGCCGACCAGGTCAACCGGGCACACGGCCCGGTCGCCGCTGAACTGCAGATGCTCCGCCGTGACGGCGAGGCCATCTGGGTGCGCGATCAAGTGATCCCGGTGCGCGACCGGCGCGGCCGGGTGCGTTACTACGAGGGCGAACTGGAGGACACCACCGACCAGCGCATGCATCGGGAGCGGCTCGAGGCCGCCCTGCGCTCCCGGATCCAACTCATCGGGACGGTGAGCCACGAACTGCGTACCCCACTGACGGCCATCGTCGGGTACTCCCGGCTGCTCGCCGACGACCAGGGCCTGAGCCCCGAGGAGCGCACCGAGATGGCCGGCGTGGTCGAACAGCAGGCCGAGGACATGGTCGACATCGTCGAGGACCTGCTCACCGCCGCCCAGGCCGAGGCCGGGACGCTGCGGGTGGCGGTGGGCCCCATCGACCTGGCCGAGGAGGCCCGCCGGGCGGTGACCGGCATGGAATCGCGCCACACGGGCAGCCTGCAGGTCGAGGTGAGGCCGGCCCCCGCCTTGGGGGATGCCCATCGGGCCCGCCAGGTCATCCGCAACCTGGTGGCCAACGCCATCGCCCACGGCGGCGACCACATCAGGGTGACCACCGCCACCGAGGGCCACCGCGCCCGGGTGCTGGTGGCCGACGACGGTCCCGGGCTCTCCCCCGGCGACGAGGAGCGGGTCTTCGAGGCCTTCCAGCGAGGCAGCCTAACCAACAGCAGCCAGGGGTCCGTGGGCCTGGGACTCACCATCTCCCGCCACCTGGCACGCCTGATGGGCGGCGATCTGACCTTCACGCGCGAGTCCGGCATGACCGTGTTCCGACTGGTGCTGCCGGGGCGGCCGGCGCCGGCGCCCGCGCCGCTCGCCCGGCCACGGGTGCCTGCCGGCGCACCGATGGGGTAGGACGCCGTTCGGCCCGGCCGGCCGAGAAGGGCTGGGGACCCGACGGCGTCTACTGCGGCCCTGGTTCCCCTCCGCAAGACCCGTCGCGGGGTACCCTTGCCCGGAGGAGAGGAACGATGCCCAAGCGTCAGAAGAAGTGGTCGGACCTCAGCCGCGGCCAGCAGGTGTCCACCGTGCTGGGCTCCATCGTGCAAATGGGCCTGCTCGCCGCCGCCCTATGGGATATCCATCACCGGTCCGCCGACCAGGTCAAGGGCAGCAAGGCCGCCTGGACCGCTGCCTCCTTCATCAACTTCGCCGGCCCGATCGCCTACTTCCTGTTCGGCAGGAAGCCGGGGGGTGCCGCCTAGGGCTTCCATCGATCTCGCGGCTTCCCGCGACGAGCGGGCGCCCGCTCAGCCGGCGAACGACAAGGCCAGATCCCCGGCGCATTGCCCCATCGTGTGCATGAGGCAATGGCCCACCGCCGGCTCGCCGGGGGGCCGCACCCCCAGGGCCTCGAGCCAGCACTCCACCCGGTAGATCACCCCGCACTCGTACTCGGCGAGGTACCCGAAGCGTTGCATCCCCTTGTAGGCGAAGCACTCCCCGGGCTCCCACTCCCAGTGGAGAGTGCCGGCGCCGGCGCGAACTTGCAGGCGCCCGCCCACCGACGCCGGGGTCACCATCTGAATCCCCTCCGCCACGAAGCGGGCCACCGGGGCGGCATCCTTCAACTCGGAGGGCGCCACCCCGAGGGCCTCGGCCAGGCGGCTCACCTCGAAGGAGGCCATGGCGCGGATGGCGGCGCGGTTCAGCTCGTTGGCGCGCCCGACGCCCAGGGCCCGGGCGGTCTGGTCGAACCACATGCCGTCGTGAGTGAGCCACCCTCTGGCCAGCAGGTCCCGTATCTGCGCGCGGGTCATCCTCTCCGGGGGATCGCCCCGCCCCGGATCGGCACGGTCGGTGCTCATGACGCCATTCTGCCCCGCGCGGGCCCCCTCCGCCTGCCGGCGGCGGCCTCAGCCCAGCGCCCGGTCCAGGTCCTCGATAAGGTCGTCGGCGTGCTCGATGCCCACCGAGAGCCGGACGAGGTCCGCCGGCACCTCGAGCGGGGTGCCGGCCACCGACAGGTGGGTCATGGCCGCCGGCACCTCGATGAGCGATTCCACCCCGCCCAGGCTCTCGGCGAGGAAGAAGACCTCGGTGCCCGAGGCCACCCGATGGGCCGCCTCCGCTCCCCCCCTGGGCCGGAAGGAGGCCATGCCCCCGAAACCGCCCATCTGGCGGTGGGCCACGGCGTGACCCGGATGGCCGGGGAGCCCCGGGTAAAGCACCTGCTCCACCCTCGAGTCTGCCGCCAGGAACTCCACCACTCGGCCGGCGTTCTCGCAGTGCCGCTCCATACGCAGCGCCAGGGTCTTGAGGCCGCGCAGCACCAGAAAGCAGTCGAAGGGACCGGGCACCGGTCCGGCGGCGTTCTGCAGGAAGCGGAGGCGTTCGTGCAGTTCCGGGTCGGCGGTGACCAGGGCCCCTCCCACCACGTCGCTGTGACCCCCCAGGTACTTGGTGGACGAGTGCAGCACCACGTCGGCCCCGTGGTCGAGGGGCCGCTGCAGGTAGGGGGTGGCGAGGGTGTTATCCACCACCAGCCGGGCCCCGGCCGTGTGAGCAACGGCGGCCACCGCGCCGATGTCCACCACCCGCAGTAGCGGGTTGGTAGGGGTCTCCACCCAGACCACCCTGGTCTCCGGCCGCAGGGCCGCCGCCAGCGCGGCCGGATCGGTGAGATCGGCGGCAGTCCAGGCGACGCCATGCTCACCCAGCACCCGGGCCACGAAGCGGAAGGTGCCGCCGTAGGCGTCGTCGGGGATCACCAGGTGGTCGCCGGGGCGCAGCAGGTAACCAATGAGGGCGGTGGCGGCCATCCCCGAGGCGGTGGCGACGCAGCCTCCCCCCGAGCCCTCCGCCACCCCCTCGAGGGAGGCCAGCGCCTCCTGCAGGGCGGTGCGGGTGGGGTTGTCGGTCCGGGAGTACTCGTAGCCGGCATGCTCCCCGGGAGCCGTCTGGGCGTAGGTGCTGGTGGCGTAGATGGGCACCACCACCGCCCCGGTGGTGGGATCGGGGTCCTGCCCGGCGTGGATCGCCCTCGTCTCGAACCTCATGACTCCTCCAGTAAGCCGTGCTCTCTCATCCATCCGTCGTCGAACGTCTTGGACAGGTAGTTACGGCCCGAGTCGGGGAGAATCACCACGATCAGATCGCCGGAGCGCCGGGCGGCGACCCGCCGCGCGGCGGCCACCGCCAGGCCGCTCGACCCGCCGGCCAGGATCCCCTCGGCCGCGGCGAGACGGCGGGCGGTGCGGAAGGCTTCGCCGTCGCTCACCACCTCGTACTCGTCCACGAGCGCGGGATCGAAGGCGTCCGGCCAGAAGTCCTCCCCCACCCCCTCGGTCAGATAGGAGTGCAGCTCTTCCGGCGACCGGGCGGTGAAGATCGACCCCTTGGGGTCGGCACCGACCACCCACACTCCCGGGTTGCGCTCCTTGAGGTATCGAGCGGTGCCGGTGATGGTGCCCCCCGTGCCCACCCCGGCTACCAGCACCCCCACCTGGCCATCGGTCTGACGCCAGATCTCCGGCCCGGTGGTGGCGTAGTGTCCCGCCGGGTTGGCCGGGTTGGCGTACTGGTCGGGCCGGTAGGCCCCCCGTTCCTCTGCGAGCCGGGCCGCCGTGGAGTAGTAGGAGCGGGGATCGCCGGGCGCCACCGCGCTGGGGCAGACGACCACCTCGGCCCCGTACGCCCGGAGCAGATCCTGCTTCTCCTTGCTCTGCTTGTCGGCCATCACCGCCACCAGGTGGTAACCCCGGACTGCGGCCAGCATGGCCAAGGCGGCCCCGGTGTTACCGCTGGTTGGCTCCACGATGGTGCCGCCCGGCCGGAGCAAGCCGGCCGCCTCCGCCCGGTCGATCATCGAGGCGGCGATACGGTCCTTGACCGAGCCGCCCGGGTTGACGAACTCGACCTTGGCCAACAGGTTCCCGGGCGGGTGGAGGCGGGAGAGGCGCACCAGGGGAGTGCCACCGACGGCGGAGAGGATGTCGGGGTGGATGTCCATGCGGCGAGGTTAGGGGTCTCGACCGCATCGTGACTCGCCTCATTAGCGGGCTCGCCCCCTCCGCACCTGCCTGCGGCAGGCGCGCCTCCCCCGCCTTGCGGCGGGAGAAACAGCCGAA
>CAYGYX010000039.1:0-20553 GCA_964354255.1 uncultured Acidimicrobiia bacterium | reverse complement strand
TCCGCCTACAAAGACACCCTCACCGGAAGCACCGCCGGGAACGTGCTCATCGGCCTGGGAGGCAGTGACCGAATCGCCGGCGGTCCGGGCAACGACATCATCGACGGCGGTCCGGGCAACGACTGGGCCAGCTATGGAGAGGCGCCGGCAGCGGTGGTGGTGAACCTCGCGGCCGGGACCGCCACCGGCGGCCACGGATCCGACACCCTCATCAGCGTGGAAAGCGCCGAGGGATCCGCCTATGGCGACACACTCACCGGCAGCACGGCGGCCAACAAGCTGACGGGCGGCAACGGCAACGACGTCATCACCGGTGGTGAAGGCAGCGACGCGATCACCGGTGGTGGTGGCAGCGACGCGATCACCGGTGGTGGTGGCAGGGACTGGGCCTTGTATGAGGGGGCCGTGTCGGCGGTGAGCGTCAACCTGACCACCGGGACGGCCAGCGGCGGCGACGGGATGGACACCCTCACCGGAGTGGAGAACGTGAAGGGATCCGCCCACAACGACACCCTCACCGGCGACGCCACCCGCAACCGACTGATGGGCCTCGACGGCAACGACAAGATCACCGGTGGACGTGGCAACGACCTCATCGACGGTGGACCGGGAATCGACTGGGCCAACTACGACGCCGCGTCGGTCGCGGTGGTCGTCGACCTGGCCCTGGGCACTGCCACCGGCGGCCACGGTACAGACACCCTCACCGGAGTGGAGAACGTCAAGGGATCCGCCTTCGGCGATACCCTCACCGGCAACGCTGCCCCGAACGTGCTCTTCGGCCGGCAAGGCAACGACAGCATCCGCGGCGGGGGAGGCGACGACTTCCTGGGTGGCGGACTCGGCAGCGACAGTGGCAACGGTGGCCCCGGCACCGACACTTGCCTGACGGAGGTCAAGATCGCTTGCGAGTAAGCCGGTAGCCGTCGGGTGCCGAGAGACCGTCGGGGCGCGCCCCGGGCACCCGCCGGCCGGCTTGAGGGCCGCGCAGCCGCCGCCCCGGTACGCTGCCGGCGTGCCCGGGCGCGTGATCCACCTCCTTCGGCAGGGGTTCCCCGATCGCCCTGCCTTCGACGGCGCGGTGTCCCGTGCCCTGCTCGAGGCCGCCGCGGCCGGGGAGGTCCCCGAGTCCTTCCGCCTCTTCGTGCCCGGGCGGGCCCTCGCCTTCGGCAGCCGGGACACCGCTCACCCGGCTTACCCGGCGGCGCTGGCCGCCGCCCGGGAGGAGGGCTTCACTCCGGTGGAGCGGCTGGCCGGCGGCCGGGCGGCCGTGTTCCACGAACACACCCTGGCCTTCGCCTGGGCCATCCCCGATCCCGAGCCGCGCCGCTCCATCCGGGCCCGCTTCGAGGAGCTGGCCGCCGTCGTGGTCGACGCCCTGGCCGCGCTCGGGGTGGACGCCCGGGTCGGCGAGGTCCCCGGCGAGTACTGCCCCGGGGCGCACAGCGTCAATGCCGCAGGACGGCGCAAGCTCATGGGAGTGGGACAACGCCTGGTGGCCGGGGCGGCCCACGTCGGCGGGGTGGTGGTCGTCGACCGTGCCGACCTGGTCAACCGGGCCCTCCGCCCCGTCCATCGGTGCCTCGGCTACGACTGGGACCCCGCCGCCACCGGCAGCGTGGCCGCCGAGGTGCCCGCCACGGTCGACACTGTGGCCGAGGCGCTGATGGCCGCCCTCGGCGCCCGCCACGACGTCGTGGCCGGCTCCCTGCCCCCCGCCGTCCTCGACCGCGCCGCCGCCATCGCCGCCACCCGGCTCGCCCCGGGATAGCCTGGAGCCATGCGCGTCCTGGTGATCAACGGCCCCAACCTCAACCTCCTCGGGTTGCGCCGTCCCGAGGTCTACGGCACCACCACCCTCGCCGAGTTGGAGGAGCGCTGCCGGGCCTGGGGAGCGGGCCTGGGCATCGAGGTGGGCACCTTCCAGTCAAACCACGAGGGGGAGATCATCGACCGCCTCCACGACGCCCTCGGCTCGGCCGACGGGGTGGTGCTCAACCCCGGGGCGCTCACCCACTACTCCTACGCCCTGCACGACGCCATCGAGGCCGTCGCCCTGCCGGTGGTGGAGGTGCACCTCTCCGACATCTCCCAGCGCGAGGAATGGCGGGCCCGCTCGGTGGTGTCGCCGGCCTGTGCCGCCAGCATCAGCGGCCACGGCATCGAGGGTTACCGCGAGGCCCTCGAGTTCCTCGCCGCCCGCGAAGCGGGGCCGTCTCGGGAGCCGGAAGGCTAAGGGCCGTGGACCTGCCCCGGCTGCCCGCCGACCTGCGCCCCGGCGACGGCCGCTTCGGCTCGGGGCCCTCCAAGGTGCGCCCCGAGGCACTGGCCGCGCTCGCCGCGACCGGCTCCTCTTACCTGGGCACGAGCCACCGCGGGCCGGGCGTACGGTCGGTAGTGAGGCGCCTGCGCCGCGGCCTGGCCGACCTCTTCTCCCTGCCCGAGGGCTACCAGGTGCTGCTCGGCAACGGCGGCGCCTCGGCCTTCTGGGATGCGGCCGCCTTCTGCCTGATCGAGCGGCGCAGCGCCCACGCCGTCTTCGGCGAGTTCTCCGCCCGCTTCGCCGCCGTCGCCGCGGGGGCGCCGCACCTGGCGGACCCGGTAGTCGTGGAGTCACCCCCGGGCACCCATCCCGACCTCTACCCGGACCCGTCCGTGGACCTCTACGCCCTCACCCAGAACGAGACCTCCACCGGGGTGATGATGCCGATCCTCCGCCCCGCCGCGAGCGGCCTGGTGGCCGTAGATGCCACCTCCGCGGCCGGGGCGGTCCCCGTCGACCCCGCCTGCTTCGATGCCTACTACTTCTCCCCGCAGAAGGTCTTCGGGTCCGAAGGGGGGCTGTGGGCCACCCTCCTCTCCCCCGCCGCCCTGGAGAGGATCCGGGCTCTCACGGCGAGCCGCTGGGTGCCGCCCTTTCTCGACCTGCGGCTCGCGGCCGAGGCTTCCGCCGCCGACCAGACCTACAACACCCCGGCCCTGGCCACCCTCTTCCTCTTCGCCGACCAGGTCGAGTGGATCCTCGGGCAGGGCGGCCTGGAGTGGGCCGCCCGCCGCCAGGAGCAGGCCGCCGGCGTCGTCTACGGGTGGGCGGAGCGGAGCGGCTACGCCACCCCCTTCGTCCCCGACCCGGCCAAGCGCAGCCGCACGGTGGCCACCATCGACCTCGACCCCAGCCTGGAGGCCGCGGCGCTCAACCGGGCCCTGGCCGCCAACGGCATCGCGGACACCGACGCCTACCGCCGTCTGGGGCGTAACCAGATTCGCATCGGCATGTTCCCCAACGTCACGACGGGCGACCTGGAGCGGCTCACCGAGTCGGTCGACTGGCTGGCCGCCCGCCTCCCGAGGAGGTCCCCATGACCCTGGCTTACGCCCTGGCCGGCGTCACCGCCCTGCTGCTGGTGGCCCTGCTCGTCGGGGAGCGGAGCGCCGCTCCGTGGCGAGGATGGGTGAAGGCGGTCGCGTCCGCCGGCTTCATCGCCACGGCTCTCGCCGCCGGGGCCACCGACTCCGCCTACGGGGGCTGGGTCCTGGCCGCCCTCTGCCTGGGATGGGTGGGCGATGTGTCGCTGGTATCGGCGCGCCGCGCCTGGTTCCTCGCGGGGCTGGGCGCCTTCCTCCTCTCCCACCTCGCCTACATCGGGGCGTTCGCCGCCGTCCGGCCCAACGCGGTGGTGGCGATCGTCGTGGCAGCCTGCCTGCTGGTGCCGGCCGCCCTGGTGGCCCGGTGGCTGTGGCCCCACCTGGGAGCCGACATGCGCGGACCGGTGCTCGCCTACCTCGCGGTGATCACCGCCATGATGGCTGCCGCCGCCGGGGCCGTCGCCGGCGAGGGCCCGGCCACCCCCGCCATCGCCGTCCTCACCCAGGGCGAACCGCTGCCGAGGTCGGTCTGGGACGCGGCCGTCATGAGTGCGGCTGCGGCCTTCTACCTGTCCGACCTGTGGGTGGCCCGGGACCGCTTCGTCGCCCCCGGGTTCGCCAACCGCATCTGGGGGCTGCCCCTCTACTACGGTGCCCAGGTGGTCTTCGCCCTGTCGGTGGGCTGGCTTTGAGCGAGCTGATCCTGCTCCGGCACGGCAAGTCGGACTGGGGCGCCGGCACCGCGGACGCCGAGCGGCCCCTCAGCGGGCGCGGCCGCGAGTCGGCGCGGGCGATGGGCCGGATGATCACCCTGATCGACCGGGTGCCCGACCTGGTCCTCTCCTCGCCGGCCCGGCGCGCCCGCTCCACCGCCGACCTGGCCGCCGAGGCCGGGAGCTGGCCGTCGCCGATCATCGAAGACGAGCGCCTCTGCCCGGGCTCGGCCCGGCAGGTGATCGAGGTGGTGCGCGAGCGCGCGGGAGAGATGCACCGCGTCCTGGTCGTGGGCCACGAGCCCACCCTGTCGCAGACGGCCGCCCTGCTCCTCGGCGGGGCCTCCCTGCGCATGGCCACCGGCGCCGCCGCCTGCATCGAGGTCGACGGGTGGGAGACGCTCGGGCCGGAGGCGGGCGCCCTGCTGTGGATGATCACCCCGCGATTGTTCACCCACGGGCGGTTCCCCCTGCCATGAGGGCTTCCCCGTGAAGTGGCGCCGACCCGACCCGGCCCCGCGATCGCTGCGCTTCTCTCTGGCCTACCTGGTGGCCACCCGCCTGGTGCTCAACACCGCCCACCGCTTCGCCTACCCGTTCCTGCCCGCCATCAGCCGCGGCCTGGGCGTGTCCCTGCAGCAAGGAGGCCTGCTGCTGTCGGCCCGCTCACTGGCCGGCCTGGCCACTCCGCTGGTGGTGGCCACCGTCGGGCGGGGCGAGCGTCGCCGGCGCACCCTGGCCGTCGGATTGGCCCTCTTCGTCCTCGGCGCGGCGGTCACCGCCGCCGTCGGGGTCTATGCCGGGGCCCTGGTGGGCTTTGCCCTGTTCGGCCTGGCCAAGCCGCTCTTCGACATCTCCGGACAGGCCTACATCGCCGATCGCACCCCCTACCGGGGGAGGGCCCGGTACATCGCCCTCTTCGAGACCACCTGGGCGCTGGCCCTGCTGGTGGGAGCCCCCGCGGCCGGGTGGCTGATCGCCCGCCTCGGCTGGCAAGCCCCCTTCTGGGTGGTGGCCGTCCTGGCCCTGATCGCCCTGGCCGCCCTGCCCTGGGCGATGGATCGGGACGCCGCCCGGGAGGTGGGGGCTCCCGTCGCCCGCCTGCGCTTCGACCGTTCGGCGGTCCTGCTCCTCGTCACCGTCTTCTTGCTGATGTTCGCCGCCGAGGTCTCCTTCGTGGTGTTCGGGGCCTGGCTGGAGGATCACTTCGGTCTCTCGCTGGTGGCCCTCGGGGGGGCTGCCACCGCCGTGGGCCTGGCCGAGCTGGCCGGGGAAGGCGGGTCCTTCGCCCTCACCGACCGACTCGGCCCCCGCCGCAGCGTCTCCATCGGCCTGGTCATCTGCATCGCGTCGTTTGCCGCCCTGGGCCCGGCGTCGGGGAGCCTGGGCTGGGGCATGACCGCCCTGGTGCTCGCCTTCTTCGGCTTCGAGTTCGCTATCGTCTCCGCCCTGCCCCTGGCCACCGAGGTGGCCCCGGAGGCCCGGGCTCGTTTCCTGGCTCTCCTGGTGGTGGCGCTCTCCGCGTCACGGGCCGTCGCCGCGGCGGCGGGGCCGGCCCTCTTCTCGTGGGCCGGCTTCGGGGCCAACTCCACCGCCTCGGCCGTGGCCGGCGGCCTGGCCCTGGTGATGCTGTTCGGGATCCAGGAGCGCCGGGCCGCCGAACCCGCTCCTCCCGTCGTCCCCTTGTAGGGTTCACCCGAGCCATACAGTCACCCTCCCGCTACAGGAGGCACGCCATGCCCGAGGTCCACGAGCACGCCCCCGGCAGCTTCTGCTGGGTCGACAGCGGTACCAACGATCTGGCGAAGGCCCAGGCGTTCTACACCGCCGTCTTCGGCTGGGACTACGCCGCCGCCGACGAGACCGGGTACACGATGTGCTTGAAGGATGGCAAGCCGGTGGCCGGCCTCTACGCCCTCAACGAGGAGATGCTGCGCATGGGGGCCATGCCCTACTGGCTCGGCTACGTGGCGGTGGCCGACGCCGACGCCACGCTGGCCGCGGCGGCGCGGGCGGGAGGCCGGCCCATGGGCCCGGCCTTCGACGTCCCGGATCACGGTCGGGGCGGTACGTTCTTCGATCCGGCCGGCGCCATGTGCGGCATCTGGCAGGGCAGCGGGCACAAGGGGGCCGGGCTGGCCGGTGAGCACGGAGCCCTGACGTGGATGGAACTGCAGGTCCGCGACCCGGCGTCCGTCGGCGCGTTCTACTGCTCGGTGTTCGGCTGGGCGCAGGAGACCGTGCCCATGCCCGACGGCCCCTACTACCTGCTCAAGGACGGGGAGGTCAATCGGGCCGGGATGATGGCCATGACCCCGGCCATGAATGAGGTGCCGCCCAACTGGTCGGTCTACTTCCACGTCGACGACGCTGATGCAACGGCGGCAGCGGCCGTTGCCGCCGGCGGGGTGGTGGTCGTCCCGATCATGCCCGTGGGTGGGGTGGGCCGCATGGCGGTGCTGCGCAGCGCCGACGGCGCCTACTTCTCCATCCTCGAGGCGGCGTCGATGGAGTAGAGCCCGCCGCCGCGGCCCTTAGACTCGCCGGGATGCCCAGCGAGGTCCTCACCGCCCGCGCCCGTGCCATCGAGGCCTGGCTCCCCCGCGGCCTTTTCCTGATTCACCTCGGGGCCACCTTCCGCTTCGACGACGACCTGCGCCCCATCGTGACCCTCCCCCACACGCGCAGCCTCGAGCACGCCCTGGGCGACGTCCACGGCGGGGTGCTCGCCACCCTGGTGGACGCCGCCGCCTGGTGCGCGGCCGCCGTCCACTACGAGTCGTGGATCACCACCGTCGAACTGCAGGTGCGGCTGCTCGAACCGGCCCGTGCTGAGGACCTGGTGGCCACCGGCGAAGTGGTGCGCATCGGCAACCGCATCGCCGTGGCCTCCGCCGAGGTGCGCACCGTCACCGGCCGCCTGGTGGCAGTGGGCGGGGCAACCTTCTCGGTGACGAGCCTGCCGATCGGGTAGAGGTCGTCCGCCGTACCTACCGGTAGGCGTCGCGGCGGGGACGGATGCCGAGCACGGTGATGCCCGAGGCGCCGATCCGGTAGAGGATCCGGTGGCTCCGGCCGAGGCGGGCCGAGCGGATTCCCTGGAGTCGACCCTGCAGCTTGTTGCCGAGCGAGGGCTCGGCGTCGAGGCGTGCGCAGAGAGGGCGAGCGTGGGAGCGCAGAGCCTCCGGGAGCGCTTCCAGGTCGCGGCGGGCGCGGTCGGTCAGGTGAGGCAAGGCTCAGAGGGGGGTGACTCGTCCCGCTGCCAGGTCCTCCTCGGCCTCGGCCAGCGCCGCCATGGTGTCGGGATCGGAGAGCACGTTGAGGGTCTCGATGAGCGACTCGTACTCCTCGTGGCTCAGGATGACTGCCACGGGTCGGCCGTGCTTGGTGATCACCCAGGCAGAGGCGCCCGAGGCCACGTCGTCGACGATCTCGCTCAAACGATCACGCACTTCGGTGAGGGGAGCCGTAGTCATGGAGAAACTGTACAGGATTCCGGGCAAGAAGAAGCGAGGGGCCTGCGCTGACGGGCGCGTCCGGCTCACCCCTTCACCACCCCGATGGGACGCAGCCGGGCCACCGGGGCTGCCAGGCCGGCCCGGCGACAGACATCTACCACCTCATCGACATCCTTGTAGGCGTAGGGGGCCTCCTCGGCGAGCAGCGACACCGACCCCGGCCGCACCGCGATGCCCTCCGACTCCAGGTCGCGCATCACCTCCCGGCCCCCCCGGGCCTTCTTGGCGGCGCTGCGGCTCATCAGCCGCCCGGCGCCGTGGGCGGCGGTGGCAAAGGCCGGGTTGTCGGCGACGCCCCGCAGCACCCACGAGGCAGTCCCCATGCTCCCCGGGATCAACACCGGCTGCCCCACCCGGCGCAGGTCGGCCGGCAGGGCGGGATGCCCGGGGCCGAAAGCCCGGGTCGCCCCCTTGCGATGCACGCAGAGGCGGCGCGAGTGCCGACCTACCTGGTGCTCCTCGACCTTGGCCAGGTTGTGGGCGACGTCGAAGACCAGGTGCATGCCGAGCTGACCCGCGCCGGTGCCCAGCGCGGCGGCGAAGGCCTCCCGGGTCGTGTGGGCGAGCAGGTGGCGGTTGGCCCAGGCGAAGTTGGCGGCAGTGGCCATGGCCCGCAGGTAGGCCTCTCCCTCCTGCGAGCGCACCGGCACACAGGCCAGTTGGCGGTCGGGGACGGAGATGCCGTGGCGGGCCATCGCCCGCCCCATCTCGGCCAGCTGGTCGGTGCACACCTGGTGCCCGAGGCCGCGGCTGCCGCAGTGGATCATCACAGTCACCATGCCCTCGGCCAGGCCGAAGGCGGCGGCGGCCTCGGCATCCTGCACCCGGTCCACCACCTGGATCTCGAGGAAGTGGTTGCCGGCACCGAGCGAGCCCAGCTGCCCCCCGCCCCGCTCCAGGGCCCGGGCCGAGATCGCCCCCGGGTCGGCCCCGGCCGAGGTGCCCCGCTCCTCGCAGCGCTCCAGGTCGGCCGGGACTCCGAACCCAGCGGTGAGCACCGCCGCCGCCCCCCGGGCAAGCACGTCGTCGAGCAGCCGCTTACCGGCCACCGCCCCCTTGCCCAGGCCGCGGGGGATGCGAGCGTCCAGTTCGGCCATGACGGCAGTGCCCTGCCGCCGGAAGTCGTCCTCGGTGAGGGCCGACGACAGCAGACGCACGCCGCAGCAGATGTCGAACCCGACCCCGCCTGGGGAGACCACCCCGCCCCGCTCCACGTCGGTGGCCGCCACCCCACCGATGGGGAACCCGTAGCCCCAATGGATGTCGGGCATGGCGAACGAAGCCTCGACGATCCCGGGCAGGTGGGCGACGTTGGCCACCTGCTGCAGGGCGCGGTCGGCCTCCGCCTTGACGAACAGGCTCGGCGAGGCGTAGACCCGGCCCGGCACCCGCATGCCTCCTTCGGCGCGCAGCTCCCAGGTGACCTCGCCGGTGCGGGTGAACTCCATGCCGACACTGTACGAAGAGCGCCGTCGGGGCGAAAGCGGCCGGGGCTCAGCCGGCAGCGTGCCGCAGGAAGCGCCCGACGAGGCGGGCGAAGGCCTCCGGGGCCTCCACCATCATGGCGTGGCCGGCGTCCGGCACCACCAGGACCTCCACCCCGTGCTGCGGCAGGATCTCCTCATCGGCGGCGGGCAAGGAACGCGCCCCAAAGACAAAGGCCTTCGGGCCGGGGAAGCGGTAGAGGCTCTCCCGCGCCGTCGGCCGGGTGCGAGCGAGGAGGCCGACCGCGCTGCGATGCACGGCGTGCGGGGCCGCCAGGCGGAAGGCGGCGGCATAGGTGCCCACGGCGGGGTCGCCGGAGCGCGCCTCCGTCAGCAGGCGGCCGAGCATGAAGGCGTGGCCCCGGCTCACGAAGTCCGCCTCGCTCCAGGCCGCGATCTCGACGCTGCCGGCGCCGACGCCGGGGTCCAGGTTCCCCTCGGCCACCACCAGGGCCGACACCAGGTCGGGGCGCAGGGCCGCCAGGGTGATGGCGACGGTCCCCCCCATGCTGTGCCCGATCACCCAGCACCCACCCGCCCCGGCGGCATCGAGCACCGCCGCCACCGACCGGGCGTGATCCACCAGCCGGTAATGACACCCGTAGGGACGGTCGCTGTACCCGAACCCGGGCAGGTCGATCAGCAGGCGGCGCCGGCGGGCGAACGGCGCACGGGCGGCTACGCCGACCAGGTCCGACGAGGAGGCAGCCCCGAGGCCGTGGACGAATGCCACCGCCGGCTCGACCCCGGGGAGGTCGTGGTAGCGGATCGCCGCATCCCACTCGGGGAGGTGGAGGGATCTCAAAGCCGGCGCCGGGCGATCGGAGAAGGGATACGGCCCACGGCCTCACTGTAGGCCGGGGTCACACGTCGAAGATGACCCGGGCCCGCCAGCCGCCGGGCACCTGCTCCACGGCCAGGTCGTGGTAGGTGACCGCCTTAACCGGCGGGCCGCGCAACTCCCTCCCGGCCGAGGGAGAGCCGGCGGCGGTCCCGCGCAGACGGCCCCCGGCGAGCATCTCGACCTGGAAGGCGGAGAAGACCAGGCCCCGAATCTCGGCCTCGGCCAGCAGCGCCGAGAGCCAGGCCACCAGTAGTTCGCCGAGGGTCTCGGCCTCCACCTCCACCCGGCACTCCTCGCTGCCGGAGACCTCAGACAGGTCGAACACCAGGTCGAAGGCGCCGAAGGCGGCGTTGGCGAAAGCCTCGGCCGGGCTCTCCCCATAGGCGACGATCCCGGTGTCGGCGGTATGGGAGAGGACCTCGTAGCGGCGCATCGGGGAGGATCAGCCCTCTTCCCACCACCAGGAGAGGCCGAGCAGGCCGGGGCCGGTGTGCACCACCATCACCGGCCCGAACTCGGCCACCAGCCCGGTCTCCGGCTCCACCTCGCGGCACACCGCCTCCAGCAGGCGCTCGGCGCCATCGGGGACGAGGGCGTGCAGGGCGATCACGTGCAGGCGGGCACCCTCCACCCGCGAGCGGTGCCAGTACCCGAGCAGCCGCCCGACGGCCCGCTCCCGGCTGAAGCAGGGGCGGAGGCTGCGGATGTTGCCCTCCCGCAGCTCGAAGATCGGATGTACCCGCAGCCCGGCTGCCAGCTTGCCCACCGTGCTGTTCAGCCTCCCCCCGCGGACGAGGTACTCGAAAGTCTCCAGCGCTCCGAACAGCCGCACCCCATCTAGGGCCCGGCGGGCCGCCGCCTCCACCTCGTCCAGGCTCGCCCCCCCGGCCGCTACCCGGGCGGCGTGCAGGGCGGCCAGGGCCTGGGCGCCGGCCGCGGTGCCCGTGTCCAGCACCCGCACCCGGCGATCGGCCGCGATGGACGCGGCGACGGTCGCCGCCTTGAAGCTGCTGCTGAGGTTGGCGGCCACGGTCAGCACCACCGCCCCATCGACCGCCCCCGCCAGCGCCTCGACGAAGTCACCGGGAGCCGGGCCGGCGGTGCTCACCCCCTCGTCGAAACGGGCGAGCAGCTCGGACAGGGGGAAGGCACCGTCGCGATAGCTGACATCACCCAGGATGACCCGGTCCGGCACGACCGCGACGCCGTAGGCGGCGGCCGTGGCGTCGTCGAGGGCGGCGGTGCTGTCGGTGATGACCCTGACGGGCATGCGCTGCCTATCTTGCTGGCACGACCCTACTTCAGCCGGAAGGCCTTCCCGGCTCCGTCATTCCCTCATCATTGTCGAAGAGCAGGCGACTCAGGTACACCGCCGGCCGCCGCTCCTGCGGCGGGCCGTTCCCCAGCACCCGCTTGAACCACATCGGCGCCACCAGCGCGCCCCCCAGCACAGCCCCCACCCCGCCGTCGGTCACCGCCAGCACGCCGGGCAGGGCGGTCTGGGCGATGAAAGAGCCTAGACCCGTCTGCCGGAAGAGCCGGCCGATCGCCAGACCGAGGGCGAGCACCACCGCGCCCGGCCAGGCCAGCACGAGCGCTGCCCCACCGGCCACGGAGATGGCGCGCCCGCCCGCCCCGCGCAGGAAGATCGACCAGTTGTGCCCGGCGGCCGCCGCCCCGGCGCCGAGGGCAGCGAGCAAGGGGTGGTCGCCGGCCATCGGGATCACCGCGGCGGCCCCTTTACCGATGTCGAGCAGACCGGCCGCCGCCATCGGCCAGAAGCCGGACGACGCCCCCACCCCGGTCCCCGACACCGTGCCGTTGCCTACCCGGCGCAGGTCGGCCCCGGACGACATCCGGGCAACCAGGTAAGAGAACGGAATCGAACCGACGAGGAAGGCGCCGATCAGGTAGCCGAGCGCGACCAGGGCCTCCATCGCGCGGCCACCCTAGCGGCCGCCCGCCTCCCCAGGGGCTCTCCTCCGCCCGGTCTCAGCCCTCGCAGGAGCCAACCGTCTCCACGGTGCACGAGTCCCCACCGGGTCCGCCGTAGCCCGTGTCGGCACCCGCCCCTCCGTACAGGGCGTCATCGCCCGGCCCCCCGAACAGCAGGTCCGCGCCGCCGCCGCCGTCGAGCAGATCCGCGCCACCCTCGCCGTAGAGGATGTCGGGGTCGGCCAGGCCCCGCAGCACATCGTCGCCGGCGCCCCCGTACAGGCGGTCGGCCCCCGCCCCCCCATCGAGGCGGTCGTTGCCGACCCCGCCGCAGATGAGGTCGGCACCGCCGGCTCCCACCACCCGGTCGTTGCCCCCCAGCGCGACGATCACATCGTCCCCGCCGGTCCCCGTGATCACGTCGTCCCCCCCGGTCCCCACCTTGGTGGCCTCCACCCCTCCGCAAGCGGGGCTGGGCGGCGCAACCCCGGACACGCTGGTGATCCACGACACCAGCGCCGAGACGCGAGCGTAGACGCCCGGCTTGCCGGCCTGGGCGCACGGGCTGTCGCCCCACGACACCAGGCCGACCAGGGTGAAGCTGCCCCCCAGGGTGGCAAACAGCGGGCCCCCGCTGTCCCCGAAGCAGGAGTCGATCCCACCGTCCAGCATATCCCCAGCGCAGATCATGACTCCGGCGACAAACCAATCCTCATAGGCGGCCAGACACTGAGCATCCGAGACCAGTGGGATCTGCGCCTCCTGGAGGACGGCGCTTCCCGCCCGCGCCTCCGTCGCTCCCCAGCCGGTGACGGTGACCGCCGCCCCGACGATCTCGAGTGCCCGGCCGACAGGCAGGTTCGCCGGTGCGTACTCGGTCGGCCTGGCCAGGCGGAGAAGGGCGACGTCGTTGATCAGGCTGCGGCCGTCGAAATCGGGGTGGATGGTGACCGAGGCAGCCCGGATCCGCTCCCCGCCGGTGCGCAGGTTGTGGCGGCCGATCACCACGTCGATACCGTCCTCTCCCAGGGCGGCGCAGTGGGCGGCGGTCAGTACCCAATCCGGTGCGATCAACGCTCCACCGCAGAACTGGCCCCGGTAGGGCGGCAGGCCTCTTTGCACCAGGGCCACCATAAAGGGGTAGACCCCGGGTGGGTCGGCCTCCTGCCCGCCCACGATCCTTGGCGCGGGCTCCGCTCCTGCCTTAACCGCGGCAGGGGCGGCCAGCACAGAGGCCATCACCAGCCCGGCTGCCAGGGCCAGCTGCCAGCTGCTTCGTCCTCGCTCCGCCATCCTGCTTGCCTCCGTCCGCCGGGAGGATGGCCCGGACGGCGCCGGAAGAGTAACCGTTCCCGGCCTTGGCCCACCGCCACCTACGGCCGGGAGCGAGTGGGGAGACGGACTACCAGGCGGGCGCCCCCTTCGTCGCCCGCCTCCGCCACCACCGTGCCCCCATGCGCCTGCACGATCTCTCGCACCACCGCCAGGCCCAGGCCGGTGCCCCCGGCATCGCGGTCCCGGGATTCCTCGAGACGGGCGAACCGCTCGAACACCTGCTCCCGGTCGGCCTCGGGGATTCCGGCGCCGTCGTCCTCCACCACCGCCAGCACCTCGTCACCCTCGAGGGAGACCCGGAGCACGATGCGGCTGGCCGCGTGGCGTCGGGCGTTGTCGAGCAGGTTGCGGACCGCCCGACGCAGCGACTGCGGGTCGCCCCGCACCACCACCGGGACGACTCCCGATGTGTCCACCGCCAGGCCCTCCACTCGCTCCGCTTCGGCGGCGAGGATCTCCCCCAGGTCCAGCTCCTCGGTGTGGGCCAGCACGGCGCCCTCGTCGGCCCGGGCCAGGGCGAGGAGGTCGTCGACCAGGCGCTCCATGCGCCCCCCTTCCTCGAGCACCCCGGAGGCCACTCCCGGCCAGTCGGCCCGCTCGGGATGAACCAGGGCCACTTCCAGCTGGGTGCGCAGGGAGGCCAGCGGGCTCCGCAGTTCGTGGGAGGCATCCGAGATGAAGCGGCGCTGCCGCTCCGAAGAGCGCTGCAGCCGGTCGAGCATGCGGTTCATGGTGGCTGCCAGCCGACCGACCTCGTCCCCCGTCCCGGGGTCGGGCACCCGCTGGTGCAAGTCGCCGGCCCCGATCTGGGCCACCCGCGAGCGAATGGCCTCCACCGGGCGGAGCGCCCGGCCCACCACCAGCCAGGTGGACAGGGCGAGGACCACCACCAGCACCGGCACCACCACCGAGATCACCCGGCCGAACGTCTCCACATCGGCCTTCACCGCGTCCAGCGAGGGCAACACCACCGACCTGCCTACCAGCCCGGTGAGCACCGAGAGCCCGCCCCCCTCCCCCAGCCCGGTCAGGGTGAGGTCCGGGTAGTCGGGCACCCCGTTGCTCCGCATGCAGGCGGCGTAGGTGAACAGCACATCCTGCAGGCGGACCTCCACGGCCTGGCGGTCGAGCACGTCGACATCGTCGAAGGCGGCGGAGATGACGCGGTCACACACGCCCACCGCCGCCGCCACCCGCTCATCGACCAGCACCTCTCCCGCCAGGCACTCGTCGAAGGCGTTGCGGAATTGTTCGGAGGAGGCCATCTCCGCGTATCCGGCGAAGCTCACCAGCGGGTTGCCGACTGAGGAGATGGCCACCCGCTCACAGCGCTCGGTGGAGGAGAACAGGGGGTTGGTGCGCTGGGTACAGGTCTCGTAGGCGAGGACGGCGGCATCGTCGATCCCGCTCAGGTAGTAGAAGTCGGAGAACCGGCGCTCCTCGCTCCCGTAGGCGTCGGCGAGCAGCGGGGCGCAGGTGCGGTCGATCATCTGCGAGGTGACCGCGAAAGGGTCCACCGCCACCCCGAGGGAGAGCAGGGCCAGCTCGGTGGCCACCCCCCGGTCCAGCTCCCGCCGGGCGTCGATGAGGTTCCGGGTCAGGGTGACCCGCACGTCGCTGATGAGGGCCCGGCGGGTGATCAGCAACAGGCCCACGCCGCCGGCCACCAGGGCCGCGCCGACCAACAGGGTGGTGATCACGGTGATGCGCGAGCGGACGGACCGGAACAGGGGCATCAGTCGGCCGCCAGCAGGTACCCCACGCCCCGCACCGTGCGCAGGGTGTCCCGGTCGAAGGGCCGGTCGATCTTGCGCCGCAGGTAGCCCAGGTACACCTCGACCACATTGGGATCGACGTCGGCGCCGGGCCCCCAGATCCGCTCCAGCAACTCCTGCTTGCCGACCACCTCGCCCGGCCGGCTCATCAGCGCCTCGAGCAGGTCCACTTCGCGGGGAGTGAGGTGGATGGGCACCCCGCCCCGGTCACAGGTGCGGGCGGCCGGGTCGAGGCGCAGGTCGCCCACCTGGCAGGGAGCCGGGCGCGGCCCGCTCCCCCGTCGCACCAGGGCCCGCAGCCGAGCCACCAGCACCACGTAGGAGAAGGGCTTGGAGAGGAAGTCGTCGGCCCCGGTATCGAGGGCCTCGGCCTCGTCGAACTCCCCCGACTTGGCAGTCAGCATCAGAATCGGCGTCCAGTTGCCCGCCGCCCGTATCTCGGCGCAGACCCGGAAGCCGTTCATCCCCGGAAGGAGGATGTCCAGCACGATGGCGTCGTAGCGCTCGCCGAGAGCCCGGGCAAGCCCGTCGTTGCCGTCGAAGGCCAGGTCGACCTCGAACCCCTCGGCCTCGAGGCCCCTCTGCAAAGCCTCGGCGAGTCGGACCTCATCCTCGACGACCAGCAAGCGCATGGAGTGATTATGCCGGGGACGGGGGGATCGGGTAGGCCGGGAGCTCACCCCGGCCGGCGCGCCGCCAGCGAGTACATGACCGGGACCAGGTCCCGCTGCCGCTCGGGCAGGCGCCACAGGCCGTCCTCCCCGCGGGCCATCTGGGGCAGTCCCTGCCAGGCCAGTTCCCGGTGCTCCCGCAGCGAGGTCAGCACCAGGCCGACGTCGAGCAGGGCGGTGACGACCTCGGCCAGGCCGTGGTTCCACTCGTAGGTGCGGCTGTGGCCCACCGTCCCCGGGCCGGCATAGGTGGACGGGTCGTCGTCGGGCACCGGATCGGTGGTCTGGAAGTACGGGTAGCGGACCACCAGCGCCTCGTCCTCACGCCAGTCGAGGCTGAACAGCATCGGGTGGCATTCGCGGATGTAGAAGAGCCCGCCCGGCGGCAGGAACCCGGCCACTACCTCCCCCCAGCGGGCGATGTCGGGAAGCCAGTTGAGCGCCCCCACCCCGGTGTAGACCACGTCGAAGGTCTCCGGCAGCAGTTGCGGGGCGTCATACAGTTCGGCCACTACGAAGCGCCCCGGGGTGCCGCTCTCCACGCTGAGGCGACGGGCGGCGGCGATGGCCGGCTCCGAGAAGTCGACCCCGGTGACCTCCGCCCCGAGCCGGGCCCACGACAGCGTGTCCTTGCCCATATGGCATTGCAGGTGCAGCAGGCGCTTGCCGGCCACCTCGCCGACGCAGGGGGCATCGAAGGCCACCTCGGTGCTGAGCCGCCCCGGGTCGGCGATGAAGCCGACGGTGTCGTAGACGGGCGAGTCCCAGTGGATGGGGACCCGGTCATCCCAGTTATCCCGGTTGGCGCGGCGGTATTCGTCCAGGGCCATCGCTCGGGGCACGGTAGGGAACGGCTGCGGCTTCGGCAACAAGGAGAACCAGGCGCTGAGCGGGCACCCTGCCTCCCCCGCTCACTAGGTTCTGGCAGGCAGGCAGCACTGGAGGACATCATGACCGGAACCCTCACTACCCTGCTGATGGCCCAGGCGGCCCCGGAGGCCGGGCTGACCGGCGCCTGCGGTGATGCACCCGGCATCGTCTGCAAGCTGCTCTACGACCTCACCGGCAACGACACCCTTGCCCGGGTGGGCGAGTGGATGGTGGCCAAGCCCCTCAAGGTGCTACTGGTCATCGCCATCGCCTTCCTCCTGAGCCGCCTGCTCCGGCGGGGCATCCGCCGTCTCGTCGACCGCCTGGTGGTTCAGCGGGAGGCGCAGGTGCGGGCGATCGAGGAGGAGCAGGCGCCCGCCCGCCCCCGGAGCGACCGCGCGGCGGCCAAGGCCCGGCGCCTGGCCGAGCAGCGGGAGCGGGGACGGCAGCGGGCTCAGGCGCTGGGCACCGTGCTGCGCAGCGTGGTGTCGGTGGTCATCTGGGGGTTGGCGACCCTGATCATCCTGGGCGAGTTCGGCATCAACCTGGGGCCACTGATCGCCGGGGCGGGGATCGTCGGCATCGCCCTGGGCTTTGGGGCCCAGACCCTGGTCCGCGACTTCCTGAGCGGGCTGTTCATGCTCGCCGAGGACCAGTACGGGATCGGCGACGTGGTCGACCTCGGCGAGGCCTCCGGGGTGGTGGAGGAGATCCGCCTGCGCACCACCCGCCTGCGCGACGTGAACGGCACGGTCTGGTTCGTCCCGAACGGGGAGATTCGCCGGGTGGCCAACAAGTCACAGCACTGGGCGCGGGCCGTTCTCGACATCGCGATCGCCTACGAGGCCGACCTGGACCTCGCCACCCGGGTGATCAAGGAGACGGCCGACGCCCTCTGGCGCGACCGATCGCCGGACGCCACCATCCTGGAGGAGCCCCAGGTCCTGGGGATCGAGGACCTGGGCGAGTCCTCGGTGACCATCCGCCTGCTACTCAAGGTCGACCCGGGCGAGCAGTGGGCGGTAGCCCGCCTGGCCCGCCGGCGTATCAAGGACGCCCTCGCCGTCGCCGGGATCGAGAACCCGCTAGCCCAGCAGACGGTCTGGGTGCGCTTCGCCGACGCCGCGCCGATCACCGGCGCCGGAGCCTGACGGCAACCCAGGGCGAGACGGAGCCGGCCCCGGGGGCCGGCTCCGTTGTTCCGGAGGAAGCGCTCCGGTGGGCTCAGTTGTTCCCGGCCGCTCCCGAGTGGGCCGGCCGACGCAGGGCGATGCACCCCGGTTCGCCGCTCCGCTCCGACGGCCGCTCGCGCGAGTAGTGCCTTCTCCTAGTCCTGATCCGAGCCCGCCACCCAGCCGCCCGGTGCTGCTCGGCCAACACCTCGGCCAACCTCAGGTCGCAAAACCCGTAGCTCATCATCTCGTCCTTTCAGTGTCAGAGCTCTTGCCCTCGGCCCCGGCCGGCCCGGACAGGTACGACCGGAGCAGGCGCCCGGCCTCGGGGATGGCCTGGGTCCGCAGGCTGTATTCCTTCTCCGCCCCCACCGTGATCAGCACCAACCCGGCGCTGCGCAGGGCCCGCATGTGGTGGATGACGGTGGATTTGGCCAGCCCCAGACGCTCGGCCACCTGGCTCAGCGAGGCGGGGCCCGACGCCAGCATGTTCAGGATGCGCAGCCGGCTCTCGTCGGCCAGCGCCTTGTAGAAGCCGAGCATCCAGGGTGACGGTGCATCGGGGTCGGCGCTGAGCACCTCCTCGGCCACCGGGTACATGAAGATGCGCAGGCTCCCGTGCTCCAGGTTGGCCACCCAGGGCCGGGTCACCGCCGACGGGACCAGCACCACACCGCTCACCTCGGGCTGCATGGTGAAAGTGACGCCGTTGGTCGCTGTCTCCACCAGGCGGTCCGGGGGCATGGTGGCGGCCAGGGCTCGCTTCTCATCGGCGTCGCGGGCCAGGGCGGCGGCGGTGTCCTCACCCCCGTGGAACACCTCCTGGTCGAAACGTCGCAGGACCCGGACCAGCGCCTCGAGGCTTCTCGCCGGCCTCTGCGCCAGCAGCGCCCGCAAGCCGGTGGCGCATTCCTCGTCGCACAGCGCCGCCAGTTGCTCGACGGCCTCGCCGTCGCCGGTCGCGGCCCGGTCGATCAGTTCGGCCGCAGCCTCCTTCTTGTGAACCTGCATGGCGACGAGGCCCCGCCGGACTGCCACCGGGTCGGCCCCGGCCAGGTGGTCGAGGAAGCTCGTCACCTGCCGCGGTTCCGGGCTCAGATAGGCCTGGCCGACGAGACCGAGCCACAGGTCGCCGCAGCCGACCTCCTCCAGTTCGGTCAGCAAACCGCCCGCGGCCACCTGCCGGGTCCGTTCGAACAGCTCCGGGCCCGCCTCGTACTCCTGGGCCTCCGCCTCCCCCATGGTGACCACGAACGCGCTCGCCAGTAGCTCGAAGGCCGGGCCGGAGACTACCTGCACGCTCAAGCGGCGCCGCCTGCCGGTGAGGTCTCGCACCCGGGGCCCGCTGACTGTCATGTTCGATCATCCCTTCATCATTCGATCTTGGTCGAATCCTATCATGTGCATGATTAAGGGTCAATAGCCATCAACGCAAGCACGGCCGAGTGACGCCGACGCCCAGAACCGGGGCGCCGTACCATGATCGGCACCTTGCCCACAGAGGTCCCCCTCCACCGCCGCGTCTTCAGCAACCGCACCCTGAACCTGCGCCGTATCCGGGCCATCGGCTACGACATGGACTACACCCTGGTCCACTACCGGGTCGAGGAATGGGAGCGCCGGGCCTACGAGCACACCCTCCCCTACCTGGCCCGGCGGGGTTGGCCGATTGACGGCCTCCGCTTCGACCCAACCCGGGTCATTCGAGGGCTCACCATCGACCTGGAGCTGGGGAACCTGGTCAAGCCCACCCGTTTCGGCTACGTGATCCGGGCCGCCCACGGCACCCGCTTCCTGGAGTTCGAGGAGCTGCGGGCCGCCTACTCCGGCACCGTGGTGGACATCGGAGACCCCCGGTTCGTGTTCCTCAACACGCTCTTCACCCTCTCGGAGGCCACCCTCTTCTCCCAGATGGTCGACCTGCTCGACGCCGGGCACCTCGGCGGGGTGATGTCCTACGCCGACCTCTACCGGGTGGTGCGAGCGTCCGTCGACGAAGCCCACCTCCCCGGCACCCTCAAAGAGGAGATCCTCGCCGACCCGGAGCGCTTCCTGGTCCCCGACCCCGAGGCTCCCACCGCCCTGCTCGACCAGCGCTACGCCGGCAAGCGCCTGATGCTGATCACCAACTCCGACTGGGATTACACCCGACGACTGATGGAGCGAGCCTTCGACCGCGTGCTGCCCAAGGGCATGACCTGGCGCGACCTCTTCGACCTGGTCATCGTCGGCGCCGACAAGCCCGGGTTCTTCTCCGAGCAGCGTCCCCTATACCGGGTCATCGATGAGGAGCAGGGCCTGCTGCGGCCCCAGCGCGGCGACCTGGAGCCGGGCGGCGTGTACTTCGGAGGGTGTGCCCCCCAGGTCGAGGAGCACCTGGGCCTGTCTGGAGACGAGATCCTCTACGTCGGGGACCACCTCTACGCCGACGTTCACGTCAGCAAGGCGGCGCTGCGCTGGCGGACGGCCTTGATCCTGCGTGAACTGGAGCCGGAGATCGACGAGCTCGAGGCCTTCCGCCCCACCGAGGAGGCCCTGCGGGCGCTGATGGCGGAGAAGGAGAACCTGGAGCGCACCCTGGCCCGCACCCGCCTGGCCCGCCAGCGGGCCCGCCACCGGTACGCCCCGGCCGGGCCGGAGGCGGCCCAGTCGGATGCCGAGACCACCCGCCTCCAGGAGGCGCTGGTGGCCCTCGACGACCGCATCGCCCCCCTGGCCCGGGCGGCCGGGGAGATCCGCAACCCGTCGTGGGGGCCGCTCATGCGCTCCGGTTACGACAAGAGCCTCTTCGCCCGCCAGGTGGAGCGCTACGCCGACGTGTACACCTCGCGAGTCTCGAACTTCCTGTACGAAACCCCCTACGCCTTCCT
>CAYGYX010000038.1:10556-20593 GCA_964354255.1 uncultured Acidimicrobiia bacterium | reverse complement strand
GAGGTGATCCCCCGCCTGTTCGGTAGCCTGCCCTAAGTGACCGCGCCGCCGGCGCGCGCCCCGACGCCACGGTTCCTGTTGGCGTGGGCGGGTCTGGGTTCAGGACACGGCTTCGTCCCGGCCCGGTTCACCCCTCCGCGAGCGCCCAAGCCCGATTCGATTCGAGCAGACGGTCGAAGTAGTGGCGCAGCTGCCGGGCCCGGGTCCGTCCCACCCCTTCCACCTGGTCGAGCTCGGCCACCGTGGCCTCGAGCAGGTGCGCCAAGTCGGCGAAGGTGGCCACCAGGGACGCCTTCACCGCCTCGGGCAGGCGGGGCACCCGGTTGAGGACGCGGTAGCCGCGGGGCCGGGCCCGCGCGTCGAGCGGGCCGAGGTCGAGCAGCGAGGCCACCCGGGAGGCATCGCTGACGTGCTCCATGGTCAGGCCCGCCAGCAACTCCAGGGGCTGGCGCTGCTTGGGGGGGTAGGTACGGGCGTAGTCCACGTAGACCTGCTCGGCCACTTCCTGCACCCCGGCCAGGAGGTCCTCCAGCTGGATGCGAGTCAGGTGCCCCTCCCCGCCCAGCTCCACCGTGTAGTGCTCGAGGTCGCGAGCGATGTGGTGTACCAGGGAGGCGCGCTGCAGCACCCGCACCACATCGCGGCAAGTGACGATGTCGTCCACCTCCAGCTGGGTCAGGCGCTCCTCTACCTCGTTGAGCCGCCAGCGGAACCTCTCCAGCGTGAGCAGGTTCTGGTTGGCCGCCTCCAGCAGTGCGGTCGGGCTGCGCAGCTCCTGCTTGCCGGCCCGCGAGTACACGGTGACCATCGACCGGCCCTGGCTGACCACCACCGCCGGGCGCCCCGTCTGCATCGCCACCCGCTCGGCGGTGCGGTGCCGGGTGCCCGCTTCCCCGGTGGGGATGGCGGGGTTGGGGATGAGGTGGACGTTGGCCCGGTAGATCACCTCGGCGCGCTCGTCGACGATCACCGCCCCGTCCATCTTGGCCAGCTCGGCGAGGCGGGCCGGGCTGAAGTCGGCCCCGTTCAGGTGGAAGCCACCGCTACAGATGGCCTCGACGTCGGGCCCATAGCCGAGGACGATGAGCGCTCCCGAGTCCTGGCTGAGGATCAGCTCAACCGCCCGCCGTAGCGGGGTCCCGGGGGCCAGCGAGCGAAGGACGTCGAGAGCGCCGTCGCGCTTGGTCATTCCCGGTCGAGGCTACTACGCCCGCCGGGTTGGGCGCTCGGGAACCAGGGGGTGGAGTCCGGCGCGGGCCAGGGCCAGGTCGATGCGATCTTGCCCGTTGCCGGTGGGGCCAACCGCTACTTCCGTCCCGAGCCGGGCCACCTCGGCGGCCCGCCGCTCGCCGTAGGCCACCGCCCGCACCTCGCCGGTGAGCCCCACCTCGCCCCAGGCGGCGGTGGCGGGCAGCGCCTGCCCGAGGAGGGAAGAGACCAGGGCGATGGCTACCGGCAGGTCGGCGCCCGGGTCGCGCACCTGCAAGCCCCCCACCACCGACACGTACACGTCACGGGCGGAGAACGAGAAGTGGGCGTGGCGCTCGAGCACCGCCAGCACCTGGTGGACCCGGGCAAGCTCCAAGCCCCGCACGCTGCGCCGAGGCTGGGCCACCCCCGCCTGCGAGACGAGGGCCTGCACCTCGACCAGCAGCGGCCGACGCCCGTCGACGGAGGGGAACACCACGCTGCCCGGCACCCCGCCCCGCCAGCCCGCCACCAGCCATCCGGAGGGGTCGGGCACTTCCCTGAGGCCGCCGTCGCCCATCTCGAACAGGCCCACCTGGTGAGTGGCGCCGAAGCGGTTCTTGAGGCTGCGCAGCACCCGCAGGCCCCGCTCCACATCGCCCTCGAGATAGAGGACGACATCGACCATGTGCTCGAGCAGTCGGGGCCCAGCGATGGCGCCGTCTTTGGTGAGGTGGCCGACCAGGGCCACTGGCACCCCGCTCTCCTTGGAGAAGTGCACCAAGCGGGCCGCCGCCTCCCGCACCTGGGCCACCCCGCCCGGGGCGCCGCCCACCTCGGCGGCGGCCACCGTCTGCACCGAGTCGACCACCAGCAGGTCGGGGCGAACCTGGTCGGCGGCGGCGATGATCGCGTCCACATCACGCTCGGAGGCCAGCAGCACACCGGGCAGGGCTATGCCGAGCCGGGAGGCGCGCAACGCCACCTGACCGGCCGACTCCTCGGCACTGGCCAGCAGGGCCTTGCCCCCGCCGGCGGCCAGGCCCGCCGCCACCTGCAGCAGCAGGGTCGACTTACCCACCCCGGGCTCGCCCCCGACCAGCACCGTGGCCCCCGCCACCAGCCCTCCGCCGAGCACTCGATCGACCTCGGCCAGGCCGGTAGGCCGGCGCCCCGGATCGTCGCGGCCGGCCTCGGCGAGGGGCACCACCCGGGCGGCGCGCCCCGCGGTAGGCCGGGCCGACGGCGCGGCTTCGACCAGGGCAGCCTCACTGCCGCAGCCGGGGCAGAAGCCCATCCACTTCGGGCTGAAGTAGCCACAGGCGGCGCAGCGGTAGCCCACGAGGCGACGCTACCGCCGGCGACCGACAAGAAAGGCGGCCCACAGGGCGGCGAGCACGAGAACGATCAACAGGATCGTCCCCAGCACGCTCCCTGCCGACCATCCCTCGGCCACCCGCACCTGAGCCAGTGCCTGGACGGCAATACCTTGCATCCGTGGCACAATACCGCGGCCGGGCACCGGCGCCTCTGTACGGTGCTGGTTGAGACCGCCCTCAAGTGAGCACCGTGGACGACAGACCCAGCGATCACTCCGACGAGATCTTCGAGCCCTTCGAACTCGAAGGCTCCCCCAGCGGCGAGGAACGCCGGTCGGTGCCGCGTTCGTGGGAACCGATCTCCTCCGGAGACGGTGGCGGCGAGGGAGGCCCCCCGAGCGGCATCCCCTGCCCGTCCTGCGGCACACCCAACCCGCCGTTCAACCGCCACTGCGAGTCGTGCGGCGCCCGCCTCTCCCAGGCCATGCTCCCGGTGGCTCCCCAGCCCATGCTGCGCACCACCGCCGGGGCCCGGGCCCTGATGGTGCTCGCCGGAGTGATCCTCGTCGTCGCCCTGCTGGCCCTCGCCGTCAACGTGTTCCGCGGGGGAGGGGGAACAGCGGCCGACTCGAGCAGCACCACCAGCACCACCCAGGTACCGCTCGACATAGTGCAGCTCCACCCCATCCGGGTGGACTGCACTTCGGAGCTGGCCGACTTCCCCTGCTCCGCCCTCATCGACGAGGATCCCGACAACTCCTGGAATGCTCGCGAGGGCGGGGTCGGGGCGGTGGTCACCTTCCTCTTCTCCCCGCCGGTGCAGATCAGCGAGGTCTACATCCACAACCTGGAGGACCAGGAGCGCTTCGAGCGCAACGCCCGCATGAAGGGGGTGGAGATCGTCATCGACGACCTGCCCCAGGCCACCATCGTCGAACTGGAAGACAGCAACCAGCCGCAGCGGGTGCAGCTGCGCAGCCTGCGCACCTCGAGCGTGCAGCTCACCATCACCAGCGCCTACATCGGCCAGTCCTACGAGGGGCGCGAGCCGTTCAGGGAGCTGGCCGCCCAGGAGATCCTGTTCTACGGGCGGATCTCCCCCGACACCACCGGCTGATCCGGGCGGCGGGGCCCGCCGGGCCGCACCAGGTAGATCCAGGGGATCGACACCAGGGTCACCAGGAGCTTGACCACGACGTTGGTGAGGAAGGTCTCGCCCACGTTCCCCGTGCTCAGTACCCCGGCGAAGGCGATCAGGACGAAGATCGCCGAGTCGATGGGCACCGCCACCGCATTCGACACCAGCACTCGCCCCCACTGCCGGCGCTGCCCGAAGCGGGCCACCCAGCGCGCATAGGCCTCGGTATCGATGAGCTCCGACACCACCTCGGCCAGGATCGAGGCAAGGACGATGCGCCACACCGGGGAGAGCACATCCCCGAACATGTCGGTCTGCGGCCCCACCCCCGGCACCGCCGGGAGGCGGTCCACCACCCAGAACAGCCCCGCCATGAACAGGTTGATCGCCGCCGCGGCGACGATGAGGGCCCGGGCCGCCTGCTTGCCGGCCACCTTGTGCACCAGGTCGCGAATGGTGAAGGTGAAGGGGTAGACCAGCGTCCCGGCGTCCATGCTGAACCCGGCCACCTCGGTGATCTTGAGGCTGGAGACGTCGGACAGCATCTGGGCGGCCACGTAGGCCGCGGCGAGCAGGGCGACGGCGGTGGGAAGCGAGGAGCGCGGCTCTGGCATCCGGGCGAGGGTAGTGCCGGTGAACCTTCGCCGGTGGCCCGGCCGCAGGCCGGGCCCACTCCACCTGAGCGGAGGCCCCCTCTGCGGCCTTCGGCCGCGTCTCCCCCGGCGCAGACCGGCCGGCCCGGCACGAACCGGGCCGGCTCTACCACCGCGGAACCTCCCTCTGCGGTGCCCCCCTCCGCTCGGCGGCTGCGCCGCCTCGCGCCTCCCCCGCCCCGCGGGGGAGGCGAAGTCACTCCTTCTCGTACACTGCACCGTCGGCGGCAGGCGGGCGGGCCTTGCCGATGATGCCGGTCACCACCACCAGGGTGGCGATGTACGGGGCCATGAGCAGGAACTCGGACGGGATGCCGGTCTGCAGCACCCCGAGTTTCCCGGCCAGGGCGTCGGCGAACCCGAAGATGAGCCCGGCCGACAGCGCCCCCACCGGGTGCCAGCGCCCGAAGATCATGGCGGCCAGGGCGATGAAGCCGCGGCCGGTGGTCATGTTCTCGTCGAAGCGGCCCACCGTCCCGATGGTGAAGTAGGCGCCGCCGAAGCCGGCCACCGCCCCTCCCAGCAGCACGTTGAGGTAGCGGTACCGATAGACGTTGATGCCCACCGTGTCGGCCGCCCGCGGGTGCTCGCCGACCGACCGGGCCCGCAGGCCCCAGCGGGTGTGGAACAGGCCGTAGGCCAGCACCGCCACCAGGATCAGCGACCCATAGACGAAGACGGTCTGGTCGAAGAAGATCGGCCCGATGAACGGGATGTCGCCCAGCCCGGGGATCCGCCACGAGCGCAGGGTGGGCGGGGAGTTGAGGTGGCGGTTCCCGGCCAGCAAACGCAGCATCAGGAAGGAAGTAAGGCCGAGCACGAACATGTTGATGACCACGCCGATGATGATCTGGTCCACCCGGTAGCGGATCGCCAGCACGGCCAGCACCCAGCCCAGCAGCACCCCGACCCCGATCGCGCCCAACACCCCGGCCCAGGCGTTGCCGGCAATGGACGCGACCACCGCCCCGGCGAAAGCGCCCCCGAGCAGCTGGCCCTCGATGGCGATGTTGATGACTGCCACCCGCTCCCCCAGCAGGCCGGCCAGGGCCCCGAGGGTGATCGGCGTGCTCCGCTCCACGGCGGCGCGCAGCATGCTCACCAGGCTGAACGACTTGCCGGCCGCCGCCCAGCCCAGGAAGGCGAAGATGAACAGCACGAAGGCGATGGCGAGCATGCGGTTCTGCCAGCGCCCGAATCCCCGGACGAGCTGCACGCCGCCCATGAAGGCGAGGACCACCGCCACCGCGATCCCCAGCGGCCCCGCCGGGATCGACAGGTTGGGGATATTGGCGAAGGTGTCGATGGGACGAGCGATGCCGAAGGCGGCGCTCCCCTCCCCCCAGCTGCCCACGCCGAAGAACCAGAGCACGAAGGCGGCCAGCAGCAGGTAGGTGATGCCCAGGTAGCGGGCCCGGCGGACCTCAGCCGGGGAGCGGACTTCGTTCTCGACGGTCATGCCGCCCACCCCTTGGTGATCTGCTCGGTCCCCTTGCCGGTGCGCACCCGGTAGATGGCTCGGATCAGCGCCGGAGCGGCGATGAACACCACGATCAGCGCTTGCACCACCATGATCAGGTCGATGGAGACGTCGGTGGCCGCCTGCATCTGGCGGCCCCCGGCTTCGAGGGCGCCGAACAGCAGCCCGGCCAGGACCACCCCCAACGGATGGGAGCGCCCGAGCAGGGCCAGGGCGATGGCGTCGAAGCCGAGGCCGGCCGAGAAGCCCGGGGTGGCCCGGCCGAGCGGCCCGAGGATCTGGTTGGCCCCGGCCAGGCCGGACATGGCCCCGGCCACCGCCATCACCAGGATGTACAGCCAGGTGACGTTCATGCCGGCGTAGTGGGCCCCGTCGGGGTTGTAGCCCACCGCCCGGAACTCGTAGCCGACGGTGGTGCGGTAGAGGAGCCAGTAGATGAAGCCGGCGGCGAGCAACGCCAGCAGGATGCCCCAGTGGAGCCTGATCCGGGGGTCGCTGAAGAACTGCGGCAGCCGGGAACTGGGAAGGACGTCCTTGGAGATGGAGTCGTCCCGGCCCATCGCCTGGATGAAGTCGACGGTGAGGGCCCAATCCAGGAACCGGATGGCGATCCAGTTCAGCATGATGGTGGTGATCACCTCGTGGGCCCCGGTCTTGGCCCGCAACAGGCCGGAGATCCCACCCCAGATGGCCCCGCCGACTAGTCCGCCGAGCAGGGCCAAGGGCAGGTGGACGAACCAGGGCAGGTGGAAGTAGAAGCCGATGATGGTGGCCAGCAGGCCGCCGATGATCATCTGCCCCTCGGCGCCGATGTTGAACAGGCCGGCCCGGAACCCGATCGCCACCGACAGGCCGGTCAGGATCAGCGGTGCCGACGCCACCAGGGTCTCCGACCAGGCGCTCAGGGACCCGAAAGCCCCCTGGAAGAGGGCGGCGTAGGCACTCCCGATGGTGCCAAAAGTGTCGCGGGCGGCCTTCCCCGGGTTGCTTCCCCAGATGCGGAGGGAGTCGATGTCGGTGACGGCGATGATGAACGCGCTCACGATGAGAGCGGTGAGCACCGCCAGCACCGGCACCAGCACCGCGCTCCGCCAATCGACTCCGATCCCGGTGATCTCCCGGAAGAGGCGATTGTCGGTGAGCCGGCCCTTCTTCTTCCCGGGCTCGCCGCCGACCGGGGCCGGGGTGCCTTCGGTGTCGGGTCGGTCGCTCACAGTGTCGCTCCCGCCATGTACAGGCCGACGTCGGCCGGGGTGACCTGCTGAGGATCGAGCTCGGCCACCACCTTGCCGCGGTACATCACCAGCAGCCGGTCACTGAGGGCCATCACCTCGTCCAACTCGGTGGAGACGATCAGGATGGCTGCCCCCCGGTCGCGCTGGGCGACGATCTGGCCGTGGATGTACTCGATCGAACCGACATCCAGGCCGCGGGTGGGCTGGGCGGCGATGGCCAGCGCCAGGCCCGATCGCCCGAACTCCCGGGCGACGATCAACTTCTGCTGGTTGCCTCCAGACAGGTTGGCAGCCTTCACCTCGATGCTCGGGGTGCGCACGTCGAACTGCTCCACCAGCTCCCGGGACACCTCCCGCACCTTCCCCCAGTCCATGAGGATGCCGCGCGAGAAGGGGCGGGCGTGGTAGGAGTCGAGCACCGCGTTCTCCGCTACGGTGAACGAGGTGACCAGCCCGTGGCGCAGGCGATCCTCGGGCACGTGCGCCACCCCCAGCTCGTGCACAGTCCGCGGGCTCGACCCGGCCACCGACTCGCCCGCCACCCTGATGGAGCCGGACAGCGGCGCCCGCATGCCGGTGAGGGCCCGCACCAGCTCGGTCTGGCCGTTCCCCTGCACCCCGGCGATGCCGACGATCTCCCCGGCCCGCACCCGGAAGGAGACCCCGTTCACGGCGGCGTGCTCGCGCTCGTCGAGCACCACCAGGTCCTCGACCTCGAGGACCGCAGCACCGGGTTGTGCTTCGCCCTTCTCGACGACGAGCGCCACCGGACGGCCCACCATCATCTCGGCGAGGCCGGCCTGGTCCACCTCGCCGGGAACGGCCTCGCCGACCGACCGCCCGTCGCGCAGGACCGTGATCCGGTCGGCGATCTCCAGGATCTCTCCGAGCTTGTGGGTGATGAATACGATCCCCTTGCCCGAGTCGCGCAGCGAGCGGACGATGCCGAAGAACTCCTCGACCTCCTGGGGGGTGAGCACCGCGGTGGGCTCGTCGAAGATGAGGACGCGGGCCTCCCGGAAGAGCACTTTGATGATCTCCACCCGCTGCTGCACTCCGACGGGGAGGTCCTCGATGACGGCATCGGGGTCGACGCTCAGCCCGTAGCGCTCGGAGATCTCGGCCACCTGGCGCCGTGCCTCGGCGATGTTGAGGGCGCCGCCGGCCCGCCGGCGGCGGAAGAGGCGATGGACCCAGGGCCAGGCCAGCCGCAACAGGTATCCGGCCGCGGCCCCGATCGCCACGAGTATCAGCAGCCACGCCCACGAGGGCCAGCCGAACCACTCCAGCGAGAAGGACGACCCGGCGATGATGGCCGCCGCCGCCCCCCCGAGGCCCAGCGCTATCCAGAGGGGCATCCGACGGGCCGGCTCGACCCCGAGCACCACGTTCTCGGCCACGGTGAACACCGGTACCAGCATGAAGTGCTGGTGGACCATGCCGATGCCGGCCGCGATCGCGTCGCCGGGGCCGGTGAAGTGCTGCGGCTTCCCGTCGATGAGGATCTCGCCCTCGTCGGCCGAGTACAGGCCATAGAGGATGTTCATGAGGGTGGTCTTGCCCGCCCCGTTCTCACCGAGCAGGCCGAGGATCTCCCCAGAGCGCACCGTCAAGTCGATGTGGTCGTTGGCGAGCACGCCGGGGAACCGCTTGGTGATCCCTCGCAGCTGGAGTTCCAACCCGGCGCTCCCTCACTCCCCTGAGCAGCCCGCACACTACACGACCGGCCAGCAGGCCGGGAAAGAGGATCCCCCCGGTCGGGCCGGGGGGATCCTGTTGGCAGGTATGACGACGACGGCGGCTAGCCCTCCAGGAAGGCAGCCAGACCGCCGGCGGCGATGATGTCGGCCTTCAACTGCTCGATCTCGGCAGTCAGTTCGGCCGGCACCCGGTCTTCGTTGTCGTGGTAGGGGGCCAAATCCAGGCCGCCGTTGACCAGCGTGCCCACGAAGTGCTCGCCGACCGCGCTCGTTTCCACCACGTTGGTGACGGTGTCGAGCACTGCCACATCCATGTTCTTCATGATCGAGGTCAGCCACGCCTCACCGTACTCGGGGGCGGTGAAGTACTGGTCGGCGTCGACGCCGACGACCATGAAGCCGCGCTCGGCCGCGGCGGCGGCGGTGCCCAGGCCGACCGGGCCGGCCACCGGCAGGATGATGTCGGCGCCTTCGTCGTTCAGGCTCTCGCCCTGCGCCCGGCCATCGTCCTGGCTCTCGAAGTTACCCACGAAGATGCCTTCCTGGGTCGCCGGATCCCAGCCGAGAACCTGGACATTGGTGCCCTTCGCCTCGTTGTAGTAGGCCACGCCCTCGGCGAAGCCGTTCATGAAGATGGTCACCGTCGGATAGGCGATGCCGCCGAAGGTGGCCACGATCCCCGTCTCCGTCACCCCGGCCGAGAGGTACCCGGCCAGGAAGGCCGCCTCGTCGGTCTGGAAGGTGACCCCGCGCACGTTGGTGAACTCGCACAGCGCATTGCCGTCGGCATCCGCCCAAGCCGACCCGGGGAAGATGGCCGCCGGCGTCTCGTCCAGGATGGCGAACAGTTGCTCCGGGTTGGCGCAGGCCGCCGCCGCGGTGTCCGCCGCCAGGTTGTACCCGACCGTGACGATCAGCTCGCAGTCCTGATCCATGAACGACTGGATGTTCGGGGCATAGTCGGTGGCGTCATCGGACTCCAGATAGGCGATTTCGACGCCCAGTTCGTCTTCGGCCTGCTGGAACCCTTCCCAGGCGGTCTGGTTGAACGACTGGTCGTCGATGCCGCCGAAGTCGGTGACCTGGCACATCTTCAGCCCGGCGCCCTCGCCCTCATCGCCGCAGGCGGCGACGAGCAAGGCAAAGGCCGCCAGTACGGCGACCAACACAAGCCTCTTGTTCCTCATCGGAGACTGACTCCTCTCGACTCCTCGGTCCGCGCGCAGCTTCAGCCGCGCACCACGATCCTACACCTGTGGCCCGGGGCGCTGCCTGGTGAAGCCGCCGTCGAGATCGCTGCGAAGGCGAAGCTTCGCGTTCTCAA
>CAYGYX010000038.1:1333-10456 GCA_964354255.1 uncultured Acidimicrobiia bacterium | reverse complement strand
ATCGGCCGGTACCGCCTCCTCCAATTGACGGTAGCGGGCGAGGCCGACGCCGCGGTTGGCCAGGTTGCCCACGTAGGGCTCGCCCACCTCGCCCCGCTCGACCACGTTGGCCACGGTGTCGAGCACCGCCGCGTCCGCGTTCTCCAAGAGGGAGGTCAGCCACACCGCGGCGAACTCGGGGTCGGCGAGGAAGGGGTCCGCCCCCCCGCCGATCACCCGCATGCCGCGCTCGGCGGCGACGGCCACCCCGCTGCGGCCGAAGGGACCGGCCACGGGCAGGATGACGTCGACCCCGGCCCCGGCCAGGCTCTCGGTGATCACCCCGGCCTGCTCGAGATCCTCCAGGCCCGTGAACAGCCCCGCGGCCGGGTCGTCCGGGTCCCAGCCGAGGACTTGCACTGCGAGCCCCTCGGTCTCTCCGTAGTAGCGGGCCCCCGCCGCGAACCCCTCCATGAGGGCCGTCACCGACTCGACGTCGGCACTGCCGAAGGTGCCCACTTTGCGCGACTCGGACATGCCCGCCGCCAGGTACCCGGCCAGGAAGGCCGCCTCCCCGGTGGCGAAGGTGATCCCACGCACGTTCGAATAGTCGCAGCGGAGGGCCCCCCCGGCATCGGCCCAGGCCGAGCCTGCGCCGGCCACCGGAACGGCCCCGACGATGGCGAAGAGCTGCTCGGGGAAGTCGCAGGCCGCCTGCGCGGTGTCGGTCTCCATCGAGCTGCCGACGGTGACGATCAGGTCGCAGCCCTCGTTCACGAAGGACTCGATGTTGGCTCGGTAGGCAGTCGCCTCCGGCGACTCCCGGAAGAGGATCTCGATGCCCAGCTGGTCACGGGCCAGAGCGAGGCCCGCCCACACCAGCTGGTTGACCGAGCCGTCGTCGATGCCCCCGGTATCGGTGACCTCGCACATCTGGCTCACGGGCAGCGTCGTGGTGGTAGTGGCCGGGGCGGTGGTCGTGGTCGTCGAGGGAGCGGCGGTCGTCGTCGGCGCCCTGGTGGTCGTCGGGGCGGTGGTCGTCGGCTCCCCCCCGTCGTCGCCGCAAGCGGCGGCGATCAGCGAGAGAACCGCGAGCAGCGCCACCGGGAGAAACCGTCTTGTGCTCATGGAATCCGGCTCCTCTTCCCCGGGTGCCGCTCCGGCCCGCGACGGGCCAAGCCGGAGTCTACGCGCAAAGGACAGGAGGCCCGGTTGGGCCGCCGGCTCCCTAGCCCTCCTGGGACTGCGCCAGCTCCACCGGGGGCTGGTCGGGGGCCGACACGCCGGTGAAGGTGAGCCCGCTGCCGTCCTCGTCCACGTCCACCAGGATGGTTGCGCCGGCGGGGAACTCGTGGAAGAGCACCTTCTCGGAGAGCGGGTCCTCGAGCAGCCGCTGGATGGCCCGCCGCAGGGGCCGGGCCCCCAGCTGGGGGTCGTAACCCCGGCTGGCGAGCAGGTCCTTGGCCTGGTCGGTGAGCATCAGCTCCAGAGCCTGGGATTGCAGCTGGCGGAGCACCCGGGCCATCATCAGGTCGACGATCTCCCCGACCTCGGCCATGGTCAGCTCGTGGAAGACGATGACCTCGTCGATGCGGTTGAGGAACTCCGGGCGGAACGAGCGCTTGAGGGCCTCGGTGACCTTGTCCTTTATCTGCTGGTAGCCGACGCCGGCGCCGTCGGCAGTGAAGCCGATCGCCTTGCGCCGCAGGTCGGCGGTGCCCAGGTTGGAGGTCATGATGATCACGGTGTTCTTGAAGTCCACCGTGCGCCCCTGAGAGTCGGTGAGGTGCCCGTCCTCGAGGATCTGCAGCAGGGTGTTGAAGACGTCGGGATGGGCCTTCTCTATCTCGTCGAAGAGCACCACCGAGAAGGGCTTGCGCCGCACCGCCTCGGTGAGCTGGCCGCCCTCGTCGTAGCCGACGTAGCCGGGCGGCGAGCCCACCAGCCGGCTCACCGTGTGCTTCTCCATGTACTCCGACATGTCGAGCTGGATCAGGGCGGTCTCGTTGCCGAAGAGGAACTCGGCCAGCGCCTTGGCGGTCTCCGTCTTCCCCACCCCCGACGGGCCCAGGAAGATGAACGACCCGGCCGGGCGCTTGGGGTCCTTGAGCCCGGCCCGGGTGCGCCGGATGGCCCGGCTCACCGCCATGATGGCCTCGTCCTGGCCCACGATGCGCCGGTGCAACTCCTCCTCCATGCGGAGCAGCTTGGCCGTCTCCTCCTCGGTGAGGCTCTGCACCGGGATGCCGGTCCACTGGGCGAGCACTTCGGCGATCTGCTCCTCGCTGATCAACGAGAAAGGCCGCTCGGGGGAGAGCTCCGATTCGAGGCGGGCGCGCTCGGCGAGCAGCGACCGCTCCTGGTCGCGAGCTTGGGCGGCCCGCTCGTACTGCTGGCTCTGCACCGCCTCTTCCTTCTGGCCGCGGGCCGCGGCGATGCGCCGGTCCAGGTCGTCCAGCTCCGACGAGGAGGGGCGCCGATGGATGCGCATCCGGCTCCCCGCCTCATCGATGAGGTCGATGGCCTTGTCGGGCAGGTGCCGGTCGGCGATGTAGCGGTCGGCCAGGTTGGCCGCGCTGACCAAGGCGGCATCGGTGTAGCGGGCGCCGTGGTGGGTCTCGTACTTCTCCCGCAGCCCGGCGAGGATCTTGATGGTCTCCGCCACGGTGGGCTCGTCGACCTGCACCGGCTGGAAGCGGCGTTCCAGGGCGGAGTCCTTCTCCAGGTGCTTGCGGTACTCCTCCAGGGTGGTGGCGCCCACGGTCTGCAGTTCGCCCCGGGCCAGCATCGGCTTGAGGATGCTGGCGGCGTCGATGGCCCCCTCGGCCGCCCCGGCGCCCACCAGAGTGTGGATCTCATCGATGAAGAGCACGATGTCGCCGCGGGTGCGGATTTCCTTGAGCACCTTCTTGAGGCGCTCCTCGAAGTCGCCGCGGTAGCGGGAGCCGGCCACCAGGGCCCCCAGGTCGAGGGTGTAGATCTGCTTGCCCTTGAGGGTCTCGGGCACATCGCCGGCGATGATCCGCTGGGCCAGGCCCTCGACGATGGCGGTCTTCCCCACCCCGGGCTCGCCCACCAGCACCGGGTTGTTCTTGGTGCGCCGCGACAGGATCTGCATGACCCGGTCGATCTCCCGCTCCCGGCCGATCACCGGGTCCAACTTGCGATCGCGGGCGTACTGGGTCAGGTTGCGCCCGAACTGGTCGAGCACCGTCGAGCCGGAGGCCCCTTCCGGACCGCCCCCGGGGCCGCCGCGGCGGCCTCCGGCCGGGGACTCGGGGCCGGGGGCGTCCTCGGACTGGGACCCGGAGAGGAGCTGGATGACCGCCTGGCGGACCTTGTGCAGTTCGGCGCCCAGCTTCTGCAGCACCTGGGCGGCGACGCCCTCCCCCTCCCGGATGAGCCCGAGCAGGATGTGCTCGGTGCCGATGTAGTTGTGGCCCAGCTGCAGGGCCTCCCGCAGCGACAGCTCGAGGACTTTCTTGGCACGCGGGGTGAAGGGGATGTGCCCGCTGGGGGCCTGGGCGCCCTGGCCGATGATCTCCACCACCTGGGAACGCACCGACTCCAGGCTGATGCCCATGCCCCCGAGAGCCCGGGCGGCGGCGCCCTCACCCTCGTGGATGAGCCCGAGCAGGATGTGCTCGGTGCCGATGTAGTTATGGTTGAGCAGCCTGGCCTCTTCCTGGGCCAGCACCACCACCCGGCGGGCTCGGTCGGTGAACCTCTCGAACAAGGCCTCAGTCTCCTGATGCAGCAACGGCGCTCCCGGGTGCGGGGGCGCCTCGGTCACTATAGCGGTGGGTCGTTTCAACCCAACCGGCGCCGCGCCGGCACATCCGCCGCGCCCAACGCCCGACAGGCGAGCCGGCTTCCCGGCCAGCCCACGGCCCGGCCGGGGCCTGCGAGGAAGCCCCGGCTACCATCGATACCGGCCCCCGGGAGAGGCCCCCATGGATCGCCCCGTCGTTCGCGACCTCATCCCTATCGAACGGGTGTGGACCCGGCTTGAGGCCGTGGAAGAAGGATTGCGCCGGGCCACCACCTCCTCCGATGCCTTCCTGACCCGGATCGCCCAGCACCTCCTCGCCGCCGGGGGCAAGCGCTACCGGCCGCTGCTCGCCCAGGTGACCGCCGAACTCGGCGGCGACCGCGGCGACGGCCCGGTGGCGGCCGGGGTGGCGGTGGAGCTGGTCCACCTCGGCAGCCTCTACCACGACGACGTCATCGACCAGGCCGAGAGCCGGCGGGGAGCGGTGTCGGTGAACGCCAACTGGTCCAACACCGTGGCCATACTCGCCGGCGATTTCCTGCTCGCCCGGGCCAGCGAGACGGCCGCCCCGCTGGGCATCGAGGCGGTCGCCCTCCTCGCCCGCACCTACGGCGACCTCTGTGAGGGCCAGATCGGCGAGCTGCAACTCACCGACGACACCGGCCAGGGTCGCGAGGGCTACTCCCGGGTGATCCGGCTGAAGACGGCCAGCCTCATCCGCACCTCGGCCCGGCTCGGGGCCATGGCCGGCGGAGCCTCTCCCGTCGAGGTGGAGGCGGTGAGCCGCTGGGCGCACGAGGTGGGGATGGCTTTTCAGATCACCGACGACGTGCTCGACCTGGTGGCCACCGAGGGCTTCCTGGGCAAGCCGGCCGGCTCCGACATCGGCGAAGGCACCTTCACCCTCCCCGTCCTCTACGCCCTGGAGGGCCCGGACGGGGACGAGGTGCGCCGCCTGCTGGCCGGCGGCCGGCCCTACCCACCGGAAGCAGTGGCCCGGGTAATCGATCTGGCCCGGTCCCGGGGGCACGTCGAGCGTGCCCTGCAGATGGCCCGGGAGCACACCACCGCCGCCGCCGCCGCCCTCGAGGATCTGCCCCGGGGGCCGGTGGCCGAAATCCTGCGGGCCCTCGGCGAGTACCTGATCGCCAGGGTCGAGGAGGCCCGGCTCTGAGGGGGAATCTGAGATCGGGCTGAGAGCCCGGCCGGGGCCGCCCCCTCGCCGGCCGGCGGGCAGGAGCGGCCGTCCGCCCCGCCGCTAGCCTCGAAGGACCGGGAGGTGGGCTCACGACGCGGCAGACGAGTGGGGATGGACCAACCCGCATGGCCGGGCGCCCTACCCCCTTGATCGTCGGGCCGGTCGCCGTCCACCGGGCGCGGCTCCTGGGTTTCCCCGCCTTCGAGCTCCGGGCCGAGGTCGGACTGCAGGTGGCGATGGGTCGCTACAGCGCCCTCAACATCTACTTCGGAAGGGGCCAGCGGCTCGACCTCCCCTGGGGGGCGCGCTGGCGCCTCACCGCCGCCGAGCAGGGCTCGACCCTGCGCCCGGTGGTGATCAACGAGGCCCGGCAGAGGATGGCGATGGCCGCTGCCTCGATCGGCAACTACGGCATCAACGGCCGGGACTACGCCTACACCCTCAACCCGGCCGAGGCCCGGCTCGGGCGACCGGGTCGCTGGGACCTGTTCGCCGGCGAGGACCGGGCGGCCCGCTTCACCCGCCGACCCTTCGGCGCCGTCTGCGAGCAACCCCTTCCCCTGCCGGCGGTGCTGCTCGGGTTGCTCCTCACCCGGCTGGCCATCCCCGGCGAGGGCGACACGCACCTGCCCGAGATGCGCTGGGGGTAGCCGCGGGCCGGGGAGGCCGTCAGGTGGGCTCGCCCGGCACCCAACCCGTCGCCGCCGCCCACCGCTCCGCCGCCTCGAGGGTGTCGAGGATGAACCCGGTCTTGGCCTCGTTGTAAGCGATGCGGTCGTCCCGGTAACGCTCGGCCACAGCCACCTTGAGTGCGGCGTAGGCGGCGCGAGCGGCGGGATGGGCCCGCAGGTAATCCCGGAACAGCAGGTGCACCCGCTCGAACGAGCTGCCGACCTGCCAGACGTGCACCTGGATCTCGCGGGGATGGCCGGGCCCGGGCCGAAAGTAGCGGTGCCCCGTCTCCCGGCTGCGCAGGGGGACCCCGAGCCCCTCGATGGCGGGCAGGTAGGTGGCCTCGTCCTCCACGTCGGGCACGCCCACCCCGATGTCCACGACCGGCTTGGCGGCCAGGCCCTCGACCGAGGTGGAACCCACGTGCTCGATGCGCACCACGGCCGCCCCCAGCGCCGCGGCCAGCCGATCGCGCCAGCGGGCGAAGGTGGCCGCCCAACCCGGGTCGTAGGGCACGACTTCCACCGGGTCGCCACGGCCCGACCCGGCCAGTTCCAGGCGGGGGTCCCGGGCCTGCAGCACCTCCAGCGCCATCTGCCTCCGGTCGGCGGCGGGAAGGTCCTCCACCGCCACCCCCCGGGCGGCCGCCTCCAGGGCGTAGCGGTCGAGCAGCGTGGCCCGGGGCCCGAAGACACCGGAGAGGCGCCGCCAGGCCAGGGCAGGGTCGCCGATGGCCTCCGGGTCCACCCCCGCCTCTACCAGGCTCTGCCGAAGGCCCGCATCCATGCCGGGGAGAGTATCCGCACCGGATAACCGGTACGGCCCGGCAGCCGGTGATGACCTCGTTGGAGGCCAGCGCCTCCGTGCCGGCTTCCATGGCCTGGCCGGCTGGGCCACCTCGCCGGCCGGGTGACGGCATCACCCCGGCCGGCTGCCGCGCCCGACGCGGCCAGCGCCCGGGATCGGCTACCATGAGTTGTGCGCACGCGCAGAGCGTGCGGCGCCTGCCTTTGCTCCTTCTGTTCCGTCGAGCGAAGTCGCCGCAGGATCGCCGGTGCCGCCTCGACCCCAATCGGGGCGAACCCGGGCATCGGCGGGGCGTTCAGATCCGACGGTTCATGCTTCAAGGAGCACAAACATGTCCACCAACATCTACGTGGGGAACCTGGCGTTCTCCACCACCTCGTCCTCCCTCCGCTCCCTCTTCAGCCAGTACGGTGAAGTGACCAGCGCCCAGGTCGTCGAGGACCGCGACACCGGCCGCTCCCGCGGCTTCGGCTTCGTCGAGATGCCCTCTGCCGAAGAGGCGCAGAAGGCAATCGCGGCGACGGACGGCAAGGCCCTCGACGGCCGTCAGCTCAAGGTCAATCTTGCCCGTCCCCGCTCCGGCTAACCGCACCCGACGCATCGGCACCAGGCCGTATCGCGCCACAGAGAAGGACCCGCCCATTAGCGACGCCGACCGAGGTCCCAACACCCAGACCTTCCGCACCAGCGGAACAGTGAAGACCGTCTTGCGGGACGCCAAGTTCCTGGTCGAGACCGAACAGGGAATGGAAGTGGTCGCCCGAGCGGCCGGCCGCATGCGCCGGGGTCGCAAGATCCGCATCCTGGCCGGGGACACCGTCGATCTCGAGGTGTCCCTCTACGACCCGACCAGGGGCCGGATCATCTGGCGGCACGTCTAGCAGCCGGCCCCCCGGACGCGTCTCGTGCGCCGGAGATCACGGCGAGAAGCAGAGGACCGACCCACGTGAACATGCCTTACCCCGCGCCCGGGGGCGGGGACGCCGCCGGTCGGCTCCGCAGCCTCAACGGCATTCGGCAACGCCGCCGGGGGAGGGGGACCCCCGACAAGGCGGCCTTGAGCGGCGACTCCCTCGCCCAGTACCTGAACTCCATGGGCAGCTTCGCGCTGCTGACCACCGAGCAGGAGATAGCCCTCGCCCAACAGATCGAGACCGCCGGCGCCACGGTGGCGAGGATCCGCGCGCTCGCTGGACCGGACGCAGCCGACCAGATCACCCTGCGCCGCGCCCTGCGCAGCCAACTCGAGGCGAAGGAGGTGTTCGTCACCGCCAACCTGCGGCTGGTGGTCACCAACGCCCGCCGCCATGCCCAAACGCCGGGCATCGGCTTCCTGGACCTGATCCAGGAGGGGAACCTGGGCCTGATCCGCGCCGTCGAGAAGTTCGACTGGAGGAGAGGCTTCAAGTTCTCCACCTACGCCACCTGGTGGATCCGCCAGGCCATCACCCGGGCGATCGCCGACAAGGCCCGAATCGTCCGGGTCCCCGTGCACATCCACGACACCGTGCGGGTCGTGCGGGGAACCCAGGATCGCTTGAAGGCGGTCCTGGGCCGCGAACCGCAGCCCGAGGAGATCGCCGAGGCGACCGGCTTCTCGCTCGATCGGGTCACCCTGGCGCTCGGCGTCACCAACCCCGTCTCCCTGGAGCAGCCGGTCGGCGAGGACGGCGCACTGCTGGGCGACTTCATCGAAGACGGCGATGCCCCTGATCCCGCCCAGCTGGCCGCCGAGGCCTCCGCCGCCCGGAGGCTGAATCGGGTCATCGACGGGCTCCCCGCTCGCGAGCGCCGCATCCTGCAGCTGCGTTACGGGTTCCTGGACGGCATCCCGCGCACGCTGGGCGAGATCGGGGAGGAGTTCGACCTGACCCGCGAGCGGATCCGCCAGATCGAGACGCTGGCGCTGTCCCGACTCCGGCATCCCGCCTTCGGGCTGCGGGAGGAGGACTTGCGCTGAGCGGCCCGGTCACCGGGCCTCACTCCCCGGTCTACGGCGACCAGGCCGGTGTGAAGTCGCCCGCGGTGGAAGCGGTGAGCCGGATCGGGTTGGAGCCGTCGGCGCTCATCACGTGGATATTCCAGTCACCGTCCCGATCCGACACGAAGGCGATCCGCAACCCGTCCGGCGACCATATCGGGCTCGCATCCCAGCCCGGGGCCGTGGTAATGGGCAGCTGATCGGAGCCACCTGCGGCCATCACGTGGACATCCCAGTTGCCGCCCCGCTCCGAGGCGAAGGCAATGTGTGACCCATCCGACGACCACGCGGGCCGGGTGTCCCCGCCGGGTGAGGCGGTGAGACGGGTCGGGTCGGAGCCGTCGGCGCCCATCACGTAGATCTCCCGGTCGCCGTCCCGCTCCGAGGCGAAGGCGATGCGAGACCCGTCGGGCGACCAGGACGGGTCGTCCTCCACACCCGGCGAGACGGTGAGACGCGCCGGGCTGGAGCCGTCGGCGCCCATCACGTAGATCTCTCGATCACCGTCCCGCTCCGAGGCGAAGGCGATCAGCGACCCATCCGGCGACCACGCGGGGGCGGTGTCGACACCCGGCGAGGTGGTCAGCCGGGTCGGGTTGGAGCCGTCGGCGTCCATCACGTAGATCTCCGCGTCGCCGTCCCGGTCGGACATGAAGGCAATCAGCGACCCATCCGGCGACCACGCGGGGGCGGTGTCGACACCCGGCGAGGTGG
>CAYGYX010000038.1:0-1233 GCA_964354255.1 uncultured Acidimicrobiia bacterium | reverse complement strand
ATCAGCGACCCATCCGGCGACCACGCGGGGGCGGTGTCGACACCCGGCGAGGTGGTCAGCCGGGTCGGGTTGGAGCCGTCGGCGCCCATCACGTAGATCTCCCGATCACCATCCCGGTCGGACATGAAGGCGATCAGAGAGACGCCGGGAGGCGCGGTGGTCGCCACCACAGTGGTCGTGGTTGCTTCCGCCGCGGTCGTGGTGGCGGCGGACCCCGGCTCCACGGAGGCGAAGGCGGCGCTGCTCAGGATCGATTCCAGCGTGGCGGAACTTCCGGCCCAGCGCTCCGATGGTGCCTCGAGCAGGAACTGCCGGGCCTCGTCGCCGACGCCCACGAACACGAAACGCCTAACCACCAAGATCCCCTCCAGGCGCTCCTCAACGCCGATCGACACCCCCACACGGTCGCCTACGGTCACCTCGCGCGGCTCCTCGACCACGTTGGCGATCCCGGCGCCCTCGTCCTCCCCGGTGATCAAGGGGACCTGGATGGTCGCAGCCGGCATGGCGCTGGCGCCGCGCTCGACCACCAAGCGGGCACCCTCCGGCACCGTCTGCGTGAGGTCGTCCTCCAGTTCGGCGGCCACCAGCGTCCCCACCGCGGCGGTCGAGAACCAGCCCTCGGGGAGGCGCAGCGTCACCCCCAACCCGCTCACCTCGGCGCCGGTTAGGGCTCCGCCCCCCTCGCTGCCGAACACCGAACCGTCGCCGCCGCACCCGGCCATGAGCAGTACGGCTGCCAGGGCAACGGCAGCAGCCCGCCGCAGGCCAGGGCCAGGGGCAGACACCATCATCCCAACCCCCGCCTCTCCCAGTCGGCGGCGTCCCGGGCCGCCACCATCTCCACAAACCGCTGCGCCACGCCGGGGTCGCTGAGCCGCCGGATCACCGGCATCGCTGCCCGGAGCCCAGGGAAGAGCACCCGGCCATCTTCGGTCTCCAACCCGGCCATGACCGTCGCCATGGCACAAGCCATGAATCCTTCCCTCTGGCGCTCCGTCGGGGCACTGAACGCCTCTTCGAAGTCGGTCGCGAGGCCGATGAGGATGCCCTCCACTACCTCGTTGCAGCCAAACCGGTGAGTGCTGTTCGGGCAACCCAGGACCCGGCGAGCGCCGGGCATGAGCGCCTGGATCTGCGCGTTCCCATAGAAGACATCAACGAAGGCGTCCGACAACCCGGAGGGGTCGGGCTCGCCACTCCCCGGCTCCTGCGGCTCCCCGCCCGGCTCCT
>CAYGYX010000037.1:0-21730 GCA_964354255.1 uncultured Acidimicrobiia bacterium | reverse complement strand
CATGCCGTACTCGAGGGCGGTCAGGAAGTCCTCGTCGAGGGGGTGAGCTTCCTCGTCGCCGTGGGCGCGGGCCTCCACCTGCGCCTCGAAGCGGCGCCGCTGCTCGAGGGGGTCGTTGAGCTCGCTGAAGGCGTTGGCCAGCTCCCGGCCGGCGATGATCACCTCGAAGCGCTCCACCACGCCCGGCAAGCAGCGGTGGTCCCGGGCGAGGGGGGAGATCTCCTTCGGGTAGTCCATGACCACCGTCGGCTCCCAGAACCGAGGCTCGGCGTGGGCCTCGAACACCTCGGAGACGATCTTGCCCACCCCCCAGGCGGGCCGGGTCTGCACCCCCAGCTCCAGGGCCTTCTTCCGGGCGGTGGCCAGGGGCATGCCCATGTCCCACCCCACCCCGGTGGCCTGCGAGCAGGCCTCCAGGTAGCCCACCCGGCGCCACGGGGGGCGCAGCGACATCGGCCGTCCCAGGTACTCGATCTCGGTGGTCCCGGCCACCGAGCCGGCCGCCTCGGCCACCAGGGCCTCGGTGAGGTCGACCATGTCGAGGTAGTCGGCGTAGGCCTGGTACACCTCGAGCATCGTGAACTCGGGGTTGTGCCGGGGCGAGACCCCCTCGTTGCGAAAGGTCCGTCCTATCTCATAGACCCGCTCCACCCCGCCCACCACCAGGCGCTTCAGGTACAGCTCGGTGGCGATGCGCAGGTACATGTCGACCCCGAGGGCGTTGTGGTGGGTGATGAAGGGCTTAGCCAGCGCCCCGCCCGCCTGGCTCTGCAGGGTGGGCGTCTCGACCTCCAGGAAGCCGCGGCCGTCCAGGGAGCGGCGCAACGAGGCGAGTATCCCGCTGCGGGCGGCGAGCACCCGACGCGCCTGTGGGTTGACGGCGAGGTCCAGGTAGCGGCGCCGGTGGCGCACCTCGACGTCCTGCAGGCCGTGCCACTTCTCGGGCAGGGGGCGCAGGGCCTTGGCCAGGAGCGTGAAATCCTCCACCCGGATGCTCAGCTCACCCCGTTTCGTCCGCATGACCTCGCCCGAGGCGCCCACCCAGTCGCCGGGGTCGAGGTCGAGGAAGCCGGCCAGGCGGTCCCCGAGCACGGCGGCGTCGGCGTACAACTGCAGGCGGCCCGAGACGTCCTGGATGACCCCGAAGGCCAGGCCGCCCAGGCGACGCAAGGTGAGCAGGCGCCCGGCCACCGTCTCTCGGGCCCCCGACGCTCCCCCGGCGGCGAGGCCGGCGTGGGTCTCGTGCACCGCGGCGGCGGTGGCCGTCGGGGTGAAAGACACCGGGTAGGGGTCCACCCCCGACGCCCGCAGCGCCTCCACCTTGGCCAGGCGGGCGGCGGTGAGGAAGTGCTCCTGCAGGTGCTCTCCCTCGGGTGTCCCCTCGCCGACGCTCATCTCATTCCCCCGTGTTCATCTCGTAGATCAGCCGCAGGCCGTCGAGGGTGAGACGGACGTCGACGATGCTCACCGTGCGGCACAGGGGGACGATGGTAGGCGCCAGTCCCCCGGTCGCCACCACCGCCGGCTCCCCCCCCACTTCGGCCACGAGCCGCTCGACGATGCCGTCCACCATGCCGGCGTGGCCGAAGAGGAGGCCACTCTGCATTGCTTCCACCGTGTTCTTGCCGATGGCGGCCCGGGGCACCCGAGTCTCCACCCGCCGCAGGGCGGCGGTGGCGCTGATGAGGGCCTGCTCGGAGACCCGCAAGCCGGGGGCGATCGCCCCGCCGATGTAGGCCCCATCCTGGTCCACCACGTCGAAGTTGGTGGAGGTGCCGAAGTCGATGCTGATGGCCGGCGCCCCGTACTTGTGCAGGGCGGCCACCGCGTTGACCACCCGGTCGGCGCCCACCTCCCGCGGGTTGTCGATGTTGATGGCCAGGCCGGTGCGCACCCCCGGGCCGACCACCACCAACGGGCCCTGCACCATCTGGCCGGCCAACTCGACCATGGCCTCCTTCACCTCAGGCACCACGCTCGACAGGGCGACGCCTTGGCAGTCCTCCACCCGCCAGCGATCCTGCCGGAGCAACCCCTCGAAGTAAAGGCGGTACTCGTCGGCGGTGCGGTCGTGCACCGTCGAGAGGCGCCACTGATCGAGCAGGTCGGCCCCTTCGAAGAGGCCCATGACCGTCTGGGAGTTGCCCACGTCGATGGCGATCAGCATCACGCCCCTCCGGTGTAGAGGATGGAAGGCCTCTCGAGCCACCTACCCCGGTCGGCCGTCCCGTCGGGCTCGAGGCGCACGTTGTCGATCAGGCGAACCGGGCCCACCCGCACCGCCACCGCCAGGAAGGCGGGCCGGTCGAGGACGGGTATCCGGGTGACGGCGGCGGCATCGGCCAGCGCCACGTAGTCGGGGCGCGCCAGGCCCGCCGCCTCCAACTCACCGGCCACGATGCCCTCGAGGACCGCCCCGGAGCGCTCCCCCGCCCCGGCGGCATCGGCGGCGGCCATGAGCCCCCGGGAGATGGAGAGGGCGGCCCCCCGGTCGGCCGCCGGCAAGAAGACGTTGCGGCTGGAAAGGGCGAGGCCGTCGTGCTCGCGCACCGTGGGACAGCCGACCACCTCGACGGGAAAGGAGAGGTCGGCGGCCAGACGGGTGACCAGGGCCAGCTGCTGGGCGTCCTTGCGCCCGAAGAAGGCGATCTGGGGGGTGAGGCCGGCGTACAGCTTGGCCACCACCACGGCCACCCCGTCGAGGTGGCCGGGGCGATAGGGCCCTTCCAGTTCGGCGCTCAGCGCCGGCAGCGACACCCGGGTGACCGGCGGCACCGGGTACATCTCGACAAGGGGCGGGGCGAAGAGCAGGTCCCCGCCTGCCGCCTCGGCCAGGGCAGCGTCGCGCGCCTCGTCGCGGGGGTAGCACTCCAGGTCGGAGTCATCGTTGAACTGCAGCGGGTTGACGAACAGGCTGACCACCACCGTGTCGGCCCGCTCGCGAGCCGCCTCGACCAGCGAGAGGTGGCCCTCGTGCAGGAAGCCCATGGTGGGCACCAGGGCGGTGACCCCGCGGGCGGCCGCCCGGGTCTCGGCGAAAGTGGCGGTGACCCTCACGGAAGGGCGGCCTCAATGTCCGACGCGGTACCGGCGAGATGGGCGGTGGCCCGGGCGAGGGCGACGAAGTCGGCGGCCAGCTCCGGCACCCCGGCGGCCACCGCCTCGACCTGGGCCCGCACCGTCCCCGCCTCCCCACGCACCACCGGGCCGGTGAGCGCGTCCTCCGGGCCCAGGCGGAGGGCGTTGTCGATCGCCGCCCGCACCAGCGGCTCGGCCACCCCGAAACCGACCCCGGCCGCCTCGAAGAGGCGGCGGGCCATGGCCAGGGCCGCCACCGGGTAGTTGGACGCCGCCGAGGCGGCGGCGTGGTAGAGGGCCTTGCGCTCGTCGGCCAGGGCGAAGGGGTGGCAGCCGATGGACTGGGCCAGTTCCACCAGGCGGCGGAACAGCCCGTCGTCCTCGCTGGTGACGGCCACCCAGGCCCCCCGCAGGCGCTCCCGGCCGTCGCGCGGGTTGGGGAGGGTCTGCAGCGGGTGGAACGAGCCCACCGGGCAGTGGGCGGCCAGTGGTACGAGCGCGCTCACCGAGGTGAGGCCGGACAGGTGCACTGCCCCCCGCACGGCGGCAGCGTGCGGTGCGAGTCGCTCGGCCACCTCGGATATGGCGCCGTCGCTCACGGCGACGAGCAGCAGGTCGGCGGCGGGCAGCGTCTCGTGCCAGGCCAGCCAGCGCCCGCCGGGCAAGGTGGCCGAGGCGGCCTCCAACCCCTCGAAGTCCCGGGCGAGCACCCCCACCACCCGATGGCCGGCGTCCACCATCGCCAGGCACAACGCCAGCCCGGCCCGGCCGGGCCCTACCAGGATGACGTCCATGCGCCGCCTCCAGTCCCCAACGGGTACCGGGACATCACGAGTGTAGGGGCAGGCAGGAGGCCGCGACTCGTGACCCGGCCGAAGGGCGGCTGCGTCAGGGTCCCGGGAAGGCCGGCGGCAGATCCATGGACCCGCGCACCTCCACCAGCGGCGTGTCGGGGACGGTGATGAGCCCCCGCGCCGGACGGTCGAGGTCGAAGGAAACGAAGAGGATCAGGATCACCACCACCGCCGCCAGCAGCGAGGTGGCGACCCCCCGCCCCAGGAGGGCGAGGTAGAGCGCCAGCACCCCGAGCGCGGCCGCGCTCCCCACCACCTCGAGGACCATCACCGAGGTCGGCACCCGGTTGCGCAGGGAGGCGTCCCGGTCGGAGTGCCGGTCGATCATGTCGTTCAGGGTCTCGACGTAGAGCCGGGGCGCGGTGCCCACCGGGTCGGCCTGCAGCGCATCCCCGGCGGCGGCCCACAGGTCCCGCTGGAGAGCCGCCATCTGCTGGTCCGCGGCACGGAACTGCTCGTCGTCCGGCACCTGGCGGGCCAGCTCGAGCGCGGCGTCGGCGTACTGCTCGAGCAGGGTCAGCGAGGTGGAGCGGGCCGGCTCGGCGAGGAGCTGGGCGCGCAGGTGGGTGGTCCCGATGGCATTGGCCTCCTCCACCACCAGGCCGCGCCGGGTCTCATAGCGGCCGACCGCCATGGTGAGGCCGAAGGCCAGCAGCAGGCCGACCAGGCCCAGCAAGGCGCCCTGTGCCACCCCGACCGGCTCCCGGTTCGTCTCTGCGCGCGAACGGATCCTCCGGCCGACGAGCAAGCCGACGGCCGCCGTCCCCCCGACGATGACCACCAGGAGCACCGCCAGGAGAGGGGTGCTCATCCAGAAGCACATCGCCTACCACCCTGCTCGCCCGGCCGGAAGTGGGCGGGAGACCATTGCGGCATCGCGGGACGGACGGGGTGGGCCGACCCCGCTCGCGACCAACCCGCCTGGCTACGACTCCCACCACCCGGGCCCGGCCACCACCCGCGCGTCCTGATCGGCCAGCCCGGCCAGGAGGGACGCCACCGCGGTGCCGTCGGGCAGGGCCGCCTCCGGCCAGGCCTCGACCAGCGGCTCGAGGGCGAAGCGGCGGGCGGCCAGCCGGGGATGCGGCACCCGCAGCCCCGGCTCGTCCACCACCTCCCCTTCGTACAAGAGAAGGTCCACGTCGAGAGAGCGCGGACCCCAGCGCACCAGTCGGCGACGCCCCGCCTCCCGCTCGACGGCCTGGCAGACCTCGAGCAGCCGGCGGGGAGGCAGGGCCGTCTCGATCACCACCGCCGCGTTCAGGAAGGGCCCCTGGGCCGGACCCCCGATGGGGGCCGTCTCGTACAGGGAGGACACGGCCGCAATGGGGCCCCCCTCAGCGAGCCGGCGCACGGCGGCGGCCAGCCGAGCCTGCCGGTTGCCGAGGTTGGAGCCCAGCCCGAGAGCGGCCCGGGCCACGGCTCAGGCGCCGGCGGTCTGGGGGATGACCGCCCGCGCCTCGGGCCCCAGCGGGCGGCGCAGGATCCGCTGGATGGTGTCGGTGGCGACGATCGGCTCGGCGACCAGGCCGGCGTACACCAGGTAGCCGGCGAGGATGCCGGCTACCCCATCGTCGATGGTGTCGCGGTGGAGGAGCACCGTGGCCTGCTCCCGGAGCAAGCCACGCAGCGTGGCGAACACCCGCTCCGCCGACACCGCCTCCAGGTCGAGGAGCGGCTCGTGGACTGCGACCAGGCCCGCCGCCCGGTAGGCGGCCAGGTTCTGGTTGCCGGGGAGCAGGGAGAGCACGGCCGTGAAGCCGGTGGATCGCAGCCAGGCGATCTCCTCCTCGCGGCGCACCCGCCGGTGCTGGAAGCCGTGGCCGCCGACGCGCTCGGCCACCGCCAGGCGGCCGGAGATCACCCAGGTGAACCCCCTGGGCTCGAGGCCGGTCATGCTCACCCTCTCGCTGCGACCGCCCTCACGATAGCGTCGGCCACGCGCGCTGTCTGTAGTCCCACGACCACGTTGTGCACTCGGATGACGGCCGCCCCGCCCGCGATGGCGAGGACGTGAGCGGCCGAGGAGGCGGCATCTCGCTCTCCGGGCGGGATGGGGCCCAGGATGCCCGCCAGGAAGCGCTTGCGGGACGCCCCGACCAGCACCGGGTGCCCGATGGCCACCAGGTCGGGGATCCCTCGCAGCAGCGCCAGGTTGTGTTCGAGGCCCTTGCCGAAGCCGATCCCCGGGTCCAGGCAGATGCAGGACGGGTCGATGCCGGCGGCCTGGGCCCCCGCCGCCCTGCCCGCCAGGAACCGGGCAACCTCGGCGACGACGTCCCCATAGTGAGGGTCCGCCTGCATGGTGCGCGGCGTCCCTTGCATGTGCAGCAGCACCAGCCCCGCCCCGGCCGAGGCCACCACCCCGGCCATGCCGGGGTCCCCGAGGGCGGTGACGTCGTTGACCGCCGCCGCCCCGGCCTCCAGCGCGGCCGCGGCTACCTCGGCTTTGGAGGTGTCGATGGAGACCAACGCCCCGGCGGCGGCCAGGCCCCGCACCACCGGGATCACCCGGCGCAGCTCCTCGGCGGCCTCTACCGGCGCGGCCCCCGGGCGGGTGGACTCCCCCCCGACGTCGACCAGGTCGGCCCCCTCGGCCAGCATCTCCAAGCCTCGGCGCACCGCCGATTCGGCGTCGGCATGTCGGCCCCCATCGCTGAAGGAGTCCGGGGTGACGTTGAGCGCCCCCATCACCAGGGTATGCGCGCTGGTGTCGAGCAACCTGCCGTGCACTCGCCACCTCGCCGGGCGGAAGGGGAGGAACGGGGCGGAAGGCACCTCAGGGGGCGGACGGGTTCTCGCCGGCGGTGGTGGGCAGCGCCACCGCGTTGCCGCCCGCCTGGCCGTTGGGCGGCTGGATGCGCATCGAGCCGTTGGCGGCGTGCTCCCACTTGGGGACGTCGAAGAAGGTCCCCTTGATCTCGTCGGCGTCCAGGGTCTCCCGCTCCATGAGCACCGCGGTGATCCGGTCCAGGGCGGCCCGGTGGGTGGTGAGGATGACCCGGGCTTCGTCGTGCGCCCGGGTGACGAGCTTGCGGACCTCGTCGTCGATCATGGAGGCCACCTCGTCGGAGTAGTCCTGGTGCCGGATGTAGTCGCGGCCCAGGAACACCTCGCCCTCAGGCTCGCCGTACTTCATGGGCCCCAGGCGGTCGCTCATCCCGTACTCCATGACCATGCGCCGCGCCAGGCCGGTGACCTGCTCGATGTCGTTGTGGGCCCCGGTCGATGGGTCGCCGAACACGATCTCCTCGGCGGTGCGGCCGGCCAGGCCCACGGCCAGGTGGTCGACCAGTTCGCTCCGCCGCTGGTAGGTCTTGTCGGTCAGCGGCAGCGAGCGGGTGTAACCGCCGGCCCGGCCGCGCGGGATGATCGTCACCTTGTGCACCGGGTCGGCCAGGGGCATCGCGTGGCCCACCAGGGCGTGCCCTCCCTCGTGCACGGCCGTGAGCCGCTTGTCCTCTTCGGTCATCACCCGGCTGCGCCGCTCCGGGCCCGCCAAGACCCGGTCGACCGCCTCCTCGAGCTCCTCCTGAGTGATGACGTCCTTGCCTCGCCGGGCGGCGAGGATGGCTGCCTCGTTGATGGTGTTGGCCAGGTCGGCCCCGCTGAACCCCGGCGTGGAGCGAGCCAGCACTCCGAGGTCGGCCTGCCGCTCCAGGGGCTTGCCCTTGGCGTGCACCTCGAGGATGCCGAGGCGGCCCTTGATGTCGGGCAGGGCCACGTAGATCTGGCGGTCGAAGCGGCCGGGCCGCAGCAGGGCGGGGTCGAGGATGTCGGGGCGGTTGGTGGCGGCAATGAGGATGACCCCCGCCTTGGGGTCGAAGCCGTCCATCTCCACCAGCAGCTGGTTCAGGGTCTGCTCCCGCTCGTCGTGGCCGCCGCCGAGGCCGGCGCCGCGGTGGCGGCCCACCGCGTCGAGCTCATCGATGAAGACAATGGCCGGAGCGTGCGCCTTGGCCTGCTCGAAGAGATCGCGCACCCGGCTCGCCCCCACTCCCACGAACATCTCCACGAAGTCCGAGCCGGAGATGGAGAAGAAGGGGACGCCCGCCTCCCCGGCCAGCGCCCGGGCGAGCAGGGTCTTCCCGGTGCCGGGAGGCCCAAACAGCAGCACGCCCTTGGGGATCTTGGCCCCCATGGCCCGGAACTTCTGGGGCCGGGCGAGGAACTCCTTGATCTCCTGCAGCTCCTCGACCGCCTCGTCGATGCCGGCGACGTCCTTGAAGGTGACCTTGGGTTGATCGCGGGTGACCTGCTTGGCCTTCGACCGGCCGAAGGCCATCACCCGGTTGCCGCCCCCCTGCAGCTGCATGAGGATGAAGATGAAGACCCCGAAGATGAGGATGTAGGGGAGGATCGTGCCGAGGAACCACTGCATGAGCCCCGGGTTCTCGGCGTCGACCTTCACCTCGACGCCGGACTCGATGAGCAGGCGAGTGAGGGTCTCCTCGTAGCCGTCGGGGTAAGCGGTCTCGAAGCGGGTCACCTGGCCGGAGGCCTCCATCAGCTCCCCCTCGACCACGTTGGATTCCTGCTTGATGGTGATCGAGTCCACCTGGCCGCCGGCAATGCGGGATTGCAGGTCGTCCAGGGTGAGCTCCTCGGGGGCGGTGGCGCTACTGACGAAGGCGTTGATCGCCATGACCGCCACCACGACGACGATCAGGTAGATCAGCACTGTACGAACGGTGCGGCTCACCTCGCTCCTCTGCCGGGGCGTCCCCAGCCCTGGGCCTGCACGGGGAATGCTATTAGCGTTGGACGGCTACCCGGCCCCGTCTGCTCTTTCATCGGAGGGACGGCCGCCGCCTTGACCCTCACGGGAGCGGCGGCGAGGTCCCCTCGCCGTCCTCTTCCATGATCGCCACATAGGGCAGGTTGCGGTACTGGCCGATGTAGTCCAGGCCGTAGCCGATCACGAAGTCGGCCGGGATCTCAAAGCCCACGTAGCGCACCTGCATCGGGACCACCTGGATGCCGGCCTTGAGGAGCAGGGTGACGATCTCCAGTGAAGCGGGCCGGCGCACTTCCAGGTTGCGCCGCAGGTACTGCAGCGTGAGGCCGGAGTCGATGATGTCCTCGACGATGAGCACGTGGCGCCCGCTGATCTCCCGGTCGAGGTCTTTGAGGATGCGGACCACGCCCGAGGTCCGGGTGGACTCCCCGTACGAGGAGACCGCCATGAAGTCCATGTCCACCGGCAGGGATATGTGGCGGGACAGGTCGGCCATCACCATGAAGGCCCCCTTGAGCACCGCCACCAGCAGCAGGTCCTTGTCCCGGTAGTCGGCGGTGATCTCGGCCCCCATCGCAGCCAGGCGATCCTGTATCTGTTGCGCCGAGATCAGCACTCTGCCGATCCTCACCGCATCTCCTTCAGCCGGAGCACAACCACCGCGGTCCCCCGGGGCGCCGCCCAGGCGGCGAGGCGAGCCCCCGCCACCCAGGCGATTGTGCCACCCGACTCCACCACCGGCCAATCCCGCCGCAGCCGGGCCGCCACCCCGGCCTCGCGCAGCGCGTCGGCCACCGCCTTGGCGCCCCGACCCGTGTCCACCCGGTCTCCCGGCGCGGCGGCTCGGACGGTGAGGCCGGCGGCGGCCACCACCGGGTCGGCCAGGGCGTGGCGCCGGCCGAGGGGAGCCGGCCCGGTGCGGGGGACCGGGCCCTCCGCCGCCAGCAGCCAGTTGCCGAACGAGGCCTCCCCGGGGACGGGGAGCGGCACGGGGCCGGGTGGAGGCGGCGGCACCGCCGGGCACAGCGCCACCCACGGCCCCTCCCGGCAGGCGAGGTAGCCGCCCTGGATCGGCAAGCAGGGCACCTCGCCGACGGCCACCCGCAGCACCGCCCGCACGTCGTCACCGACCCCCGGGTATGGGTCGAGCAGCAGGCGCAGGGCACGGCGCGCCGCCCGACCGGCCACCGGCTCCGGCAGGGTGGACAGGGCGGCGGCCGGGAGGCGCAGCGCGTCGGGGTCCCGGCGCAGGGGGACCGCCCCGGCCGCCCGTTCCAGTTCGGCATCGTCGGCGGCCAGCAGGCCGGCAGCCCGGGCCAGGGCAGGGCGCACTCCCGGGCCCACGCTCTCCTCGAGGAGAGGGATCACCCGGTGGCGCAGCAGGTTGCGCCGCCGGGCCGGGTCCTCGTTCTCCGGGTCGTCGGCGTAGGGCAGGCCCAGGTCGTCGGCCGCGGCCCGGGCGTCTGCCCGGCTCACCGCCAGCAGCGGCCGGCACCAGCGTCCCCGGCGAGCCGGGATGCCCGCCAGGCCGGGCGTGCCCGCCCCCCGCACCAGGTTGGCGAGCACCGTCTCCGCCTGGTCGTCGCGGGTGTGCCCGGTGACGATGAGCTCGCCGGGCCGGGCCTCTGCCTCCAGGGCCCGGTAGCGGGCCAGCCGCAGAGCCTCCTCCGTCTGCCCCTCGGCCGGGGCGGGGAGCAGCCGATGATCGAGGCCGAGGTGGGCGGCCGCCCGGCGGGCGGCCTCAATCAGGGAAGGCGACGCGGGGAGGCGGTGGTCGACGGTGGCCGTCCGCACCCGGCGCCCCAGCGCCGCCGCCGCCCAGGCGCACACCGCGCTGTCGGCCCCTCCGCCGAGGGCGACGAGGAGCGGGGCATCGGGGAGCCCGCCGGCAACGGCTTGGAGGACGAAGCGCCCGGGGCCGGTCAGGCCACTCGTTCCAGCCATCGCGATGGATAGCGAATCTCGTCGAGGGTGGGCAGGTTCTGCGGGCCCTCCCAGACCCTGTCGATCGCCTCGAAGCCCCCCCGGCGCTCGACGGCCTGCATGAAGCGCTCCCCCAGCTCGTACTGCTTCATCTTCATCTCCAGGCCGGTGAGCCGCAGGAAGGCGGAGAAGCGGGCGTCCCGGCGCCGCGCCTTGAGCACCTGCGACATGCGGTGCTGGCTCACCAGCAGCCGAGCGCCGATGCGATCCATGACCACGTGCCCGTGCCCCTCCAACACGCTCATCAGGGCCTGGGCCTCATCGATGAGCTGCCGCTGCGCCGGGGTGGCCAGCAAGCCCATGAGGCCGGTCTCGTCGACGAGGGGCCGGCCCTCCCGAGCGGCGGCCCGCATCTCGCCGGCGAGGCGTGACACCGGGCCCGGCTCGGCGGCCGAGGACTCGACGAGGCGGCCGACCAGGCTGAGGAAGTGAGGGCCCAGCCAGGGCACGGCGGTGAACTGGAGCCGGTGAGTGCACTCGTGCAGCGCCACCCAGAGACGGAACTCGGCGGGGCGGAACTCGTGGCGGCGCTCCATGGCCAGCAGGTTGCCCCCGACGAGCATCACCGTGTCCCCGGCACCGTCACCGGTGGGAACCACCAGCTCGTACTGCCCGAGCACCCGCCGGGCGAGCACCCCGACCAGCGCCCCCACCTCGGCGCCCATCAGGCGGCCGGAAAGGTGCCTCCCCAGTTTCACGCCGGAGGCGGCCAGCTTCGCCTCGGCCGGGGCCAGCAGGCGCCCGAAGGCGGCGACGTTGGCCCGGGCCCACTCGGCCCGGGTGACCACTGCCACCTGCGGCTCCCCTGCCCAGAGCAGCCGAGTCTCTGCCGAAACCAGCTCGGCGGCCCGGCGCACCAACTCGGGGGCCTGCCGGTCGAGGAGGGCGAAGTGGTAGCTGCCCTCCAGCGGGTAGCGGCCGGCCAGTCGGGCGGCGACTGCGGCGGCCAGCGGCCAGTGGACGGCGCTCACCGGGAGCCGTGGTTGGGGATCACCGGCCGAGCATACCCCCCGGCCGACGCCGCGCTCGGGGCGGCTCAGGTCTCGCGAACCACCCGCCCCCGCAGCCGGGGAAAGCGGGTCGGGGCGTGGGCGTAGCAGAACTCGCGGTTGTTGTACCGCGACAGCCGGGTGGGGCAGCCGGCGTGGCCGCAGAGGCGCTCGCCGTCGTGCGACCGGGGAGCGCGCAGCTTCCCGGTGACTCGATTGCCCTTGAGGATCTCCGACATCGATACCTCCCGGAGGGAGGCTGCCACCTTAGGGGGTGAGGCCCTCGCCCTCGGAGTACTCCCTGAGAACCGCCCTCAGCCTTTCGTATACCACGATGGGCATTTCCTCGTGGCAGCCATCGTGCACCCGTTGCTTGAGGCGCCGTTCGAAGAGGAACCCCTCGTCGCACTGCTGGCAATGGTGCAGGTGCCACTGCACCCGCACCCGCCGGAACCAGATGATCTCGCCGTCGATGTAGCGATGCGCCAGGGACAGGGCCTTCTCGCAGCTGTGCTTCATGCCGACGTCCCCACGGTGCCTCGCCGCTCGGTGATATCCCACAACGCCTTCTCCAGCGCCTTTCTTCCCCGGTGGAGCCGCGACATCACGGTGCCGATGGGCACGTCCATGATGCGGGCGATCTCCTTGTAGGAGAAGCCCTCGACGTCGGCGAGCAGCACCGGGATGCGGAAGATCTCGGGGAGAGCCTCCACCGCCGCCTTGACATCCTCATCGACGAAGCGGTCCAGAGCCTCATCCTCGGCGCTGCGGGCGGCGCCCGATCCCTGCCCGAGGCGGCGGTAGAGGTACAGGTCCTCCAACTCACCCAACTCCACCTCGGCCGGCTGGCGCGCCTGCTGCCGGTACCGGTTGATGAAAGTGTTGGTGAGGATGCGGTACAGCCAGGCCCGGAGGTTGGTGCCCGCCTTGAAAGTGCGGTAGCCGCGGTAGGCCCGCAGCAGCGTCTCCTGGAGCACGTCCTCGGCGTCGGCCTGGTTGCGGGTCATGCGCCGCGCCGCCGAGTACAGCTGGGGCACCAGGGGCATGACGTCGTCTTCGAAGGTGGCCGGGTCGGCCATCCACATCTCCGGGCCGGGAAACCAGGTTACCAAGGCCCGGCCCGTGACCCCCGGAGGCGCCGGTACCATGCGCTTCCCAGCCGGAGTAGCTCAGGGGTAGAGCAGCTCACTCGTAATGAGCAGGTCGGGGGTTCGAATCCCCCCTCCGGCTCCCCGACGCGCGGCGCCGGGCCGTGCCGGACCGGCTCCCTTACGCGGTCAGATCGGCCAGGGCGCCCTCGATAATGTCGAGTCCCTCCGCGACGATCTCGTCCGAGGCGGTGAGGGGCACCAGGAACCGGACCACGTTGGCGTCCTCGCCGGCGGAGAGCAGCACCAGGCCGCGCTCGCCCACGGTGCGGAGCAGGGCCCGGGTCAGATCGGTGGCGGGCTCCCTCGTCCCCCGGTCCGTCACCAACTCGATCGCCACCATGGCTCCCAGGCCCCGCACCTCGCCGATCTCGGGGAAGCGCTCCGCCATCATGGTGAGCCGCCGGATGAGCAGTTGCCCGATCACCTGCGCCCGCTCGACCAGGTGCTCCTCCTCGAACACATCGAGCACCGCCAGGGCAGCGGCGCAGCTGATGGGCGAGCCGCTGAAGGTCCCGCCGATGCCGCCCCGCTGCACCGAGTCCATGATCGGGGCCTTGCCCACCACGGCGGCCAGCGGGAACCCCCCGCCCAGGCTCTTGGCCAAGGTCATCAGGTCCGCCTCGATCCCCGACCACTCGCTGGCGAACAGGCGGCCGGTCCGCCCGAAGCCGGTCTGGATCTCGTCGACGATGAGCAGCATGCCGTGGCGGTCGCAGACCGCGCGCAAGCTCGGCAGCAGGTCGGGAGGGCCCACCACGAAGCCGCCCTCGCCCAGCACGGGCTCTACCAGGACGGCGGCCACCCGGCCCGGTTCGACGTCCTCCCTCAGGACGTGGTCCAGGGCCCCCAGGCAGTCGTCCAGGCTCACCCCGCGATACGGGTAGGGGTAGGGGATGCGGAACACATCGCCGGGGAAGGGCCCGAAGCCCAGCTTGTAGGGGGACATCTTGCCGGTGAGGGCCATGGCCATCATCGTGCGGCCGTGGAAGGCGCCGGAGAAGGCGACGATCCCGGGGCGGCCGGTGAAGCGGCGGGCGATCTTCACCGCGTTCTCGATCGCTTCGGCGCCCGAGTTGATCAGCAGGGTCTTCTTGGGAGTGCTGCCGGGGACGAGGGCGTTGAGGCGCTCGGCGAGGGCGACGGCAGGCTCGTAGGGGACCACCACGAAACAGGTGTGGGCGTACTTCTCCAACTGGGCGGCCACCGCCGCCCGGACCCTGGGGTGCAGGTGCCCGCTGTTGAGCGAGGCGATGCCCCCGGCGAAGTCGATGTGGCGGCCCCCCTCGACGTCCCAGATCTCGGCGTTGGAGGCTCGCTCGGCGTAGAAGGAATAGACGCTCGCCCAGCCGTCGGCCACGGCCGCGGCCCGGCGCTGCTGCAACTCGGCGTTGGTGACCACGGGCTCAACTCCTCCTCGCGCCCGCCCGGCCCGGTCGGGGCCAGGCCGGGAACGCCGTCCCGGGCACGCCCGACCCCGCCGGCTGGCAGGCTCTTCCGGATGGTGGGTAGCCTAGAGCCGCCGCTGAGGGCGGGCCCTTCGTCCTCCGGCTGCAGAGGACGTATGGACGACGACGGCAAAGGGCCGGCCCTCCGGGAGCCGACCAAGTTCACCTTCGACCGGTACCACGTCGACCTGGGCGCCGGCACGGCGACCCGCGAGCGCCGGGCCTGTGAGGACCTGGAGGACGTGCTCGGCGGGATCGCTCGGTCCTACAAGCTGCTGAGCGGCCTCTCCGTCACCGATCCGTACGACCCGGCGGCGCCGCTGGTGGTCAACATCGGCCTGCTCACCGGCAGCCGGGTGATGACCGGCCTGCGCACCTACCTGACCGGGTACTCGCCTCTCAAGGCCTCCCTATCGGGAGCGCCCGGGTTCATGTGGTCGGCGGGCAGCGGCAATTTCGGCCCCAAGCTGCGCGGGCTGGGCATCGACGAGATGGTCCTGACCGGGGGCTCCCCGCGGCCCACCCTGCTCCACCTGGCCCCCGGCGCCGACGGGGAGCCGACCCGCTTCTCTTTCCTCGATGCGTCCGACCTGGCGGGCCTGCCGGTCGACGAGCGCATCCGGGGCCTGCACGGCCGCTTCCCGGGGGCGCACTTCGCGGTGATCGGGCCGGCGGGCGAGCACTGGCAGTCGGTGGCCTACGCCGGGGTGTACCTGTCCACCGACAACCAGTTCGAGTCGGGCGAGCTGAAGGTGCGGGCCTGCGGCCGGGGCGGCTTCGGCGGGGTGTGGGGGTCGCGCAACCTGCTGGCCATCGCGGCCGACGGCCCCAACCCCCGCGGCTCGGGGGCGGGCCTGAAGGAGATCAACCGGGAGATCAACCTGGGGCCGGGGAGTGCCCGCTACCGGGACCTGGCCAACGACCGGGGCGGCACCTGGCGCACCTACAAGATGATGCACGAAGTGGGCAACATGCCCGAGTACAACTTCGCCCCCACCGGGTCAGACCGGGGCGCCGACCTCTACCGGGCCAACGTGGAGGCCGGCCCCTACACGGTGCGGGCGGAGGGCTGCTACCTGTGCGGGATCCGCTGCCACAAGAACACCTACGACCGCGACCCGTCCGGCGCCGAGGGCCGGTTCCGCACCAAGGTCGACTACGAGCCCATCGTGCTGCTCGGCCCCAACCTGGGCATCTACGACCCCGACCGGGTGTTCGACCTGATCGCCCTCACCGACGAGTTGGGGATGGACTCGATCTCCCTGGGTGTGACCCTGGGCTACGCCATGGAGTACAACCGGCGCCACCCCGACCACCCGGTCGCCGGCGGGCTCTCCTACGGGGACTTCTCGGCCACCCGGGCGGCCATCACCGCCGCCGGGGAGGGCCGCCTCTCCGAGATCGGGCAGGGGGCGAAGCGGCTCTCCGAGCAGACCGGGGAGACCGGCTACGCCTACCACTCCAAGGGGGTCGAGTACCCCGGCTACCTCCCCCAGACCAACCCCGGTTTTCCCTGGGCCCTGGCCGGCGGGCACATGTCGATGCGCACCTTCTTCCTCATCGTCCTCGAGCGCGAGACCGGGCTGGACTACTGGGTGGACGCCATCACCAACCGCGGCCCCCTCTACATGCTCGACGACATCACCGGCATGTGTAAGTTCGCCAACGTCTCCCCCGAGGTGGAGGCCGAGGCGATCCGCGCCGCCGTCGGCCTCGCCGTCACCGCCGACGACCTCGAGCAGGCGGTGTGGCGCACCTACCTGCGGGGCTACGGCGGGGAGCGCCGGCAGGGCTTCGGCCCCGCCGACTACGTCGTGCCCGACGAAGCCCACGACGCCAACCCCAACATCCAGTTCCCCCACTTCAACACCCGCGCGTTCTTCGCCGCCCTGCAGGAACGGGTGCTCGCCACCTTCGATCAGCGCGTCGCCGCCGCCGGGCTCTGAGAGATCCGGCCGAACCGGGGATCTACAGCCCCGGGAGATGAGCCCGGCCGGCCCGGCCTAGCAGTACTCCCTCCACGCGTCGAGGTCGGCGTGCTTGCGCATCGAGCTGAACCCCAGCCCGGTGGTGAGCGGGCAGAACTCCGCCGTCTCGAGGTCGTACTCCACGTGGAAGACGGCCTTCCCTGCCTCGATGAAGGGCAGCAGCAGCTCGCACTCGTCGTAGAGGGCGCACTCCTCGTTCAGCGCCCAGTCGAACGACGGCTCCAGCTCCACGACCTGGTCTAGGTCGTTCTTCAGCCCGACCGACAGGCCCCGGGCGTGGGCGGCGCCGGCCAGGAACCCGTTGAAGGCGAGCTGGTCGGCGGCGGTGAGCGGAAAGCCGGTGTCGTTCACGTACCCGTCGATGTTGTCCACCTCGACGCCGGCGAAGCCCTTGTCCCGGCACAGGTCGAGCCGCGCCTCCATGATCGGCCCGAGCACGTCCAGGCGCCGGATGTCCAGCCACCGCTCCCCCTCCCATCCGTTCGGGTTCCCCAGCACCGATGCCGGGAAGTCCCCGGCGTCGGGACGGAACTCCTCCCAGGCGCCCGCGCTCAGGTAGCAGACCACCACCCGGCCCTGCTCGTGCAACCGGGCCACTACGGAGGCCGGCGCCTCGAACAGGTCCACGTCGTACATCTCGGCATCCACCGACGTGTCGATCTGGCCGGTCAGCTGCCACTGCCAGGTAGTCCCGGGTGGCGGGCGCCAGCTGCTCGCCGGGCGGCCATCGGCCACCGTGATCGACCCGTCGGACTCGGCGCCGGTCGTCGAGGGCGGCGAGCCCGACGCACACGCGGCGGCGAGGACCGCCACCGCCAGGATGAGAGAGATCCGGTCCCGCACGGGGTTCGTCTAGGGACAGGCCAGCTCTGTCTCGGTGATGTAGAGGGTTCCCGTTATGTACTCGCCCTGGCCATAGGAGCCGATCCAGATGTCGTAGGTGCCATCTTCCGGGTTATCGATGCGGACGCGCGGATTGCGGTCCCCGGCGTCGTCGTCGTTGCAGACCCACTCATTGAGTTGGGTGTTGACGATCAGGGTCGTGTCGTCGCCCGAGTTGTCGGCCACGAACCACACGCAGAGGAGAGGGCTGCCCCCGCTCAAGCGGATGTCGAAGTCGGGAGCCTGGGCGGCGAAGCCGGTGCAGCCGAAGCCCAGGTAGGAGACGTCGACCGCCGGGATCCCTCCCGATTGAGCAGAGCGTGAGTAGGGGTCGGGCTGGAAACCGCTCGGGAGCTGCAGGCCCTGCTCGTAGTAGGCGTCGAGCAGGTAATCCAACTGAAGGGCGGGAAGCGTGGTGGTGGTGGTCGACGTGGATGTCGAGGTAGAGGTCGAGGTAGAGGTCGAGGTAGAGGTCGAGGTAGAGGGCGGGGGCGGGGGCGGGGGCGCCTGGGTGGTCGCGGTGGTCCCCGGCGGCACAGTGGTCCCCGGCGGCACAGTGGTCTCTCCCGCTCCCGTCGAGGTCACCTCACCGCCGCTGGTGGAGGTGGAGGTGGCGGCCGCGGTCCCCTCATCGTCCCCGCCCAGCACCAGGAACATGACGGGGATGGCCACCGCGGCGGCGACCAGCAGGACCAGCAGGAAGATCGGCCCCGGCTTCCGGTACCAGGGGGTGGGCGAAGTGGGGACGGGGCCGGCAGTCGGGGGAGCAGGGGGCGGCGGGGGCGGCGCGTAGGACATGGACCCTCCTGAGGCAAGAGAGCCAAGCGTACGCGCCGCCGGGCGACGATGACGGTTGGGGACCAGAGAATCGCTCGCCGCCTCGCGCGGTGCCTCAGTCTTCGGCCGAGGCCTCCGCCGCCCTGCGCCGGCTGCGCACGAGCAGCGCCACTCCCACCGGCAACAGGAGGATCGACCCCCACTGCGCCGGGGTGAGTCCCAGGTAGAGCGCGTCGCCGATGCGCAGGAAGTCGAGGAGGAAGCGCCCGGGTGCGTAAAGGATCGCGAGTAGCCCGGCGAAGAGGCCCGGGCGGCGCGGGCGGCGGCCCAGGGCAAGGAAGACCGCGACGATGACCAGCGTGTACACGGCTTCCTCGAGCCCCAGGTTGTGCCGGACCACCCCGTCCCCATAGGTCTGGCCGAAGAACAAGCCGGTCGGCCGGCCCGGGTGGTCGAAGGCGACAAAGCAGCCCAGCCGGCCCACGACCCAGCCGAAGGGGAAGGCGTAGGCGATCACATCGACGTAGCGCCAGGTGTCAGGACGCACCTTTCGCCGGCGCAGAAAGAGGGTGACGGCCACCACCGCACCGAGGAAACCCCCGAAGGCGCTCAGGCCCTCCCAGAAGCGCAGCAGGCTCCAGGGATCCCGGAACGTCTCGGCCGGGAAGTAGGCGAGCCGATCCACCAGGTGAGCGGCGAGGAAGCCGCCGACCAGCGCCCAGACGGCGAGACGCTCCGCCGCGGTGGGGTCGAGCTCGTGACGCCGGGCGTGCCGGCGTGCCACCACCACGCCCACCACCGCCCCCAGCACCACCAGGGCGCTGAAGAGCGTGATCTCCAGCGGGCCGATCGAGAGGACGGGCTGCTCGAAGTAGGGAATCATGTCGGCCCCGCCAGGCTACGTCGGGCGCCACCCGCCTGCACGGCGTAGGCTCACGCTGGTGCTCCTCAGGAGGTTGCGATGCTGCACCGAATGCGGCAGGGGGGTCGGCCTCTGGTCCTGTTCGGGCTGGTCCTGCTGCTGGCCGGCCTGGCCGGCTGCGGGACGGGGGGAGAGCTCTGGGGCGGTGAGGCGACCACAACCTTCGCCGGCCAGTCTTCGACGATCACTGGCGGGGCCGGGGCGCCGGCGGACAGTACCTTCACCACCAGCCCCGTCGAGGCGGTGGAGTGCACCCGCTTCGTCGCCCCGGGCGGAAGCGACGCGAACCCGGGCAGCGAGGACGCCCCCTGGGCCTCCTTCGACCAGGCGGGGCTGGCGGCTGGTCCGGGAGACGTCGTCTGCTTCCGGGCTGGCACCTACACCTCGGAGGACGTGCACCTGGAAGTGTCGGGCGAGGCAGCGGCGCCCATCACCTTCACCGCCTACCCGGGGGAGGCGGTGACCCTCGACGGCGTCGAGGCCGGCGGCGTCGTGGTCCTCAGCCCCGGCGTCTCCTATGTGCGGCTGAGCGGCTTCGAGATGGTCAACTACCGGATCTGGGGGCTGTCGCTGTACGGCGAGAACCACTACGTCCAGCTCGACCACCTCACCATCACCGGCGGGGAAGCGGGGGTGCGCCTCACCTCCGGCAACTCCGGCGAGGACTCCGAGTTCGGGCCGATATCGCACGTCACCCTGGCCGACAGCCGCATCACCGGGGTGCTGTACACCGCGGTCGACTGCACCCCCGGCCCCTGCGATGACATGCTGTTTGCCCGCCTGGAGATCTCCGGGGCGGGGCTAACCCAGGAGGAGTCCTACGGTGCCGACGGACTGGGCCTGGAGCGAGGCCAGCGGGTGACCGTGGAGGACTGCGCCATCCACGACAACGGGGGGGACGGCATCGACCTGAACTCCCGCGATTACGAGGGCTACGCCGAGGGCATCGTCGTGCGGCGCAACCGGGTCTACCGGAATCACCTGCAGGGCATCAAGCTGTGGGCGGGCGGCACCATGGTCTACAACCAGGTGTGGGGCCAGGGGGTGGACCCGGTGATGCTGGCCGTGCATCCGGGCGTGTTCGTAGTGGATCACAACACGATCGCCTACAACATGTGGGACCCGGCCTACAGCGGGCGCGACTACTCCTTCGTGGCCGGATGGCCCCAGGATGACGGCGCCGCCCAGCTGGACCTGACCCTGACCAACAACATCTTCGCCTTCAACGGCAGCGACGCGACCGACGGCCCCACCGGCATCTACCTGGGGCCCGGGGTCAGGCTGGTGAGCTCGGGGGGCAACCTGTTCTTCAGCCGGGACGACGTGGAGATCGAGGCCCAGTTCGTGACCGCCCGGAGCGTCGAGTTCTCCCAGGCCGACATCAGCAGCGGTGGGTGGGCCGCCGCGGCCGGGGTGATCGGTGACTTCGTCGGCGACCCGCTGTTTGCGGCCGAGTGGCCCGATGTGGACCTCGCCCTCTCGCCGGGGAGCCCCGCCCGGGGCGCGGCCCTGGATGGCTCGGACGTCGGGGCGGGGGGGTGAGCGCGGCCTCGTCAGTCTCCTTGCCCGGCCGGGAGGCAAGACCCGCACGCAAACGAGGCCGGGAGTACGATCCGTGGCATTCACAGCAAGGGGGAGACGGCATGCTGACATGGGTGCGGCGCCGGCCCGTGGCGGTGCTGCTCGGAGTCGCTCTGCTCCTGTTGCTCGGACCCGGCTGCCACCTGATCTTCCCCTTCAGCGCGGAGCAGACCGGGGCTCCCTTCACCTGCGCCGTCGAGGTGTGGCAGTGCGGCGTCACCGCGGACCCGGTGACGCTCTCCAAAGCCCCCGGTGAGGCCCCGGCGTCGGGCACCCCCTACGTGGTGGTGAACGGCCTCAACTCGGACAAGGGCCTCAGCTACCGCCCGTACCACAACTCGACGGTGACCTTCAAGGCGGTGAGCCCGCTGGTCAAGGGGGCCACCCTGCTGCAGACGGGGGCAGGTGACTGGAAGGCCAACACGGCGGACTTCCTGACGGTGACGGTGCTCAGCAGCGCCGAGGCGCTGTACGTGGCCTACGACTCGCGCGCCACTCCCCCCTCGTGGCTGACCGCCACGGGCCCCAACGGTTACACCCGGCAGTCAGCTTCGTTGGTGCTGTCGGTCAAGGACCAGACCACCGGCCAGAACCTGCGCCTCGACTTGTGGAAGCGGAACGAGCGGCCGGGTGCCGGCCCGATCGTCATCCCGGGGAACAGCTACGGGAACCCCGGCTTCCAGAGCATCACCGGCAGCCCGCTCATGTACGTAGTGCTGGTGCAACCGGGGAGCGTGCCCGACTGCACCAACGGCACCCGGCTCGCCGACCATACCTTCTCGGGGTGCGCGAGCGGGGACCAGACGCAGGCGGCACTGGCCGACTGCCAGGCCAAGAACCCGAACCTGGTGTGCCGGACGCCGTCGTGCAAGCCCGAGGGGCAAGTCTGCCACCTGGAGCAGGGCCTCAGGTCGTACCAGGCGGGTTCGCTGGTCGAGTTCTTCCCCCAACCCCAGGTGATCCAGGGGATCTCGGTGGCCGCTTCACGGGCAGACGTCACGGTTGGGGATTCGTCGAGCAGTTCGCCGGTGTCCGGGACGCTGCACTTCTCCTATGAGGGGAACCTGGAGAGCCTGACCGTCAACGACCTGGTGTTGCAGGCGGGGACGGTGCAAACCGACGCGGGGCAGTTCCAGAACACCGTGCTGGCGCTGTGGGCCGCCGCCACCGCCGACTGTGTAGGCGGGCCGCCGCCCTTCGCCCAGCCCTGCGACGACTACGAGATAGCCGCCGGGGCCCTGCAGGTGAGCGTGGCCGGTTTGCTCGACGGCCAGAACGCCCTGTGGACGGGGGAGAACATCCAACCGGTGGCCGTGCACATCAACCAGGCGACCCGCACCTT
>CAYGYX010000036.1:0-21988 GCA_964354255.1 uncultured Acidimicrobiia bacterium | reverse complement strand
GGCCCTTCGGGCCATCTCCCCCGCTGTCGCGGGAGAGAAGATCAGCCCCCTCTGCGCCGCGCCTGCGGCCCACGGCTTGGCGGAGGGAGAGGGATTTGAACCCTCGAGGCGGCTTTCACCACCTACACGCTCTCCAGGCGTGCGCACTAGACCGGGCTATGCGATCCCTCCAGGAGTGCCAGGAGTGTAGAGCGGCATGACCTCAGACCACTTCGACGCGGCGATGGGACGGGCCCTGGGCGAGGCACGGGCGGCCCTCGAACACGGCGACGTGCCCGTGGGAGCGGTGCTCCTCGACCCGCAGGGCGCAGTGGTCGCCGCCGACCACAACCGCTGCCGCCTGCTCTCCGACCCCACCGCCCACGCCGAGATGCTGGTGCTCTCCCGGTCGGCCCGGGCCCAGGGCAGCGAACGGCTGGACGGGCACACCCTGGTGGTCACCCTGGAGCCCTGCGGCATGTGCGCCACGGCCGCGGTGTGGGCCCGGGTGGAGCGGATCGTCTACGGCGCCGACGACCCGAAGGCGGGTGCCGCCTGGACCCTCTACAACATCCCTCAGGACGAGCGCCTCAACCACCGATGTGACCTGGTTGCCGGGGTGCGCGCCGCCGAGGGTGCCGCCCTGCTCGAGGCCTTCTTCCGCGAGCGGCGTCGTTAGGAGGGCAGCCGGAGCCACCCCCGGTACAATCGACGGTCCGCAGCGATCGGGAGGGGTGGCCGAGCGGCCGAAGGCGGCAGTCTCGAAAACTGTTGAATCGGGTTTCCGGTTCCGTGGGTTCGAATCCCACCCCCTCCGCCCGGCGGCACCCGGGAGGGATGGCCGAGCGGACGAAGGCGGCAGTCTTGAAAACTGCTGGGTCTCTTACGGGGCCTCGTGGGTTCGAATCCCACTCCCTCCGCCCGGCGGCCCGACGTGGGCCGACGGAACCGACATCAGGAGAGGTGGCCGAGCGGCCGAAGGCACTCGCCTGCTAAGCGAGTAGGGGGCGAAAGTTCCCTCGAGGGTTCAAATCCCTCCCTCTCCGCTGAGATGCCTCCCCCGCGGGGGCGGGGGAGGCGCGGCCGACACCGTCGGTGGCGGAGGGGGCAGTTCCCAACCCGGCCCCGCCTGGGGGAGACGCGCCACGGCCGAGGCGGAGCGCAGAGGGGTTTCATCGCCTCCCTCGCGAGGGCGGGGGAGGCGCGAGAGCCCGTCAGGGCTCGAGCGGAGAGGGCATGCTCCGCACAAGGCCACCGGCCGCGTCGCGCTACCCCTCCTCCAGCGGGATCGACCCGTCCTCCTCGTGGACGAGACGGTGGTGCACCACCAGCTCGTCCCAATCGGGCCGATGCCGCGGGTCGACCACCTCGAAGCCCACCAGATGGCGAGCGCGCGGGCCGTCGCTCACGTCGAAGGACCGCGCCCAGCGGATGATCTCCACATCGGCCGCGTCGATCCGGTGGTGCTGGCGCACGTGCTCTTCCCACGAATCCAGGCTGAAGGCCTCGGTCATGCGATGCGGCTCCTCGAAGTGCCGGTAGAGGCGCCAGCGGAAGGCCCCGGTGCGCAGCCGCACCCGCCGCAGCTCGGCCATAGCCTGCAGGTAGTCGCCGAGGCGGCTCTCGTCGATGGTCCAGGTGTTGAGCACCAGAACGGGCCCGCCCGCCACCTCAGCGTCGCCGTGCGGGGTGAGGTCGTAGTCCGCGGGGGTCTCGGGAGCCGCCACGTCGTCGATGCCCACGATCGGCAGCCGGAGAGCCACTACCCCCAGGAGCACGGCGGCGGCGGAGAGCACCGCCACCGCGTGGGGCGAGCCGATCACGTCGGCCACCCCGCCGGCCAGCAACGAACCGATGGGCCAGACCCCGCTGAAGGCCAGGGTGTACAGGCTCAAGGCCCGTCCCCGCACCCAGGAATGCGACAGGGTCTGGATGGTGGCGTTGAGGGTGGTGAGCCCCCAGACCCAGACCACGCCGACGGCGCACATCAGCACCCCGGTGAGCCAAGGAGCGCCGGAGAGGCCGACCCCTATCCCCCCAACTCCGTAGAGGGCCATGGACGCTGCCACCGTGCGCCGCCCCAGCCCCGCACCGGCCGCCGACCTGGTGAAGGCCCCGCCCAACGCCCCCACTCCCATCGCCCCGAGGAGCAGGCCGTACGTCGTCGCCCCCCCTCCCAGGCCTTCGCGGGTGACCATGGGCAGCAGCGTCAGCACCGACGCCGAGGTGAGGGCAAAGCCGGCCGACACCCCGAGCAGCCAGAGCAGGGACGGCGAGAAGCGGACGTAGCGCACCCCGGCGGCGATGGCCTTCCCCATCGGGGACTCCTCCTGGGGGCCCCAGTCGGCGGCGGGGAACGACAGGATCACCGCCAGCACCCCGATGTAGCTGGTCGCGTTGATGCCGAAAGCGACCCCCGGCCCGGCGGTGGCCACGATGAGCCCACCGAGGGCCGGCCCCACCGCCCGGGCCGCGTTGAACGAGGCCGAGTTGAGGGCCACCGCGTCGGGCACCATCTCGCGAGGGACCAGGTCCGGGACCATCGCCATCCACACCGGCGCGTTGAAGGCCGCTCCCACCCCGAGGAGGAGGCCGAAGGCGAGGAGCAGGGGCGGCGTGATGAGCCCAGAGAGGGCGAAGCCGGTCATCCCCAATACCGAGGCAAGCATGGTGGCCTGGGTGGCCAGCAGGATGTTGCGCCGGTTGGCCAGGTCGGCGAGAGCGCCGGAAGGGAGCGCCAGGAACAGCAGCGGCAGCATCGTCGAGGCGGCCATAGCCGACACCCACACCGGGGACCCGGTCAGCTCCAGCATCAGCCAGGAGGCGGCCACCGACTGGAAGAACCCGCCCACATTGCTGAAGACCGAAGCGATCCACAGGGCCCGGAAGCGCGGCAGGGCCAGGGGCCGGGTGAGAGAAACGGTCACAGGCCGAGCGTAGCGGCGGTTGCGGCCGCGCTCGCTCCTTGGCCCACAGTGAAATCACAGCCTTGTCCTGGACATGTGGGAGTGTGGGGAGCACGATGACCGACTCCCGCCTCGAGGCGACCGGGTCCAATCCGGAGGAGCGTTTCCGCGCCCTGTTCGCCCGCCACTACCCGGCGGTGTACCGGTACGCCGGACGCCGGCTGGGCCGCGACGAGGCCGCCGATGCGGCGGCCGAGGCCTTCACCATCGCCTGGCGCAGGATCGCCCACGTCCCCTCCGAACCCGGCGCCCTGCCCTGGCTCTACGGCGTCGCCCGGCGGGTGGTGGCCAACGCTGAGCGCAGCCGCCGCCGCCGGGACCGCCTGGCCGCTCGCGCCGCCGAAGGCACCCCGGCCCCGGAGCCGGCCCCCGATCCAATCGGGGTGCTCGCCGCCCTCGAGGACCTGCGAGCCGACGACCGGGAAGTGCTGCGCCTGGCGGCCTGGGAGGGCCTGGGCCCCCGGGAGATGGGGACGGTCCTCGGGTGCTCCCCCAACGCGGCGGCGATCCGCCTGCACCGGGCCCGCCGCCGACTGGACCAAGCCATGAACGATACGGGAGACGAGCAATGAGCCGCGACCCGTTCGACCACCTGCGGGAGATCAACCCTATGCCCGAAGACCACCCCGTCTACCCGCCCATGGGCACCGCCGAGCGCATCGCCGGCGGGCCGCCCCGGCAGTCCTGGCCGGCCTGGGCCCTCGCTGGGGGCCTGGCCCTGGCCGCCCTGCTGGCCGGCGGGGGCTGGCTCCTGTGGATCCGCGGCGGCACACAGGAGATCGCCGCCACCAGCGGCCCCGTGACGACCCAGGCCTCCGGCACCACCGGGGAGGTGGCCCCGACCACCACCGAGGCGCCCACCACCACCGCCGCCCCGGTGTTCCTTTCCGGCAACGCGGTGATCTACCTGTTCGTGGAGGACGACGGCACCCAGGTCGCGCCCGGGCCCTACCTGATCGCCGTCGCCCGGCCCTGGGCGGTGCTCTCTCACCCCGTCTCCGACCCGGTAGCCGAGACCCTGCAGTTCCTCCTGACCGGCACCGCGCCCGGTGAGGAGGAGGCCAGACCGCGCCTCGCCTCCACCATCCCCGAGGGCACCACCCTGCGGGGCGTCGCGGTCGCCGACGGCATCGCCACCGTAGACCTCTCCGCCGAGTTCACCTCCGGGGGCGGGTCGCTCTCCATGATGGGGCGCCTGGCCCAGGTGGTCCTCACCCTGACCAGGTTCGACGAGATCGACGGGGTGCGCTTCCTGGTCGAGGGGGTGCCCACCACCGTGTTCGGCGGCGAAGGGATCATCGTCAACGACCCCGCCACCGCCGCCGATTTCGAGGGCCTGCTCCCGGCGGTGATGATCGAGAGCCCGGCCTACTGGGACAGCAGCGGCGGCAACCCCCTCATCGTGAGCGGGACGGCCAACGTCTTCGAGGCCACCGTCAGCCTGGCCCTGCTCGACCAGCACGGCTACCCCCTCTGGGAGGGGTTCACCACCGCCACCTGCGGCACCGGCTGCCGCGGCGACTTCGCGATCGAGATCCCCTACGAGGTGGAGGAGGCCCAACTGGGCAGCCTGATCGCCTGGGAGACCTCCATGGAGGACGGCCGCCGCACCAACGTGCGGGAGCACCCGGTGTGGCTGGTCCCCGCCGGCACCACCACGACCCTGCCCAACGATGTCACCGACCTGGAGGCCCGCCGGGCCGAGATCGACCCGGTGCTCGACGAGGTGCTGGCCGAACTCGAGGCCATCGACGCCCAACTGGTGGGCCTGCCCCTCGACCAGGGGACGGAACTACGGGAGCGCGGCGCCGAACTCGACCGGCAGGCCGACGAGATGCGCCGCGAACTGAACGAGATCCTCGACACGCTGCGCACCCTGGGCACCGAGGTCGCCATTCCCTGCTCGGGGGAGGTTCTCGGCCCGGAACTGGTCGGCCAGTTGGAGCTCCCCGCCGCCGTGGCCGAGCTCCGCACCGAGATGTACGAGGCGGCCAGGGCCTGCGATTGGGCGACCCTGGGCACCCTGGTATCCGGAGCCGGGGACTTCTCCTACTCCTTCGGCGACTTCGGCGACCCCATCGGCCACTGGCAACTCGAGGAGTTCCTCCACTACCAGCCGATGCGCTACCTCGCCGACATGCTGCAGCGCCCCTTCGGAGTGGTGGAGAGCGACGGCCTGCCCATCTACGCCTGGCCGTCGGCGCACACCTACGGCTCCTGGGCAGAGGTGCCAGAGGCGGAGCGCGAGGCGCTGCGGCCCCTGTACGACGAACTCGACTTCTCGTTCTTCGCGGAGTTCGACGGCTACCTGGGCTACCGCGTGGGAATCAGCCTCGACGGCAGCCGAGCCCAGTGGGTCTACGCCATCGCGGGAGACTGAAGCCTCACCGCCCCCGGAGCCCGGCGCCCACCCGCCGGGCTCCGGCGCGCCGAGGGAGCGATTACCCTGGGCGACGATCGTGCTAGGCGGGGCGCTAGGGGTGCCCTGTACCCGAAACCCTCTACATGCGGGGCGGAATCCCCCGCCCGAGGGCTCCGGCTGTCGGGCCGAGCGCCGGGCACGTGGCGTTGAAGGCCGGGTCCTGCGCGGCGGGACGACCGTGAACCGGGTCAGGTCCGGGAGGAAGCAGCCCTAAGCGGACGGTCCCGGGTGCCGCAGGGGCGCCTGGCTCGAGCCGGCGACCCGGGACGCGCCGGGAGCCGTAGTTCGACGGCGAGGTGCACGATCAATCGTCTCCCCCGCGGCTGCGGGGGAGCCGCGCCCGGCTCCGCCGGGCGCGGTGGAGGACATCGCCCCGGGACAGACGCGGCCGCCGGCCGCAGAGGGGGCTCTTCTTCTCCCCCGCGGGGACGGGCTGAACCCCTCCCCCTAACCCCCTCCCGCCGCCGCGGGAGGGGGGACCCGCAGGCCAGAGAGGACAAGACCGCCAGCAGACCCAGTCGCGCACCCTCGCCCTCCCCCTAACCCCCTCCCGCCACCGCGGCGCTGAGGAAACCCCCACCCTGACCCTCCCCCGTCCCCACGGGGGAGGGAATGCCTCTCATCTCTCCCCCGCCACAGCGGGTCCTGAGGAAACCCTCCCCCTCACCCCCTCCCGCCGCCGCGGGAGGGGGGACCCGCAGGCCAGAGAGGGCAAGGCCGCGGCCTGCCCCTCACTGCTTCCTCAGCACCACCCCGTAGACGAAGCCGAGCGGACCCATGCGCCACAGGCGCTCCACCGGCAGCGGGCCATCGCCGAATAGGGCCTCTGGCTGCGGCAGGGAGTCGAGGCTGCGGTGCAGGTACCAGTATTCGCGAGGCGACCCGGCCAGCGTGCCCACCATCGGCAGGACCACCGCCGTCCCCGCCCGGTGCAGAGCGCGCTTCCAGAGTGCCCCCGGACGCGATAGGTCCACGATCGCCGCCGCCCCACCCCGGCGCAGCACCCGATGGACCTCAGCGAGGGTGGCCGGGATCGAGTCCAGGTTCCGGAACACGAAGGCCGAGAACACCCCATCGAACGAGCCGTCGGCGAAGGGGAGGTGCTCCCCGAAGCCGGCCACCCGACGCCGTGACGGGTTGCGGGTGAGCATGGCCGACGCGGGGTCGAGGGCCACGACCCGGCGGGTGCCGAACTCGCGATTGGCCCCGCCCGTCCCGGCCCCCAGGTCGAGCACCCGCCCCGGTGGGAGATAGGCGATGGCCGACCGCCGCCAGGCCCCATCCCGCCCCAGCGATAGCACCCGATTCACCGCGTCGTAGCGCCGGGCGACGTGGGAGAAGACCTCCCCGCTCCTCACAGGCCGATGCGCTCCAGGCCGACCGAGGGGCGGAGGACCTCGGGGACCACCACGCTGCCGTCGGCCTGCTGGTAGTTCTCGAGGATGGCGATCAGGGTGCGCCCCACGGCCACGCCGGTGCCGTTCAGGGTGTGCACCAGGCGGGCGGAGCCTTCGTCATCGCGAAAGCGGATCCGCAGCCTCCGGGACTGGAAGTCGGTGGTGTTGGAGCAGGAGGTGATCTCCCGGAAGGCCTGCTGGCCGGGCAGCCAGGCCTCGATGTCGTACTTCTTGGCCGCCGAGTCGCCCAGGTCCCCCGTGCAGACGTTCACCACCCGGTAGGGAAGGCCCAGCGCCTGCACCAGATCCTCCTCGCGGGAGAGCAGGTACTCGTGCTCCTCCCACGACCGGTCGGGATGGCAGAAGGAGAACATCTCCACCTTGTCGAACTGGTGCACCCGGAAGATGCCCCGGGTGTCCTTCCCATAGGTGCCCGCCTCCCGTCGGAAGCAGGTGGAGAAGCCGGCGTAGCGCGTGGGGAGGGCGGCGCCGTCCAGGATCTCATCGGTGTGCTGCGCGGCCAGCGGCACCTCGGCCGTGCCCACCAGGTACAGCCCATCGGGCTCGATGGGGGCCCCGCCCCGCTCGCTGGAACCCACCGCATACACCTGCTCGCGGGCGCCCGGGAAGAACCCGGTCCCGTAGAGCGCCTCCTCTCGCACCATCACCGGGGTCACCACCGGCAAGAACCCCGCCGCCGCCAGGCGCCGCAGCGCGAACTGGACCAGGGCGAACTCGAGCAGGGCGGCCGGGCCCCGGAGGTAGGCGAAGCGGGCCCCGGACACCTTGGCCCCGCGCTCGGTGTCGATGAGGCCCAGCGCCTCCCCCAGCTCGACGTGGTCGCGGGCCGGGAAGGGGAAGGAGGGGATCTCCCCCCAGCGCTTGACCTCGACGTTGTCGGCCTCACCGGCACCGGTGGGAGCACTGGGGTGAGGAGGGTTGGGCAGGATGCGCCACACCTCGTCGAAGGCGGCGTCGAGGGCATCGGCCCCCGCCAGGGCACCCCGGTACTCCTCGGCGAGGCGGGCGGCCGTGGCTATCGCCTCGGCCTTCTCCTCACCCTGCAGAGAGGCGATCTCCTTGCCGGTCCGCTTCTGAGCGGCCCGCAGTTCCTCGGCCCGGGCCCGCGCCTCGCGGCGGCGCCGGTCGAGGGCGGCCAACTGGGGAACATCTATCGACAGGTGGCGCCGGGCCAGTGCCGCCGCCAGGCCTGCTGGATCACTGCGAAGCAGGGAAACGTCGATCACCGCATCCATGGTAGAGCCGGCACCCGGGCCCGGCTCCGGCGGCGGGCGAGCCCTCCCCAAGCCGGCCCGGAAACGCCGACGCCCGAGCCGCCTAACCCCCCAGCGCCCGGGAGACCACTTCTTGCTCCTCGGGCGAAAGGGCCTCCGTGCCCTGCCCCGCCCGCACCATCTTGGTGTAGAAAAGACTCTCGCTCCGCCGGGTGAGCAGGGTGAGGACCAGCCCATCGCCGCGTTCGTTGAGCAGGGCGATGGAGCGGGAGAGGTTGCCCGCCAGGTCGCCGGTGGCGTCGTAGGCGACCATGGCCGCGTAGCGGAGGGCGCCCGGCAGGCGCTCGTGCAGAGACTGCACCACCGGCCGCAGGGCCGCGATCGCCTCCTCGGCGGTGGCCAGGTCGGCGTCGAGGCGGCGCAGCGCCTCGAACACCCCGCCGTCCTCGGGGAGAACGCTCAGGCGCCGCTGCAACCGGTTCACCCGAACCACCAGGGCAGCCGCGGTCAACAGGGCCAGCACGGCAAGCCCGACGGCGAGAGCCACCGGCAGGCTCACGGCGCGCCGTTCCTGATGAAGGTGAAAGAGATCTGGTCGTCCGACGAGTCGTCGTCCCCCCCAACGAGGGAGACGAGGATCTCGTACAGCTTGCCAGGCTCCACCGGCAGGTCGGCGAACCCCACCGTGGTGGCGGCCCCCGGTTCGAGCACCCCGGTCGACTGCCGGTCCGAGAAGATGGTGCCGTCCTGCGACAGCAGATCGAGTGCCACCTCAACCTCGACCACTCGCGCGGTCCCCCGGTTGGCCACCGTCACCTCGACTCCCAGCGATTCCGAGAGGGGCACCACCGGGAGGCCCACCTGCTCCCCCACCGGAGCCGGATCGAGGCGCAGGTCGGCCACCGCCAGGTTCACCGTCGCCTCCAGGCCGGGGGTCATCACCAGCCGCCGGGCCAAGTCGTCGGCGTCGTAGAGCACGGCGTCCTCCGCCGCGACGAAGGCGACCACTGGGAAGTCACGCCCCAGGTCCGAGGTATCCATGCCCTCCAGGATCTCCAGGAAGCCGGCGAAGGCGCTGTCTCCTACCCGGAGATCCACCAGGCCCCGGCACAGCCAATCCCTGCCGTTCTCGTCCACGGCCGACTCGCTCAGGGCGAGCAGGCCCCGGCGCAGGTAGGCGATCCCATCCTGCCAGCGGACGGCGGCGATGTGCAGGTAGAGGTCACCCGAGCCCAGTTCCCCGGGCGGGGAGCCGGCGTCCTCGAGGTCGCCGGCCAGCGCCGCCGCCCGCTCCTGCAGTTCGTCGAGGATGGTCGCCATGCCGGGTCGCCCGATATGCTCCAGTCGGTCCAGCATGTCGGCGAGCCGCCCGGCCAGGTCGGCTTCCCCATCGGCGAACGCGAGCGCCCCGTCGAGATACTCCCGGCTGACTTGCCGCTCCGACTGCCAGCGGGTGGCGGCATAGACCACGGCCAGGATCACCACCAGGCCGACCAGTGCCGCGAGCACCCGGCGCCGGCGGCGCCGACGTACCTCCTGATAAGACATTGGAGTGGGCGAGGGGGGACTCGAACCCCCACAGGCTTTCGCCCACAGGAACCTGAATCCTGCGCGTCTGCCAATTCCGCCACTCGCCCGTGGGCCCGCGATCGTACCACGGGGGTCCCTTCACGACTCCGGGCTGCCCTTACACTTGGCCCGGTGAGCCTGGCTCGCGGCATGGAACGCCGCCTGGAGGCGCTGGTGGACGGCATGGCCGCCCGGCTCTTCCGCGGCCGCATGAACCCTGTCGAGTTGGGAAGCCTGCTCGTCCGCCAGGCGGACCTGTCGCTGCGGGCCGGCCCCTACGGCCCCGAGGCCCCCAACGCCTTCACCGTCACGCTGGGAGGCGAGCCCGCCGAGCCGGAGGCCCGCGACCGGGTGGAGAGCGAGTTGGCGGCCGTGGTCTTCGAAACGGCCGTCGAGCGCGGCTGGCGCCTCGCCGGGCCGGTCCGGGTTCGGCTGGTGGTGAGTTCGGGGCCAGCGGCCACGGCCGTGGTGCAGACCGCCTTCCTCGCCGCCCCCATTACCCCCTGGGCCCGCCTCATCCCGCCCGGTCGGCCGCCGCTGGAGGTGCGCCCCAACCGGGCGGTGGTGGGCCGCGCCTCTCAGGCCGACGTGCGCCTCGAGGACCCCGAGGTGTCGCGCCGCCACGCCCTGCTGTGGCGGGAGGCGGGAGGCATCTGGGTGGCCGACCTCGGCTCCTCCAACGGCACCCTCCTCAACGGCGAGGCCCTGGCCGAGGTGGGCGAAGTGGCCGACGGCGACCTGCTCACCCTCGGCAGCTCACCCTTCGTGTTCCGGTCGGTGTGAAATGCCTGCCATCGCCCTCCACGCCTTGACGTTCTCCTTCATCGCGCTCCTCTACCTGTTCCTCTGGGTGGTGGGGCGGAGCATCGCCGGGCACCTGCGCGGCGAGAGGGCCCGTTCAGAGACGCCCACCGTGGCAGTGACTCAGTCCGACTCACAAACGGGCCTGGTGTTTCGGGTCACCCGCCCCCTCGTCCTCGGGCGCAGCTCGGAGGCCGACGTGCTGCTCGAGGACCCCTACGCCTCCGACTTCCACGCCCGCCTCGTCTTCCAGGCCGGTGAAGTCCGCCTCCAGGACCTCGGCAGCACCAACGGCACCTTCGTGAACGGCGAGCGCATGACGGCACCCATGTCACTTCGTCGCGGCGATCAGATACGGGTGGGACAGACCATCATGGAGGTGCGATGACCTTCGCCTGGGCCACCACCACCGACCAGGGCCTCGTCCGCGGCCACAACGAGGACGCCCTCTGGCCTCGCCCCGACGATGAGGAGGTGGCCCGGGGGGAGGCCGAGGACTACTTCCTGGCGGCGGTGGCCGACGGCATGGGGGGCCACGTGTTCGGCGAGGTCGCCAGCCGACTGGCCATTGAGGCCGCGGTCGCCTCCGACGGTGACGCCGTCGCCCGGGTGCGGGCGGCCAACGCGGCGGTGGTAGGGACTGCCCGCGATCGCCCCCGTCTCGCCGGCATGGGGACCACCATGACCCTGGCCATCTTCTCCGGGGACACGGTGGAGATCGGCCACATCGGTGACAGCCGGGCCTACCTCTACCGGGAGGGGAGCCTGGAGCAGCTGACCCGCGACCACTCGCTGGTCGCCGAGATGGTCGCCTCCGGCGAGTTGCGCCCGGAGGAAGCGGCCGCCCACCCCTTCCGCAGCGTCATCACCCGGGCCCTCGGACTGGAGAGCGCCGTCGCCGTCGACCGGGTGCGGCGCGACCTCCAGCCCGGCGATCGGTTCCTGCTCTGCTCCGACGGCCTCACCACCATGCTCGAGCACCAGGAGATCGCCGCCCTGCTCGCCGGCCGGGAAGGCCCGGCGGCCGCCGCCGCCCTGGTCGAGGCGGCCAACCGGGCCGGCGGCTTCGACAACACCAGCGTCGTCGTCGTCGACGTGCGCCGTTGAGCCGCATCACCGAAGCCGTCCTGGTTGCCCTGGCCGCTGCCCTGGCCGGAGCCGGCTCGGTCCTATCCCGGCTGGCCGACGGCCGGGCGCCCACCTTCGACGCCCTGGTGGCCCCGGCCGTCTTCCTGGCCGCCTTCGGCGGGCTGCTGGTGGCAGTGCGCCGCTGGGCCCCCCGTTCCACCCGGACCCTGCTTCCCCTCGCCGCCCTGCTCACCGCGGTGGGCTGGGTCGAGGTAGCCCGCATAGACCCCGACCTGGGGCGCCTCCAGCAGTGGTGGCTGCTGGTGGGCGCGGCCATCGCCGCGGCCACCCTCTTCGCCCTGCGCCGCCGCGGGGTGGGGGTATTGCGCCGCTACCGGTACCTCTTCCTCGTCGCCGGGCTCATCCTGCTCCTCCTACCCCTGCTGCCCGGCTGGTGGCCGGTGCGAGGCGTCTCCCTGAACGGATCCCGGCTGTGGGTGAGGCTCCAGGCCGGCGACCTCTCCCTCTCCTTCCAGCCGGGAGAGGCGGCCAAGCTGTTGATCGTGGTGTTCCTGGCCTCCTACCTGGCCGACCGCCATCGGGCGTTGACCGAGATGCCCCGCCGCCTGGGGCCGCTGCGCATCCCCGAACCCCGCCAGTTGCTCCCGGTGCTCCTCGCCTTCGGGGTCAGCTTTGCGGTGCTGGTCTACCAGCGCGACCTGGGGGCATCGCTGCTCCTCTTCGTGGTGTTCGCCTCCATGCTCTACGCCGCCACCGGCCGCCCGGCCTATCCCCTGGCCGCCCTGACGCTCCTGATCGGAGGCGGCCTGGCCGCCTACCAGTCCTTCGCCCACGTGCGCGTGCGCGTCTCGGCCTGGCTGCATCCCTTCGCCGATTTCGCCGGCACCGGCTACCAGGTCGCCCAGGGTCTCTTCGCCCTGGGCAGCGGAGGGCTCACCGGCGCCGGGATCGGGGCTGGGCGGCCCGACTTGATTCCGGCAGCCGCCACCGATTTCGTGTTCGCCGCCGTCGCCGAGGAAACCGGTCTCGCCGGGGGCCTGGCGGTGATCGCCGCCTATGCCCTGCTGGCCGGGGCCGGGTTTGGCATCGCCCTACGGGCGCGCGATCCCTTCCGCAAGCTGCTCGCCGCCGGGCTGACCGTCACCCTGACGGTGCAAACCGCGCTCATCCTCGGCGGCGTGCTCCGCCTGTTTCCCCTGACGGGCATCACTCTGCCCTTCATGTCCTACGGTGGCTCCTCGCTGCTGGCCAACCTGGTCCTCGTCGCCCTGCTCGCCCGAGTCTCCCACGAGGAAGGATCGTGAACCGCCCGCTGGGCCGCCTGGCCGCCGCCTCCCTCGTGGCTCTCGCCCTGGTGGCCGGCGGGTTCACCTACCAGCAGGCGGTGGCCGGCCCCGGCTACCACGACGACGTGCGCAACCCCCGCGCCCTGGCCGACCGGGCCACGCGCGAGCGCGGCCCCATCGTCACCGCCGACGGGACGGTGGTGGCCACCTCCGAGGCCGATCCCGACGGGGACGGCTCGCTGCTCCGGGTCTACCCGGAGCAGGGCCTGTATGCCCATGCGGTCGGCTACGCCAGCAGCTACTTCGGGGACACCGGCCTGGAGGCCCGCTACGCCGACGAGTTGCGCTCGGGTGACGACGGCTCGCTGACGGCCGCCCTCTTCTCCTTCCTGGGAGGCGATCTCCGCCCTCATCAAGTGCAGCTCACCATCCGCGACGACCTGCAGCGGGCCGCCGTCGCCGCTCTCGGCGAGCAGCACGGGGCGGTAGTGGCGCTCGACCCCGCCACCGGGGCGGTCCTGGCCCTGGTCTCCAACCCCACCTTCGACCCCAACGTGCTCGCCGCGGGTGTGCCCGCCGAGGGCGACACACTGGCCGCCGACCCCGACCAGCCTCTGCTCGATCGGGCCACCGCCGCCGCCTATCCCCCCGGATCCTCCTTCAAGGTACTGGTGACGGTGGCCGGCCTCGAGGCCTCACTCGTCACCCCGGAGACCCGCTTCACCGACCGGGCCGAGCTCGAGTTGCCGGGGTCCACCGCGGTGATCCGCAACGCCGACGGGGGCTACTGCGCCGACGGCGCCAGCTTGACTCTGGAGCGCGCCCTGGCCGTCTCCTGCAACACCGCCTTCGCCGAGCTGGGCATGCTGGTCGGGGCCGGGCCACTGCTGGACGCGGTCGAGTCTGCCGGCTTCAACAGCACCATTCCCTTCGACCTCGACACCATCGCCTCCACCCTGCCGGCCGAGGGCTTGGACGAGGACCTGCCCGCCTTGGCGCAGACCGCCCTGGGCCAGCGCGACGTACGCGCCACCCCACTGCAGATGGCGCTGGTGGCGGCGGCCGCGGCCAACCGCGGCGTCATCATGCGCCCCTACCTGGTGGGCGCCATCCTCGACGCCGACGGCGTCACGACCCGGTCGACCCGGCCCGCGCCCTGGCGCCGGGCGATGGCGGAGGACACGGCGGAGGCCTTGAGCACCATGATGGAGCAGGTGGTGGCGGCCGGCACGGGGTGGCGGGCGGCCGTGCCCGGGGTGCGGGTGGCCGGCAAGACGGGCACCGCCGAGGTGCCGGGGGGGGCGCCGGATGTCTGGTTCATCGGCTTCGGGCCCGTCGAACCGGAGCCGGGCGAGCCGCAGATCGCCGTGGCGGTCCTGGTGGAGGACGGCGGCACCCTCGACGAGCAGGGCTCCGGAGGGTCGGTGGCGGCGCCCATCGCTCAGGCGGTGATGGCCGCCTTCTTCGCCGGCTGATACCGGAACCTCCAGTACCATCACCGGTCCAGTGGAAGGACAGAGAGTCCTCTCGGGCCGCTACGCGCTCGTCTCCCACCTGGCACGAGGTGGGATGGCCGACGTCTGGGTGAGCCACGACAGCCTCCTCGACCGTCGGGTGGCGGTGAAGATCCTGCACCCGGAGTACGCCGCCAACGAAGCTTTCGTCGCCCGTTTTCGCCGCGAGGCCCAGGCCGCCGCCAACCTCAACCACCCCAACATCGTCGACATCTACGACTGGGGCCGCGACGAGGGCATCTACTTCATGGTCATGGAGTTGATCCAGGGCCGCAACCTGCGCGAGGTGCTGCGCTCGGAGGGGGCCCTGGAGCCGCGACGGGTAGCCGAGATAGCCGTAGCGGTCTCCGCCGCCCTCGGGGCGGCCCACGAGCGGGGCCTGGTGCATCGCGACATCAAGCCGGCCAACGTGCTGCTCACCCCCGACGGCGACGCCAAGGTCACCGATTTCGGCATCGCCCGGGCTTGGGACGACTCCGACCAACTGACCCGCACCGGCGCGGTCATCGGCACCGCCACTTACTTCAGCCCGGAGCAGGCCCAGGGCCTCACCGCCGACGGCCGCTCCGACCTCTATGCCCTGGGCGTGGTGATGTACGAGTTGCTCACCGGGGTGCCGCCGTTCGTGGGGGAAAGCCCGGTGTCCGTCGCCTACCAGCACGTCCGGGAGTACGCGCCTCCTCCCTCCGACCTGAACCCCAACATCCCCGACGCCCTGGACGCCATCGTCATGCGCTGCCTGGAGAAGGATCCTCGCAAGCGCTACCAGACGGCCGGCGCCCTCTCCGTGGACCTCGGGCGCTTCCTGGCCGGGGAGGCACCGGCCGCCCCGCCCCCCGACGAAGCCCCGACCCGCCTGACGGTCCCGGTCGGCGCTCCTCCGCTGCCGCCGTCGGCCTCCTGGGAGACCCAGCCCGGACGGACCTACCCCGAACCGGGGCACCCCGACCGCAGCACCCTGGTGATCGGCATCCTCGCCGCGCTGGCCCTGCTGGGCCTCGGCCTCGTCCTACTCCTCCGCCTGCTCATGCCCGGCGGCGCCGAGGGATCGGTGACCATCCCCGACCTGCGCGGCCAGACTCGCGAGGCCGCGGTCGCCGAGTTGCAGGGCCGCGGCCTCCTGGTGGGCGACGACCAGCCGGTCCCCGACGCGACGATCGCCGCCGGCCTGGTGGCCGGCACCGACCCGCCGGCCGACGACGAGGTCGAGGAAGGCGCCACGGTGCGCCTGCTCATCTCCACCGGCCCCGGGGATGCCACCGTCCCTTCTCTCGTCGGCGAGACCGCGGCCCGGGCGCAGGACCTGCTGCGCCAGGCAGGGCTCACCGCGCGCATCACCTACGAGGCTTCCCAGGTGATCGCCGAGGGCACGGTGATCTCCCAGGACCCGCCAGCCGGGCAACTGGTCCCGGCCGCCACCGTGGTGGACCTGGTGGTCTCGGCCGGCAGCGACGCCCTCGTCGTGCCCGAGGTAGTCAACCACCTGGAGCGCGACGCCCTGGCGAGGCTGGCCGAGGCGGGCTTCACCGCCGAGCAGATCCGGGTCGAGCGAGAGCCCTCGGCCGACGTCCTCGAGGGATTCGTCATCGAGGTCGACCCGCCGGCGGGCTCCAGCCTGCCCGCCGACGGCGAGGTGACGCTCGTGATCTCCGAAGGGGCAGTCCCCACCATCGTCCCCGACGTCCTCGACGACACGCCGGAGGCCGCCCGGGCCACCCTCGAGGAGCAGGGCTTCGTGGTCATCTTCGGGGACCCGGTCGAGCTCGACTTCGGCGACGAGAACGACGGGAAGGTGGTCGAGCAGGACCCGATCGGGGGCTACAGCGCCGAGTTCGGCTCCACGGTGACGTTGCGGGTGGGGATGAGCGCCGAGATGGTCCAGGTTCCCGACGTCCTGGGCGACACCCCGGCCGCCGCCCGGGCCACCATCCAGACGGCCGGCCTCGTCTACACCGAGGGCAGCAGCATCCTGCTCGAGTCCGGTGACCCCGCTATCGGCAAGGTGGCGGAGGTGTCCCCGCCGGTCGGCACCGAGGTCAACCCGGGTGACACGGTCACCGTGCGCCTGGGGGTCGAGGGAGTGCGGGTTCCCGACGTCGCCGGGTTCGCCGGGTCCTGCCTCAACCCGGCGGCGGCCGAGGCGGCCATCGAGGCCGCCGGGTTGGTCTATCAGGAGATCGGCATCGACGACGGCCTGCCGGCAGGCGACCCCTGCGATGGCAAGGTGGTCGAGCAGATTCCCGGTCCCTACGCGGCCACCGGCAACCTGGCGGCCGCCGGCAGCACCGTGCAGGTGCGCATCGGGCAGGCCATGGTCGCCGTGCCTGACGTGCGCGCCTGGAACCTGATGGCCCCGCAGGACACGGTGTCCGACTCCACGGCCCGGCTTTCCGCCCTGGGCTTCACCACACGCGAGGAAGAATGCCAACCCCCCGACGCCTACGCCGCCTACGTCGGCAAGGTGGTGGACCAGGATCCCCTCGGCGACCCGCCCGGCACGGCTGCCCTGCCCGGCGGCTCGCAGGTAGTCGTCTACATCGGCGTGGCCACCGGGGCGGCCTGCCCCCATCCCCCGCCGCCCTGATCCAGGACCGACCCGGCGCCACCGATTGCCCGAGGCACCCTCTCAGATCGCGCCGGCCAGGAAGTTGGCCAACAGGCAGTTCCCCTCCCCGGTGCTCCTCCCGGGCCCGGTCGGGCGCAGCACGTCGTCGCACCACCACCGGGCCGGCACCCAAGCCGGCGCCAGGCCCCGGGGGACCGTCCCACGACGCCCTCCTCAGCCCCCCTGGACCTAGGCCCTGCCCCGGCCGCTACGCTGGCCCCATGCCTAAGTCCAAGGGACGGCGAAAGCCCAAACGGGTGCACCACCCGGCGGCTCCACCGCCGAAAGACGAGAAGCGCTCGCCGCGCTGGTACGCAATCCTGATGTTCTCCCTGATGGGCGCCGGCGTGGTGGTCATCATCCTCAACTACATCGGGATCTTCCCCGGCGGAACCGACAACAACTACCTCTACATGGGCCTCGGGGGCATCGCCGTCGGCTTCCTGATGACGCTGTGGTACCGCTGAGAACTACACGGATGTAGTTCTCCCCAGGGCTACCCACAGGTGGGGATATCGAGCGGCTTCCCGGGCCTAGGTAGCCGTCCCCGGCTCCGGCCCGGTCGCCTCTCCGGATGCCCCCCGGCCTTCCCCGTAAAGGCGGCGCTTCGCCCACAGGGCCACATAGACCAGGCCGACGAGCACCGGCACCTCGATGAGCGGCCCCACCACCCCGGCCAGGGCCTGGCCCGAGGTGACCCCATACACCCCGATGGCCACCGCGATGGCCAACTCGAAGTTGTTGCTGGCGGCAGTGAACGACAGGGTGGCGTTGCGGGGGTAGCCGATGCGCAGCCACAGGCCCAGGGCGAACGACACTCCCCACATCAGGGCGAAGTAGACGAGCAGGGGCAGGGCAATGCGGACCACGTCGAGCGGCTTGGCGGTGATCGTCTCCCCCTGCAGGGCGAAGAGCAGCACCACGGTGAACAGCAGCCCCCACAGGGCGAAGGGTGCGATGCGAGGAATGAAGCGCTGCTCGTACCACTCCACCCCATGAGTGCGCTCTCCCCACCGACGGGTGAGGTAGCCGGCCACGAGGGGGATGCCCAGGAAGATCAGCACGATCTTGGCGATCTCCCACAGCGACACATCGAGCACGTCGGTCTTCAGGCCCAGCCAGCTCGGGAGAAGCTGCAGGTAGAAATACCCGAGAAGCGAGTAGGCGACGATCTGGAAGAGCGAGTTGAGGGCCACCAGCACCACCGCCGCCTCGCGGTCCCCGCCCGCCAGGTCGTTCCAGATCAGCACCATGGCGATGCAGCGGGCCAGGCCGATGATGATCAGCCCGGTGCGGTACTCGGGCAGGTCGGGGAGCAGCAGCCAGGCCAGGGCGAACATCAGCGCCGGCCCTATCAGCCAATTGAGCAGCAGGGACATGCCCATCATGGTGCGGTCCCGGGCCACCTCGCCCACCTGGGAGTAGCGCACCTTGGCCAGCACCGGGTACATCATCGCCAGCAGGCCCAGGGCGATGGGCAGCGACACCGAGCCGATCTTGATGGTGTCCAGGGCATCGTTCAGCCCGCCGAAAAGACGCCCCAGGCCCAGGCCCACCCCCATCGCCAGCAGGATCCAGACCGGCAGGAAGCGGTCCAACCGCGACAGGCGGGCAATGACCGCCGGAGCCTCGGGTGCCGAGTTGGTCATCTGCTCAGGCCTTCGATGACGCGCCGCACCTCATCGCGGTTTGGCGCCCGGCCCGAGAGGAACACCGTCCCGTCGATGACCAGCGCCGGGGTCCGCATCACGCCGTAGGAGGCGATCGCCGCGAAGTCGGTGACTTCCTCGAAGGTGCCGTCGATACCGAGAGCGGCCACCGCTTCCTTCGCCATCGCCTCGAGGGCACGGCAGTTGGCGCAGCCCGAGCCGAGGATCTTGATGTCCATGTTCCATCCATTCCTAGAAGATCGCGTTGAACAGGTATCCGACCGCGACGATGCCTACCCCGACGACCACGATGAAGGTCCCGAGGAGGCGGGGGCGGAGCACCCGGCGCAGCAGGATCATCTCGGGCAGCGAGAGAGCCACCACCGCCATGGTGAAAGCCAGCACCGTGCCCAGGGCGAGGCCTTTGGCGTGGAGCGCCTCAATGAGCGGGATGACCCCGGCCGCATTCGAGTACAGCGGAATCCCCACCAGCACGGCCAGCGGCACGGCGAAGGGGTTGCCCGGCCCGGCGTAGCGCACGAAGAAGTCCTCGGGCACCCAGCCGTGGATGACGGCACCCACCGCGATGGCGGCGACCAGGAAGGGCCACACCCGGCCCAGGATGGAACGCACCTCCGAGCGGCCGACGGCGAACCGCTCGGCCCAGGACGGGCGGGCCCCCTCGGACGCCGAGACGGCCCTCACCTCGTACACGAACGGCTCCACCCAGCGCTCCATGCCCAGGCGCCCGATCACCAGGCCGGCAACTACGGCGATGGCCAGGCCGAAGCCCAAGTAGAGCAGGGCCACCCGCCAGCCGAAGGTTCCCCACAACAGCACCACCGCCACCTCGTTGACCATCGGGCTGGCGATCAGGAACGACATCGTCATCCCCAGCGGCACCCCGGCAGCCACGAAGCCGATGAACAGGGGCACGGCACTACACGAGCAGAAAGGAGTGGCTACCCCGAGGCCGGCGGCGGCCAGGTTCCCTAGGCCCTGGCGCCGCCCCCCGAGCAGGGCCCGGGTCCGCTCAGGCGACACGAAGGTGCGGAGCACGGCGGCGGCAAAGACCACCGCGGCCAGCAGCAGCAGGATCTTCCCGATGTCGAACAGGAAGAAGTGCACGGCCGCACCCAGGCGCCCGTCCAGGCGAAAGAGGCCGAAGACCAGGCGGTCCCAGACCATTTCGTTCGCAACGAAGAGGACGATCCAGGCGGCCGCCGCCGCGACGACCCAGCCCCAGGGCCGCAGGACGGCCCGTCCCGCAGTGCGCTCGGCGACGCTCACCGGCCCTCACTGCCGGGCACTGCCCGCCGCAACTCCCCCAACGCCTCGGGCACCAGTTGGTAGTCCACCCACCGTCCCCGCCGCCTGGCCACGATCAGACCGGCCCGGCGCAACACCGCCAGGTGATACGAGAGCAGGTTGGGAGCGATGCCGGAGTGGCGCAGCAACTCACAGACGCACCGCTCGGCGCCGTCGGCGAGGCGGGTGAGGATCTCCAGCCGGATCGGATCGGCGAGGGCACCGAAGCCGGCCACCTTCACTTCAACCGGAATCGAATCAAGATCTGTTGAACTGACCATGGCGCCAGTATGCCACGGCCTCGCCCGCCGCGGGAACTCGTGACCCCGCTTGCCCTCCCTCAGCCCACCAGTTCCAACAGCGTGGCGTTGGCGGTGCCGCCCCCTTCGCACATGGTTTGCAGGCCCCACCGCGCCCCGGTGAGCTTCATCTCGTGCACCAGGCGGGTCATCAGGATGGCGCCGGAGGCTCCCAGTGGGTGGCCCACGGCGATCGCCCCGCCGTTCACGTTGACCTTCTCCCAGTCCGCGCCGGTTTCGTGCAGCCACGCAGCCACCACCGAGGCGAAAGCCTCGTTCACCTCGAACAGGTCGACGTCCTCAATGCCCAGCCCGGCCCGTTCGAGCAACTTGGCGGTGGAAGTAATGGGAGCGGTGAGCATGATCACCGGGTCCACCCCGGTCACCGCGAACTGGGCGACTCGCGCCAACGGCTTCCACCCCATGCGCTCCACCACGTCCTCGCCCGCAACCAGGAGGGCGCCGGCACCGTCGGAGATCTGGGAGGAGTTGCCGGCGGTGATCACCCCGTCCGGGCGGAAGGCCGGCTTCAGGCTCGCCAAAGCCTCCAGGCTGGTGGCGCGCCGAATGCCCTCATCGGTGTCGATCCCCTCCCCGCCGCCCTCCCCCGCCGGGATGGGAACCACCTGGCCGGTGAAGCGGCCCTCGTCGACGGCCCGGGCGGCCCGTTGGTGGGACTCCAAGGCAATAGCATCCAAGCGCTCCCGGGACAGGCCCCAGCGCTCGGCCACCATCTCGGCCGAAAGTCCCTGCGGGACCAGGGCATAGCGGCCGACTACCCGCGGGCCGAAGGGGAAGCCGGGGCCCTGCTGCATGGTGGAGCCCATGGGCACTCGCGTCATCGACTCGACCCCCCCAGCAATGACCACGTCGTAGACCCCGGCCATGATCCCCTGGGCGGCGAAGTGCACCGCCTGCTGGCTCGACCCGCACTGCCGATCGATGCTGACCCCCGGCACCGTCTCGGGTAGCCCGGCCGCCAGGCCCACCCAGCGGGCCACGTTGAGGCCCTGCTCCCCCGTCTGGGAGACGCACCCCCATATCACGTCGTCCACCCGCTCCGGGTCGAGGCCGGTGCGACGCACCAGTTCCTCCACGACGACGGCGGACAGGTCTATCGGATGCCAGCCCCGCAACCCGCCGTTGCGCTTGCCGATGGGGCTGCGGACGGCATCGACGATGAAGGCGTTACGCATGTGGCTCCTCGCGTGCGACCGGGGCCAAGCTACCTATTCGAGAGCGACGATGGAGCCTCGGCCATCAGCCGGCACGGAAATCGACGATCAAGTAGCGGCGGACACCGGCCGGAGCCGCCACCTCGATGATCTCACCGCGGGCCGCCCCGACGAGCGCCGCCCCCAGGGGCGACCGGTCGGAGACCCACCCATCCTCGGCCCGCGACCCGACCCCGGCCGGCACCAGCAGGTAGTGCTCGTCCTCATCACGGCCCACCTCGCGCACGGCCACCGCATCGCCCACCTCGATGCGGCGCGGGTCCCAGGTCCCCTCCTCCGCGTCGGCCCCGAGCGCGTCCAGCAGTTGGTCGCGCTCCCGTCGCAGGTTCTTCAGCAGGGCAAACGCATCCACGTCGCCCGCCGCCGACTCTTGCTCCAGTTCGGGGATCTGACGGGCTTGCAGATCCTCGAGTCGCGCCAGCATGCCTTCTCGGACCTCGGCGGGGATGACACGCCTGGCCATCTGACCAACCTCCATTCACGGCGAGACACGGCCGGATAACGCCAAACACGCATAGGCCACGCTCGCAAGGGGATGGCCAGAGCATAGCCGTGGCCGGGCCGCAGTGGCCCCCTTCCCGCCGCCGGGAAGGCGGCGACCCGGAACCCCACGACCTACCGTGGAGATGAGGGG
>CAYGYX010000035.1:7317-22418 GCA_964354255.1 uncultured Acidimicrobiia bacterium | reverse complement strand
CCAGGCCACCGGCATCTCGCCCGCCGGCCCCTTGGGCGCCCCGGAACTGCTCGGCGGTTAGCGAACGCGTCCGGGGTTGAATGACTCCGCGACGGGCTGTCGCTCACGGAAGGAACCCGCATGAACGCACCAACCAGCGTCGAGGACTACCTGGCCGCCCTCCCCTCAGGATCGCGCGCCGCTCTGGAGAAGCTTCGCAAGACGATCAAGGCCGTCGCGCCCGAGGCGGCCGAGACGATCAGCTACCGGATCCCGACGTTCAAGGACGGCGGTCGATCGCTCGTGGCCTACGCCGCGTTCAAGGGTCACTGCAGCTTCTTCCCCATGAGCACGCAGGTCGTCGAGGCACACCGGGAGGAGCTTCAGCCCTACTACACGGGCAAAGGAACGATCCGCTTCCCCATGGATAAGCCCCTTCCCACCGCACTCGTGAAGAAGCTCGTCAGGGAGCGAATGGAAGAGAACGCGGCACGCAGGCGCCGTTGAGGCGAGGGCGACCGGGAAAGCCCGCTCTGACCGCGGCCCCCACCCCAACCCTCCCCCGCTGCCGCGGGCGCCGGCGGAAACCCCCACCCCGACCCTCCCCCGCTGCCGCGGGGGAGGGGGTGGTCCGGCTCACCCCACCACGACGTCGAGGGCCACGTCGAGGGCCGGGGCGCTGTGGGTCAGCCAGCCCAGCGAGATCACGTCCACCCCACTGGCGGCCACGGCGGCTGCGTTCTCCGGGGTGATCCCCCCCGAAGCTTCGGTGACGGCCCGCCCCGCCACCAGGACCACCGCCTCCCGCAGCATCTCGGGGGACATGTTGTCCAGGAGGACCACCTCGGCCCCGGCGTCGAGTGCCTCCTGCACCTGGGCGAGGCTGGTCACTTCCACCTCGACCTTGACCAGGTGGCCCACCGCCGCCCGGGCCCGGCGCACGGCCTCCGTCACCCCGCCGGCCACCGCCAGGTGGTTGTCCTTGATGAGGACGGCATCGTCGAGGCCGAAGCGGTGGTTGGCTCCCCCGCCGACCCGCACCGCGTACTTCTCCAGGGAGCGCAGTCCGGGGGTGGTCTTGCGGGTACAGGCCACCCGGGCGTGGGTGCCGGCCACCGACGCCACCACCTCATGGGTGGCGGTGGCTATGCCGCAGAGACGTCCCAGGAAGTTGAGGGCCACCCGCTCCGCCGACAGGATGGGGCGGGCCGGGCCGGAGATCAGCGCCAGGGTGGTCCCGGCGGCGACGTCCTCGCCGTCCTCGACTCGCAGATCGACCCGGACCCGGGGATCGAGCAGGGTGAAGACGCGGCACGCCACCGCCAGGCCGGCCACCCGACCCGCCCGCCGGGCCACCAAGCGAGCGGTGGCGGTGGCATCGGCGGGGACCACGGCATCGGTGGTCTGGTCCCCCGCCCGCCCCAGGTCCTCGCGCAGGGCGGCCTCCAGAATCGGCTCGTAGAGCAAGGGGAGAGGGGGCCGGAAGTCGTTCATGCCACCGCCGCCGCGTCGCGCACCCAGGCCGGGTCGGGCCCGGGGTAGTCGGAGCGGAAATGCGCCCCCCGGCTCTCCGTCCTCACCAGGGCCGCCCGGGCGATGAGACGCGCGGCGTCGATCATGTTGCGCGCCTCTGAGGCTACCGGGTCCAGGCGAGCAGCCAGGGCCTCGATTGTCTCCAGGGCGGCCACCAGGCCGGCCCGGTCGCGCACCACCCCCACCCGCTCGTCCATGGTCCGGCGCAACTCCTCTACCAGCCGGGCGGTGGTTCCGGGAGCCGGGCCGGGGTCGGCGGCGGCCGCCACCGCCGACGCCTCATCAACCGGTTCCGGGGCGGCGCGGCGCACCGACTCCCCCGCCCGCTGCCCGAACACGGTGGCCTCCAGCAGGGAGTTGCTGGCCAGCCGGTTGGCCCCATGCACGCCGCTACGGGCCACCTCCCCCACCGCCCACAACCCGGGCAGGGAGGAGCCGCCCTCGAGGTCGGCGGCCACCCCGCCCATGTGGTAATGCGCGGCCGGGGCCACCGGCACCGGCTCCCGGCGCGGGTCGATGCCGTCCTCCATGCACAACTCGAACACCGTGGGGAAGCGATCGGGGAAGCTCTGGCCCACCGCCTTGGTGGCGTCCAGGTAGACCGTGCCCCCGGCCTGGCGCCGACGGAAGATCGCCCGGGCCACCACATCGCGCGACGCCAGCTCGGCGTCCGGGTGCTCCCCGACCATGAAGCGCTCCCCGGACCCATCGACCAGCACCGCCCCCTCGCCCCGCAGCGCCTCGGTGAGGAGCGGCATCGGGTCGCGCCCGGTGGCGAGGGCAGTGGGATGGAACTGCACGAACTCCAGGTCGGCCAGCCCCGCCCCGGCCCGGGCGCCCATGGCCAAGCCGTCGCCGGTGACCTCGGGGGGGTTGGTGGTGTGGGCGTAGAGGCGGCCGACACCCCCCGTCGCCAGCACCACCGCCGGCGCCAGGGCCGCCAGGCGCTCCCCGCCGTCGGTGCGCACCGTCACCCCTACCACCCGGCCCCGATCCACCACCAGATCGGCGGCGAAGGCGAAGGGGATAGTCTCGATGTGCTCGGCGACGGCGGCCGCCGCCACGAGGGCCCGCATCATTGCCGCCCCGGTGGCATCGCCCCCGGAGTGCAGCACCCGGCGCCGGTGGTGCCCTCCCTCCCGGCTCAGCAGCAGGCTCCCATCCGGCCCGGTGTCAAAGTGGACCCCGAGGCGGGCAAGGGCGGCAATCCTCTCCGGGGCAGAGGTGGTAACCACATCGACGGCCCGGACATCGTTGATCCCGCCGCCCACCGCCACGGTGTCGGCCGCGTGCTCGGCCGGCGAGTCGTCGCCGGCCACGGCCGCGGCGATGCCCCCCTGCGCCCACGGGGTGGAGCCGCCGCCGGGGTCGCCCTTGGTGATCACCAGGACCCGGCGAGGGGCCATCGACAGGGCGGCGGTGAGGCCGCCGATGCCCGACCCGATCACAACGGCGTCGGCCCGGAGGAGGCGGTCGAACGGAGCGCCCATCCCCGTCTCCTCAGCCCCCGCGGCCCCGGCCCACCGCCAGCATGCGCTCCACCGCCCGCCGGGCGCGGGAGGCCACCGCGGGGTCCACCTCGACCTCGTGGCGCAGGTAGACGAGCGAATCGAGGATCCCGGGCAAGGTGATCCGCTTCATGTGGGGGCACATCTGGCACGGGCGGACGAACTCCAGGTCGGGGAAGTTCACCGCCACGTTGTCGCTCATGGAGCACTCGGTGACCAGCAGCGAGCGCGACGGGCGGCGCTCGCCCACGTGGCGCACCATCCCCGAAGTAGAGCCCACGTAGTCCGCCTCGGCGAGCACCTCCGGCGGGCACTCGGGATGGGCGAGCACCTCGAGCCTCCCGCCGTAGGCAGCCCGGAAGCGGCGGACCTCCTCGGGGGTGAAGCGCTCGTGAACGATGCAGTGGCCCTGCCAGAGGATCACCTCGACTTCGGTCTGCGAGGCGACGTACCGGCCCAGGTACTCGTCGGGCAGGAAGATGACTCGGGGGCAGCCCAGGGACTCCACCACCTCGACCGCGTTGGACGAGGTGCAGCAGATGTCCGACTCGGCCTTCACCTCGGCCGAGGTGTTGACGTAGGTGACCACCGGCACGCCCGGGTACCGCTCGCGCAGCAGGCGCACGTCGGCCCCGGTGATCGACTCGGCCAGGCTGCACCCGGCCTCGAGGTCGGGGATGAGTACCGTCTTGGCCGGGTTCAGGATCTTGGCGGTCTCTGCCATGAAGTGCACTCCGGCCAGCACGATCACCTCGGCCTCGGTGGCCGCCGCCTGCTGGGCCAGCGCCAGCGAATCGCCGGTCAGGTCGGCCACCCCGTGGAAGATCTCCGGAGCCTGGTAGTTGTGGGCGAGGACGATGGCCCGGCGCAGCCGCTTCCACTCCTCGATCGCCGCCACGTAGGGCCGGTGCAGCTCCCACTCCGCCGCGGGGACCACGCGCTGCAGCCGCTGCCCCCGCGCCTCGAGGTCGGGGAGAGTGGCGGCCGGGGAGGGGTTGGAAAGCACCGGTCTCCTTCTGCTCCATCTGAGTATAACTCTCGGGGGAATCCTAGCGCCGGCCGGCCGACCACCGAGGGGCCGGCCGACCGAGGGAATCACTCTCAGCCGCTGGTGCGCAGCCCGGGCAGGCCCAGGCCCGGCGCCGGGCGCTCCCGCAGGACCTCGCGGCGGAAGCGGTATACCGCCGCCGGGCGGCCCCCCGTTGAGGTGTCCACCTCCCCGGTAGGCTCCACCAGACCCCCCCGGGCTACCAGGCGCCGGAAGTTCTGACTGTGCAGCCGGACGCCGGACAGGGCCTCGACCACCCGCTGCAGGCGCCCCAGGGTGAAGGTCCCGGGGAGCAACTCGAAGACCACCGGGCGGTAGCGCAGCTTGCCCCGGAGCCGGCCCAGCGCCTGGGCGGCAATGCGCCGGTGGTCGAACGCCATGCCCTCCCCCGGCAGGAGGGCGGCCGGCCCTCCCGCCTCCGGGACCAGCCCGGCCTCGTAGAGCAGCTCGTAGCGCTCCAGCACCCGCTCCACGTCCCAGAGGGACCCGCCCCGCCCGAACATGATCTCCAGACGCTCGCGCCGCGCCTCCTGCCCCGCCCCCTCCCCGGCGGTCGCCGCCCAGCGGCCCAGAGCCGGCACGATCGCCCGGCCCAGGGCGAGGGGCGAGCCTTCCCGGAAGTCCTCCCAGGGGAAGAAGTCGTACCAGTCCCGCCAGCGGGCCCCCGCCCGCTCGGGGACGGGCCCCTCGCGCACCAGGGCCAGGTAGGCCACCGTGACCAGGCGCTCCCCCTCCACCGGCCCGCGCCCCCGGTCGCCCAGGCTGTATAGCTGCTCCACATAGCCCAGGTCGATCCCGGTCTGCTCCGCCACCCAGCGGCGCAGAGCCCGCTCCAGAGTGCGGTCGCCGGCCGGATCCAGGGTCCCGCTGGGCAGGGAGCAAAGCCCGGCCCCCACCGTGAGTACGCGAGGCTGCTCGCCGGTGACCGCCACGATCACCGCGCTCAGCCCCAGGACGACTCGCGAGGCCCCGCCGGCGTTCACACCGGCGACTGTACCGCCGCCCTGCCGCAGGTTCCGCCACCCGGCTGCCCCCCCGGCTCGCTCCGGCCCAGCGTGATAGCCTCCCCGCGAGGGACCATCCCCTCTGTGGGAAACGAAGCGATAGGAGTGCGGGAGATGAGACTACGCAAGGCGCTGCTGCTGGCCTTCGCCCTCTCCCTGATCGTTGCCGCCTGCGGCGACGACGAAGGGGAGACGACGACCACTACCGCAGCCGAGACGACAACCACCACCGAGGCCGCCGGCGGTCTGGAGCTGATCGAAGATGGGATCCTGACTATCGGTTCGGACGTGCCCTACGAGCCGTTCGAGGCCTTCGACGACGCCGGCAACGTGATCGGCTTCGACGCCGACCTCATGAACGAGATCGCCAGCCGGCTCGGGCTGGAGCCCCGCTGGGTGGACACCGACTTCGACACGATCTTCACCCAGCTGGCCCAGGGCAACTTCGACGTGGTTGCCTCCTCCGTGACCTACACGGAAGAACGGGCGGCCATGGTGGGCTTCAGCGACGGCTACTACAACACCAACCAGGCCTTCACCGTCAACACCGCCGAGACCCCCGGCCTGAACAGCACCGACGAGCTGGTCTCGGGCGACGCGGTGGCGGTGCAGACCGGCACCACCGGGGAGATCTGGGCAAACGAGAACCTGGCACCGAACGGGATCGTCCTCCGCAGCTTCACCCAGCCCCCGGACTGCTTCATAGAGCTGGCCAACGGTGGCGTGGTCGGCACCATCATCGACATGGATCCCTCCTACACCGCCGAGGCCGACAACGCCGACCTCAAGGTGGTCGAGATCATCCAGACCGGTGAGGTGCTGGCCTTCGGCGTCAACCCGGAGGCTCCCAACCTACTGGCTGCCGTCAACGACGCCTTCGGGGAGATGTTGGCCGACGGGACCTACCAGGAGATGTACGACGCCTGGATCACCCGGCCCGACGCCAGCATCCTCTACGTGCCGCCGGAGCCGGTGGCCATCGGCACCGAGGAGAATCCGATCCAGGTGCTGTACGTGCCCTCGGTGTCCGCCGAAGAGATCGTCGCTGGCGGCGAACTGCTGGCCGCCCAACTGAACGAGGCCACCGGCCTGTTCTTCGAGGTGTCGGTCCCGACCTCGTACGCCGCCACGGTCGAGGAGATGTGCGCCTCGCCGGACAACACCATGGGGTTCATCCCGGCGCAGGGCTACATCCTGGCCAACAACCTCTGCGGCGCCAACGTTTCGCTGAAAGCCATGCGCTACGGCTTCGACGTCTACTGGGCGCAGTTCATCGTCGCCCGGGACAGCGAACTCGAGACGCTCGAGGACCTGGCCGGCAAGACGTGGGCGTTCGTCGACGCTACCTCGACCTCCGGATACATCGTCCCGGCCGGCATGTTCGCCGACATGGGCATCGAGGTCGGCGAGTCGTTCGCGGCCAGCAGCCACGATGCGGTGGTACGGGCCATCTACAACGATGAGGCCGACTTCGGCACCACCTTCTACAGCCCGTACATCGACGTCGACGGCAACGTCACCTGGGACGAAGACCCCGCCACGGCGGACGTCCCCGACGAACTGGTCGAGTCGTGCGTGCTCGACGCCGACGGGCAGATCGAGTGCTCCGGCGTCTACCCGCGTGACGCCCGCCGCAACCTTCGGGAGGAGCTCCCCGACGTCATCCAGCAGGTGCGCATCCTGACCATCTCGGATGCCATCCCCAACGACACCCTGACGTTCGGGCCGGACTTCCCGGAGGACCTGCGGACGGAGATCGTGGGTGCCCTCAAGGCCTTCGCCGAGGACGACCCCGACGGGTTCGCCACCGCCTTCGACGCCTACTCGTGGAACGGCCTCTCGGACACCGACGACACCGAGTTCGACGCCATCCGGGCGATCCTCACCGCCCTGGGCTACGACTTGGAGGACCTCGGCTAACCGAGGCAAGCGACCGAAAGCCGATTCGGGCGGGGCCTGCGCCCCGCCCGAATCGCGTCCGGCGGACCCGATCGACTAGAAAGAGGCCTACGCCGCGGGCGGGGAGAGCGCGTGCTGCGAGTCGAGCACCTCACGAAGGTGTACGAAGGCGGGGTCCAGGCCCTCACCGACGTCTCCTTCGAGGTCCCCGAGGGCCAATTCCTGGCCATCATCGGCCTGAGCGGCTCGGGCAAGTCCACCCTGCTGCGCTGCATCAACCGGCTCATCGAGCCCACCGAGGGGCGCGTCATCTGGGACGACGTCGACATCACCGCCGCCCCGCAGGAAGAGATGCGCCGCATACGACGGCGCATCGGCATGGTCTTCCAGCAGTTCAACCTGGTGCACCGTTCCAAGGTGATCACCAACGTGCTCGCCGGCCGGCTCGGCTACGTGAACCCGGCCCTGAGCCTGTTCAACCGCTTCCCCCAGGCCGACGTGGAGCGGGCCTTGACCCAGCTGGCGAAGGTGGGCCTGGCCGACAAGGCGTGGAACCGGGCCGATGAGCTGAGCGGCGGCCAGCAGCAACGGGTGGGGATCGCCCGGGCCATGGTCCAGCAGCCCAAGATGATCCTGGCCGACGAGCCGGTGGCCAGCCTCGACCCGGTCCTGGCCCACGGCATCATGCAATACCTGGAGGGCATCAACCGCACCGAGGGGGTCACCACCCTGTGCAGCCTCCACTTCCTCGACCTGGTGCACCGCTACGCCGACCGGGCCATCGCCCTCAACGACGGTTTCAAGGTGTTCGACGGGACCCCGGCGGAGATCGACGACGCCCGCTTCAAGGAGATCTACGGCCAGGACGCGGAGCGCATCGGATGAGGGAGTAAGCGTGACCCAGGCCCCCCTCGGCATCAAGCGGCCCCGCCCCGGGCACCCCCTGGTCCGCGCCCTGATGGTGTTCCTGACGATCGCGGTGATTGTCGTGGTGTACGCCTTCGCCTTTGAGAAGACCGACGTGGATCTCGAAGAGGTCAAGTCGCCCGAACGGCGCGACTCGCTGGTCCGCATCATCCGCGGCCTGACCCGGCCGGACATCATCGAGTTCCCCGAGGTGGAGGCATTCCACGAGGCCGAGATCATGGTGCCCTGCCCGGCCGGCGGGTTCACCCCGGCCCCCCCCGACACGTCGGGGCCCTACATCACGGTGGAGCCCGGCTGCGCCGACCCGGGCGGCGACGTCACGGTACGCGGCTCCGGGTTCAATGCCGGCACCATCATGCCCCTCTCCTTCATCCCCAACACCGAAGGAGTGGTCCTACGCCGGGCCAACGTGGAGGTGAGCCCCGACGGGACCTTCGAGGTGGTCATCGACCTCCCCGAGCGGTCCGACGGCGAGGTGCAGCACCTCCGGGTGACCAGCATCGAGCGCGAGGGGGGATTGACGAGCTGGACCTGGAGCCAGACGGCCCGGAGCACCTGGGACAAGATCATCGAGACGGTGATGCTGGCCCTCATGGCCACCACCCTGGGCATCGCGGTGGGGATCCCCCTGTCGTTCTTCTCGGCCCGCAACCTGATGCGGGGGATCCGCTCCCCCCTGCTCAGCATGGCAATGTTCCTCGTCGGCATCCCTGTCGGCATCATCGGGGGTTTGCTGTGGGGGAGACTGGTCACTTCGCTGGGCGAGGGGCTCTTCCGCGACCATCCGGTGAACGCGGCCATCGCCCTCGCCGCGTTCGCTGGGGCGGGCTGGCTGCTACTGCGCTGGCTGCTGGCCACCGGGGGAGCGGTCGACCCCTCGCGGCGGGCAAGAATCATCCGCATAGCCGCCTGGCTCGGGATGGTCCTCCTCGCCCTGGAGGCCATCCTCCTCACCGGCTATCTGTTCATGGCCATCGGCGAGGCAGGACGCGAACCGTTGGGACCGCTCGGCTTCCTCGCCAGCTTCCTGGCCAACCTGGGAGACATCCTCACCACCTTCTTCTCGGCCGCCACCGCCATCTTCGCCGCCGGGGTCCTCGCCCTGGGAGGCAGCCGCCTGGGCCATGGTCTCAACGACCGCTTGCCCCGCCCGCTCGCCCGGATGCTGCGCTACCCGGCCGGGGCCATGGCGGTGGCGGTGATCGCGGTGAGCATTGGGAAGCTGATGGACTGGCTCTACCGCTACGGCGGGAGCAACCAGGCCATCCCGGCCACCGCCGGAGCCATCCTCCTGGCAGTGACCGGGGGCATCCTGGCCGCTCGCCAAGCCCGGCCCCTGCGAAACCGACTGCCGGGGAGCCTGGCCTCGCTGATCATCTTCGTCGTCGCCGTCCTGGGCCTCGTCGCCGGCGGGGCCCTCGGCATAGCCCTGGGCAACGGCCTCGAGCGCCTGATCGACCTGATCGCCGAGCCGGGGAGCCTGTACAGCGCAGGTCTCCTGGGGGCCATCCTGGGCCTGGGCCTCGCCTGGGCCACCCGCCACCTCGACGCCCTCCCCACCGGGCTGATCACCTACTACCTGTCCCGCAGCTTCTTCAACGCCACTCGCTCGGTGGAGCCCCTGGTGATGGCCATCGTGTTCGTGGTCTGGGTGGGGATCGGCCCCTTTGCCGGGTCACTCGCCCTGGCCCTGCACACCGCCGCCGGCCTGGCCAAGCTCTACTCGGAGCAGGTGGAGAGCGTCCTCCCCGGTCCCATCGAGGCGGTCACCGCCACCGGGGCCACCCGGCTGCAGAACGTCATCTACGCGGTGGTGCCCCAGGTCGTCCCGCCCTACATCGCCTTCACCCTGTACCGCTGGGACATCAACGTGCGCATGTCCACCATCATCGGCTTCGCCGGCGGCGGCGGCATCGGCTTCCTGCTGCAACAGAACATCAACCTCGTCCAGTACCGGGCCGCCTCCGTTCAGATGCTGGCCATCGCGGTGGTGGTGTCCAGCCTCGACTTCCTCTCCGCCCGCATCCGTGAGCGCATCGTCTGAGAGCCTCCCGGCGACCGGCGGGCCCGGCCCGGCCGCGGGCCATCTCGTCGATCGGGCGTTTGCGGATCGGCCCGCCTACTCTGAGGGCATGACCGGACAGGCACGTTCTCGTCGCCTCTACCGGAGCCGTGACAACCGGATGCTCGGCGGAGTGGCCGGCGGAGTGGCCAACTACCTCGACGTGGACTCGGCGCTGGTGAGGCTCGCCTTCGTCGCCCTCTTCTTCGCCGCCGGAGCCGGCTTCCTGGCCTACGTGATCGCCTGGATCGTGATCCCCGAGGAGCCGCCGGCGCTCGCCGCCACCGCGGCCACCGAGCCGGCCCCGGCAGCCGGCCAGCCCGACACTCATCGCGGGTCGTCGGGGGGCCGCAACGCCCGCCTGGTGGTCGGCATCGTCCTGGTGGCCGTCGGCGTGTTCCTGCTGTTCGACTGGGCCCTCCCCTCGCTCAGCAACTACATATGGCCGGCGGCGATCATCATCCTCGGCCTGGGACTACTCGCTTACGGAGGGCGCCGATGACCAACGACCACCCCACCCTCGTACCCGACGAACCCACCCAGCCGATTCCCCCGGTGCCACCGGCCATCCCGGAGCCGGCGCCCTCCGCCGAGCTCACCCCCGTCGCCGAACCGGCGCCCACCCCACCCGCCGGTGGCCCACGCCTGGGGCAAATCGTCCTCGGCGCCATCCTCGTGCTCATCGGGGTCGGCTGGCTGCTCGAGGCGCTCGACGTCGTGAACGTCCCCTGGCGCTTCCTCCTGCCCGCGGCGCTGATCATCGTCGGTGTCGCCCTCGCCTTCGGCGCCCGCACCGGCAGCCACGGCGGGCTGGTGGCGGTGGGGGTAGTGCTCACCCTGCTGGTGCTCCTCGCCGGGGCGCTCGACGTCCTGACCGACATCCCCCTCTCCGGCGGGGTCGGGGAGAAGAGCCATAGACCCACGGGGGCGGTCCAGGATGAGTACCGGTGGGGCCTAGGGAAGATGACCCTGGACCTGCGCGAGGCAGACGCCCTCGCCGGGGAGGAGATCGAGGCCAGCGTCGCGATCGGCGAACTGATCATCATCGTGCCCCCCGATGTGCCCCTCGTCATAACCGCCCACACGGGCGTCGGCGACGTCATCGTCTTCGGTCACGAGAGCGGGGGCTTCGACGCCGACCTCAATTGTGTCGGCACCGCCCTGGACATCAGCTGCGGCGACGGCTCGCTCAGCGCCCCGGATGATCCCGCCCTGCGGCTCGACCTGGAAGTGGCCGTCGGCAAGGTGGAGGTGCAGCGATGAGGGAGCACCCGGCAACCTTCGTGTCGGGAATCGTCTTCGTGCTCGTCGGCCTGGCCTACCTGCTCCACACCTACGACGTGTGGAACGTGAGCCTGTGGCGGCTGTGGCCCGTGTTCATCATCGCCCTGGGGGTGGTGGTCCTCCTCGGCAGCCGCCGGAACAAGGGCGACTAGCCCGCGCAGGGGATCGCCCACGCGCCGAGCGCGGGGCGCTTGCGCAGCCAGGAGAAGCCCCATTCGACGGCCTGCGGGCAGAACGAGCCGGGCTCGCCCCGGTACTCGACTCCGAACACTGCCTTGCCGGCCGAGACGAACGGGAAGAGGGCCGGGCACTCGTCGTACTCGAAGCACTGCTCGTTCAGGGCCCAATCGAACAGCGGCTCGAGGGCCGGCACCTGCCCCAGGTCGTTCTTGAGGCCCACCGACAGGCCGCGCTCGTGGGCCCGCTCGGCCAGCCAGGTGTTGTAGCGGATCTGGTCGGCTGCGGTGAGGGGGAAGCCGGTGTCGTTGTCGTAGCCGTCCACGTTGTCCGGCTCCACCCCGTCGCACCCCCTGGCCACCGCCAGATCCAGCCGGGCCTCCATGACGGGAGCGAGCAGGTCCAGACGGCGCACGTCCAGCCAGCGCTCACCCGGCCAGTCCGGCAGGGCCTTGCCCTTGACCACCTCGGGGAAGGCCCCCTGGTCGGGCCGCCAGTCCTCCCAGGACCCGGCGCTGAAGTAGCACACCACCGCCCGGCCCGACCGGCGCAGGCTCTCGATCACCGCCGCCGGCGTCTCGACCAGATCGAGGTCGTACATGGCCACGTCAATGGACGTGTCGATGGCGCCGCTCAGCTGCCACTGCCAGGTGGTGCCGGGGGCAGGCCGCCAAGGCGCCGGGGCGAGGGCCAGCCGGTCGAGGGCGAGGGCCGCCCCGCGGCCCACCACCCGCACCACCACCGGCTCTCCCGGGTCCACCGTCAGCGGGAAGGACCCTCCCCACCACACGCCGGTGCGGTGAGCGTTGCTCCACAACCGCACCCAGGCGCCACCCTGGCGCACCTCCACCCGCCAGCGGCCCCGGCCGGGTGCCGGCGCCCGCAGCGCCAGGAGCAGGTCGACGGCGGTGCCCGGCGCGGGGAAGGTGAAGCGCGCCACGACGAGGTCCCCCTCCGGGTCGAGGAGCAGGTAGCCGCCGCCGGAGTCGCCGGGGCCGAAGCGATCGCGTCGCACCAGGGTGGCCGGATCACCGGACACGGCCCCGGCCACCAGCGTCATGGCCCCCGGCGTCGCCGCCTCGCCCACCCCCGCTGCTTCCCCGCCGGCGGGCACGACGAGCAGGCTCAGGCTCAGGATCGCGGCGGCGAGGCAGGCGGCGCATCGCCCCATCATCGGGCGCACGCTACCCGCTGTCGCCGTCTTGGCGCGAGGAGGACGCCGCCAGCCACGGGTCCCCGGCGGGGTCGAAGTCAGCGGGCAGCGGGCGCCGGCCGACAGCCGAGAGACCGGCTGAGGCTCGCCGCCCGGGCAGGTGCAGACGGCCCGCCAGAGGCCATAGGCACAGCGTCACACCGGCCGCCGCCAGCACCAGGCCCCCGATCTCCACCCCCCGGGCGATGGCCCCCGCCTGGTCGAGGCAGTCGAAGCCCTGCCGGCCCAGCAGCCAGGCCCAGTCGTGGGTGCCCCCACCGATCAGCGGGAGTGCCTGTCGGGGAGCATCGGCGATGTACACGCTCACGTCCCGGACCGAAGTGGCCGCCCAGGCCGTGCAGAACCCGGCCGAGGCCCACTCCCTCCGGCTCCAAAGGAAGTAGGCACCGAGCGCTAGGGGCACGGCCACCTGCGCCGCCGAACCGGCCAGGAACATGACGAGATCGGGGAAGAAGCCGGTCACCAGGTGCCCCACCTCGTGCACCCCGAGGTCGAACTGGTCGAGGATGGGCACCGGCCGTCCGGCACCGAAGGCCACCCATCCGATGATGGCCGACACCACAGCCGCGAGCAGGTAACGGCCCCAGCCTCTCCAGGCGGTCATGCCCCTTCATCGGCGGCCGGGGCTCGCCGATCAAGTGCCGAGGTGGTGCCGGAGGCCTTCAGCCGCGGGGGCGCAGCGACGTCAGTTGGATCTCCGCCTGCTCGTGGTACTGCACGGCGCCGATCCGGCTGTCGGTGGTGCTGTCGTGCACCACCACCCGGCGCACCGGCAGCGGGGTCCCGACGAGGTACCAGGTGTCCACCTGCCCGGACGACGTGGTAGCCCCCGAACCGGCTACCGCGGTGCGCACGTGCAGCGTCTGCACCTCCTCGCCGTCGACCACCAGCGGCTCATACCCCACCACCTCGTACGAGTTGGTCTCCCGAGCGGCGCCGGCCTCCTCACTAGCCACCTTGCTGCAGTCGACCACCCAGGACGCGCCCGGCTCGCCCTGCACCTCCACCGGCTCCGGGCATTCCCACTGGTCGGTGTTGTCGATCTGGAACCACTCGTAGAAGGAATCCCATCCCGCCATGCGCCCGTCGGCGCAGTAGTCCCACTCCTCATAGCGCTGTTCCAGGGGCTGCCAGCGCACCAGGGTGCCGCAGCCGCCCGGCTGGATGGTCAGGTAGGTCTCCGCCGGGTAGTCGTGGCGAGCGCCGGCCAGAGCGTCGGTGCTTTCGTACCCGGTGGTGGCATAGACGTAGAGGCCGTAGTCCCCCGGCTCACCGCCCCCGGTGATCACAGTGAGGCCGAACTCCTCCTCGCCCAGGGTCGTGGCCACGTCGCGGAAGGCGAAGAGCACCGCCACCCCGGCGATCACCAGAGCGACCACCACCCCGCTCGCGATCATCAATGCCGCCCTGGCACGCCTGCTCACCCCCCTATCTTGCCAAGCCGGGGCCCGGTCGCGCCACTCGGACGGGCTCAGAGCACTCCCACCCGGCGTCCCGTCGCGCGAAAAGACACGGGAGCAACCCCGGCGGCCGCTTCCACGAGGGCCGACGGGATGCCGACCGGGCCGGAGTGAGAAGCCCCGTCGCCGACGGCCGTCCCGGCTCACTCGCCTTCGCGCAGCAACCCGAAGCGCACCGCGTTGATGAGAGCCTCGGACCGGTTGGAGGCCCCGAGGCGGCCGTAGAGATCGTGAAGGCGCCGGAACATGACCCGCTCCGAGTAGCCGTAGTTGTCGGCCAGATCCACGACGGTGGCCCCCTGCGCCAGCTCCTCAAGCCACTCCGTCTCCTCCTCCTCCACATGGGGACGTTCGGCGTGCGGGTCCACCCCATGGCCGGGCAAACCCCGGGCTATCGACGAGGGGAGCAGAGCGTCGCCCCGAGCCGCCGCTTCCGCCACCTGGACGATGCGGCCGGTCTCCGCGTGCCACTCCACCGCCGCCACCGCTCCGTGGTGCAGGGCATGAGCCACCGTCTCGGCATCACCCGGCTCAACCAGGGCCACCACCCGCGCCTTGGCCGACCACCCCTCCAGCCGCGCACAATCGGCGGCCACCCGCAACGCCACCAGCGCGAGGTCGGGGAGCTCGTCCTCCCCGGCCACCCGGTGGCCCGCCCCGGCAAAGGCCTCCTCCAACCCGCGTCGGTAGGAGGCCGCCTCCTCCACCACCCGCACGCTGAGACGATCGCTCCTCGTCTCCTCCGCGCTCCGGCCGGGGCGAGGCGCGGAGCGAGGCGCGGTCCGCTGCCGCGGCTTGGATCCAGGGCTCATGATGGTCCTCTCTGACTCATCTGCCAGTTTCTGTCTGGAGTGCTACCCAGATACTGGATGGCAGGATACTGCCGTAGGAAAGACGGTATCAATGCGCCGCGCGTCACGGACGTTCTGCACCTCTCTGACTTGAATCGTGCATAGCGCAGAGGCTTCGGTCTCGCGTGTAGGACGAGTGCCCGGCGTGGGCCGGGC
>CAYGYX010000035.1:0-7217 GCA_964354255.1 uncultured Acidimicrobiia bacterium | reverse complement strand
GCCAAGAAGGCTCCGGCCAAGAAGAAGTAGTAACGCCGATCCGTTGAGGGGGCCGCTCTGCGGAGAGGCCCCCTCAACGCGTCCGGGGGCCGTTCCCAGCGGAGCGGCCCCCGCCTGTTGTCTGCGACACCGCCCGCCCCTACAGTCGGACCCATGAGCAGCAATACCGTCATCACCCCTGCCGTCGAGGGCGCCGGTGTCGAGCGGCGCCTGCGCCGGCTCCGCTGGTACAACCTGCTGATGGGCCTCTTCCACGCCATCCAGGGCGTGGTGATCCTGATCCTGGCCAACGATTTCGCCCTCCCGGTCAGCGCGTCGTTCCTGACGGATCGCCCCGGCGCCCAGGCCCCCGGCCTTCGGCATCTATTCGACGTTCGCATCGCCTGGGGAGTGGCCGCCTTCCTGTTCCTGTCGGCACTGGCTCACTGGCTAATCGCCGGCCCCCGCATCTACCAGTGGTACCGCCGCAACCTGCTCCGGAGCCGCAACTACGCCCGCTGGATCGAGTACGCCCTGAGCTCATCCGTCATGGTGGTGCTCATCGCCCTGCTCACCGGCATCGGCGACGTGGCCGCTCTCGGGGCCATCTTCGGGGTCAACGCCGCCATGATCCTCTTCGGGTTGCTCATGGAGCACTACGAGACGCCGGGCCGGCCGCGTTGGCTCTCCTTCGTCTTCGGGTGCCTGGCGGGGGCCGTCCCCTGGCTGGTGATCGCTCTGTACCTGTGGAGCCCGGGGGTCGGCGCTTCCCCGCCCGCCTTCGTCTACGGGATCTTCTTCTCGCTGTTCGTCTTCTTCAACAGCTTCGCGGTGAACATGGTCCTGCAGTACCGACAGGTAGGCAAGTGGCGCGACTACCTCTACGGGGAGTCCGTCTACGTCTTTCTCTCCCTCACCGCCAAGTCGCTCCTCGCCTGGCAGGTGTTCGCCGGCACGCTGGCCCCCTGAGCCTTGGCTGTAGCCGAAGCCGGGCCGGTCACTCCGGCGGTAGCACCTTGCCCGGGTTCATGATGTCCAGCGGGTCGAGGGCCTGCTTGACGGCCCGCATCACGTCCACCGCCGCCTCGCCGTGCTCCTCGACCAGGTAGCGCTGCTTGCCGTAGCCGATGCCGTGCTCCCCGGTGCAGGTGCCGCCCATGGCCAGGGCCCGGCGCACCAGGCGGTCGTGCAACGCCCGGCAGGCGGCCAGTTCGACCGGGTCGTCCGGGTCGAAGGTGAGGGTGACGTGGAAATTGCCATCGCCGACGTGCCCCATGATCGGAGCGTGGATGCCGGAGGCGTCCAGATCACGCCTGGTCTCCAGGATGCACTCCGCCAACCGGGAGATGGGGACGCACACGTCGGTGGGCATCCCGCGCACCCCGGGCCGCTGCGCCCGGGCGGCGTAGTAGGCATCGTGACGGATCTTCCACAGCCTGCGCCGCTCGGCCTGATCGGTGGACGACTGCCAATCTCCCCCGCCGTGCCCGGCGGCGATCCCGCGCACTGCCTCGGCCTGCTCGGTCACCCCGGCCGGGGTGCCGTGGAACTCCAACAGGAGAGTGGGCAGGGCGGGCAGGTCGAGGCCCGAATAGGCGTTACAGGCGGCGATCTGCACCTCGTCGAGCAGCTCCATGCGCGCCGGGCGGATTCCCATCTGCATGGTGGCGATCGCCGTCTCCACCGCCCCCCCGAGGGTGGCGAACGGACAGATGCCAACCGCCGATGCCTCCGGGATCCCGTAGACGCGCAGGGTCACCTCGGTGATCACCCCGAGGGTGCCTTCCGAGCCCACCAGCAGGTGGGTCAGGTCGTACCCGGCGGAGGACTTGCGGGCCCGGCGGCCGGTGCGGATCACCCGCCCGTCGGCCATGACCGCCCTCACCGCCAGAACGGCCTCCCGCATCGCCCCGTAGCTCACCGTCTGGGTGCCCGAGGCCCGGGTGGCCGCCATCCCCCCGATGGTGGCATCGGCCCCCGGGTCGACGGGGAAGAAGAGACCCCGCCGCCCCAGGTGCTCCTCCAACTGGGTCCGGCGCACGCCCGCCTCCACGGTGCAATCGAGATCGGCCTCGTTGACCTCGATGATGCGCGTCATCTCCGACAGGTCGAGGCAGAGGCCGCCGTGCAGGGCTGCCACTCCTCCCTCGAAGGAGGTGCCGGCGCCGAAGGGGATGACCGGCACCCGCCCGGCCGCGCAGATCGCCACGAGGCGGGCGACCTCGTCGGTCGAGGAGGGAAAGGCCACCGCCTCCGGAGCCACCGGCGGGTTCCAGCCCTCGTCGGTGCCGTGGTGCCGGCGCACGTCGGCCGACCGGGTGAGCCGGTCGCCCAGCAGTGCCTGCAGCTCGGGAAGGATCTCGGCGATCGCACCGTAAGACATCGTCGGCAACGTCCTTCACTCGGCCGACCTCGCGGGCAGACTACCGGGCGAGGCTGGACGGCCTGCCGAGCACGGCGGGAAGCGCTTCGGCGCCGCTCCCGTCGGCGAGGCGACCCCTCTCAGCCGACGACGACGCGGAAGGTGAAGACGCCGGCCGGCACAGCGTCGCCCCCGGACTGGCGGTACACCATGACCACCTCCGCCTCCCCCGGTCCTACCGCCTCGAACCGGAAGGTGTAGGTGCCACCGGCCCCGTCGGCATCCGACTCGCTCTCGTAGTCGGGATCGCCCAGGGGGACGATCACCGCCCGATCGATCTCCGCCACCTCCCAGGCGAAGCCGGTGGTGGGGTTGCCCTCGACCTCCACGACCACCTGCTCGGCGAGCGCCATCTCCACCACCGCCCCCGTGTCGCCCTCGCGCAGGGTGCGGGCCACCCCGTCGGCCCCCCGGATCGCCAGGACGAGCACGAGCGCCACCACCCCGGCCACCACCGCCGACCCCGCCACCGCCAGGGCCCATCTCCTGCCCATCATGTGCCTCCCTGCGCGGCGCCGACTGCCGTCGCCGCCCTCCATCGATCCGGCTGCTCGCTCAGAGGGTCGCCAGCAGCTTCTGCTTCGCCGCCTCGAAGTCGGCCCCTTCGAGGCAGAACCGCATCGTCTGGAACCTGCTCCGGAACTCGGCGACCTTGCCGGCCACCCCCTTCTCGTCCCGGATCGCCGCGGCGAACAGGGCGGCCAGTTCCGCGAAGTCCCGCTCCACCATCCCGAAGCGGGTCATCTCCGACACCCCGAGGCGCAGGGCCGAGCTGGCGGTGAACCCCTCGTCGCTGGGGATGGCCTGGTAGTTGCAGATGATGTTGCGCTCCTCCAGCGCCCGGGCCACTTCCGCCCCGCGGGCGTAGCCCACGGCGACGATCACCTGGTGGGTCTCGGTGTAGTCCAGCGCGGGGTCGCCCTGTACGTCGAGGCCCTCGGCGGCCAGCGCCCGGGCGAAGGCCTTGGCGTTGGCGATCACCTGCGGCTGGTACTCGGCCTTGAAGGTGTTCATCTCGATCGCCGCCAGCAGCAGCCCGAGCAAGGTCCCCAGGTGGTGGTTGCTGACCATGCCGGGGAAGGTGCGCCGGCGGACGGCCTTCCAGAGCCCGATGTCGGGCGAGCCCTCCGGGAAGTCGGCGCCGATGATGCCCCGCTGCGGGCCGAAGAACGTCTTGTGAGTGGAGCCGGTGACGATGTCGGCGCCGTCGGCGAAGGGCTGCTGGAAATGGGGGCCGACCAGGCCCAGCACATGGGCCATGTCGTACATGATCAGCGGCCGGTCCTCCTTGCCGGCCACCATCGCCCGGATCTCGGCCACCGGCTCGGGGTGGAGCACCATGCTCTTGCCGAAGATGATGATCTCCGGGTTCACCTCCTCCAGCAGCCGCCCGGTGGCCTCCACGTCGATGCGGTAGGGGTTGTCCTCCCGCACCGGGAAGTTGACCACCGCCGGGCGCTCGCTCTTGGGGTCGCGGGCGATGTAGTCGCGCAGGGCGCCCATCGGCTGGGCGCTCAGGTGCCCTCCCTTGCCGATGTGGTTGTTCATGGCCAGGCGGATGCGCTGCGGCTCCCGCCGCCGGTCCACCCGGTTGCGGTGATCGACCAGGGCGCTGAAGACCGTCATGTTGGCCATCTGGCCGCTGATGACCCGCGACTCGACCAGGCGGCATCCCAGGTAGTCCGCCATCTCCCGGGCCACCTGCTCCTCCACCCAGGCGATGAAGTCGGTGCCCTGGTAGTAGAAGACCTCCTGGCCGAAGGCGGCCAGCTCGCGATGCTCGGCGTAGCGGCCCATGGGGTCGGACACCTGCAGCAGGCGCACCAGCGGCGACTGGGTCATCTCCGAGGGGATCAGGTTGATGCAGGAGCGCTGCCGCCACTCGTGGTTGGCGAGGGAGCGCGCCAGCACCTCGCGGGCCCGCTCCGGCCCCCCCAGCCTGGGCACCGGCGCCTCCCCGGCCTTCCGCGCGGCCGGGATCGCCCGGAAGTACGGCGGAGCATCGGAGCGCCCGTGCCATTCGACCACCAGGGCGCTCACCCGGCGCCCGCGCACGTCCACTTCCACCTCCAGGCCGGGCGCGAGTTCCGCGTCCAGACAGGCGAGGGCGATGGCCCGGCGTTCGTGGGCGTCGCTGATGCTCATCACGGCGCCCTCGCCCGCGAACTTCCAATAGGGGGCGACGCTGCCGCTGGTGACGAAGCCGACCTTCCGCTCGCCCAGGAACACCTCGTGGCCCTGGCGGGCGATGCCCTCGCCGAGGATGGCGAGGCAGCGGGTGCGCCGGGGGAGAACCTCCGATCCCCGGTAGTCGCCGGTCTTGAGCAGCCGGTCCTGCTCGAACTGCCGGTGCAGGGCGGCCCGGCCGACGAAGTCGCCTTTGTCCTCAGTGAAGCTCACCGCCGAGCTGGTGAGCGGGAAGGAGTAGGCGGGGAACTCCTTGCCTTCCGGGTCTATGCCCAGTTCGTGCCCGTACAGGGGCAGGGCAGCCTCGAGGCGCAGGGTGTCGCGTGACCCGAGGCCGCAGGGCACGATTCCCCGGCCGGCGCCCGCCTCGACCAGGGCGTTCCACACCGCCTCGGTGGCATCCGCCGCCATCAGCAGCTCGAAGGAGATCGGCTCGCCGGTGTAGCCGGTGCGACTGATGAGGACCTCGGCCCCGGCGATCATTCCCCGCGCAAGCGAGTTGCGCCGCGGCTCGGGAAGGGAGCCAGCCTCGAGCAGGGCCTCCAGGACCTCGCCGGTGAGCGGTCCCTGGAAGGCGATCATCCCCAGGGACGACGTGCAGTCCTCGCTGGCCAGGTCGCCGAAAGCGGCGGCGTGACGATGCAGGTGCTCGAGGTCGCCGACGCGGTTGGAGGCGTTGACCACCAGGACGAAGTCGTCCTCCCCGAAGCGGTACAGGTAGGCATCGTCGACGACGCCGCCCGCCTCGTTGGGGATGAGGGTGTACTGGGCGCGCCACGGCTCCAGGGCCCCGGCGTTGTTCGACAGCACGTGCTGGAGGAACGCGATCCGGTCCCGGCCCCCGATGCGGACCCGGCCCATGTGGCTCACGTCCCAGATGCCACCGTAGCGGCGGGTGGCCAGGTGCTCGGCCAGTATCCCCGACTCGTACTGGACGGGCATGTCCCAGCCCCCGAAGTCCACCATCTTCCCGCCGTGGGCGTGGTGCCAGGCACTCAGGGGGGTCTTGCTCAGGACCTGCTCGGCCATGGTGGGTTCCTCCGCTGGGGGCGCGCTTCTGGTGCACCCTTCACGGTAACCGCGCGGCGTGGGAGGGAGGGAGGGAGCGCGGCCCTACCCGGCAGGCTGCGAGCGGCCCGCCTCTCGGGCGACGGCGTACGGGTCCTCCTCGGCAGGGGCGGGCCTCTGCCCCCGGATCTCCGTCCAGGCTGCCGTCAGCGTGTCGGCGGCGACATACGACCGGCCCCGCTTATCGCCGATCGGCAGCAGCAGGCCTGCCGCCGAGCAGGCCTTCAGGTCGCGGCTCGCCGAGTCGTCCGAGATCGCCTCCCCCGTGGCACCCTGGGTCACCTTCAGGTAGAGGGACCGGGTCAGGCGGAGTCCCCGGGCCGCTTCGACCAGAGCGGCGACGCAGCGGTCCGGGACCTTGGCCCGGGATACCACCTGCTCGCAGCCATCCCACAGCGCCTCGGTCTCCCGGATGCGGCGCTGCAGTGTGCGGGCTTGGCGGTAGTGGGCCGTGAGGCAGAACTCCAGCCAGGGCCGCGAGTCGCGCTGCGGGTCCCAATGCGAGCCACCCACCTCGCGGAGCACCGCGTAGTAGACCCCGGTGTTCCGGCCGAGGTACTCCTCGATGCTCAGGAAGACCGGCGAGAGGTCGCCCGCACCAGCCAGCACGTACGACTGGGCCACCCGGGCGATACGGCCGTTCCCGTCGCTGAACGGGTGGATCATCACGAGGTTCAGGTGGGTGAAGGCGGCGCGCACGATGGCCGGGCCGGCGTCCCGCGTGCCCTGCTCGAGGGCTTCGACGACCAGCCCCTCCACCAGGGCGCGGTCGGGGGCGGTGTAGCGGACCTGGCCTCCCGCTCCGGCCACGTGCACGGCGCCCGGGCGCCATCGGCCCGGGTGCTTGCCGAGGTCGTGCTTCATCATCATGAAGTGGAGCGAGCGGAGCAGAGACTCGCTCAGCCGGGGGAGGTCCGGGGCCGTCTGGAGAATGAAGGTCATGGCGTCGCGGTAGCCCTCGAGGGCGGCACGAGTCTCGGCGTCGGCTGCCTCCGGCGGTTCGTCCTCCAGCACGGTCAGCACGTCCTCCACCGAGGCGCGGTAGCCCTCGATGGAGTTGGAGCCCTGCACGGCGCGCGCCAGCGTGGCCCGCCGCAGGCTGCCGTACCAGCGACGCGGCGGAGCCAGGTGGAAGCGCAGTTCCTGGCGCAGCGCCTCGATGGCGCCCAGGACCGCCACGTCGGCAGAGGTGAGTTCGGGGATGCCAAAGACCATGCGGCTATCTTATCGGATAACCGACAGATGAGACCAGTTATTTATTGGGCCAGTGCCTGGTGGTCGACCTACGCGAAGCCGACGGGCTCGGCCTGGATGAACCAGGTGAACCGGGGCGTCTCGCTCTCCTCGGGGCCGGCCCAGAAGTCGATCACCGCCCACTGCTCACCCTCGACCACGAAGGTCTCGACCAGTTCGGCATCAGCGAACCCAAGTGGCCGTCCCACCGACGCACACGGAACCCTCCGTCACACGAAGGATTCCGTCTTCGCACGCCCGAAGGGACTCGAACCCCCAACCTTCTGGTCCGTAGCCAGACGCTCTATCCAATTGAGCTACGGGCGCT
>CAYGYX010000034.1:7221-22939 GCA_964354255.1 uncultured Acidimicrobiia bacterium | reverse complement strand
CGGCGCGGTGGGCCCGCCCTTCCTCCAGGAAGGCGTCCCAGGACACCAGGCGCGGGTCGCGATAGCGGTCGACGCCCCGCTGCTCGATGTAGACGATGCGCTCCAGCAAGGGCAGCTCGGCGGCGGGGATCTCCAGCACCTTGTCCGCCTGCTCCTGGTCCTCGACCACCAGGAGGCGCGACCCCGAGTTCTGCAACAGGTAGCGCACCTCGGCGGTGGGGTTGGTCGGGTACAGGCCCATGCACACCGCCCGCACCGAGATGGTCCCGATGTCGGTGAAGAGCCACTCGGGGCGGTTCTCCGCGTGGATGGCCACCCGGTCTCCCTCCTCGATGCCCGAGGAGAGCAGGGCGTGCCCGAAGGTCTCCACCTGGTCCCAGTATTCCCCCCAGGTGATCTCCCGCCAGATGCCGCGGTTCTTGTGCCGCAGCGCGGCTTTGCCGGGGCGCTCGGTGCCGAGCCTCCGCACCCGGCTCGCCGGGGTGACCGCGGCGGTGGCGGAAGGGGCGTCGGCAGTGATGGTCACAGCTCTTCTCCCGTGTCGGCCATCCCGTGCTCCTCACCGAGGTAGGCGCGGATCACGTCGGGATGGCTCTGGATCTCCGCCGGCGTGCCCTGGGCGATGGGGTGCCCGAAGTCGAGGGCGAGCACGGTGTCGGCCAGGTCCATGACCATGCGCATCTCGTGCTCCACCAGGATGATCCCGATGCCCAGTTCCCACCGGATGTCGTGGATGAAGCGGGCCATGTCCTCGGTCTCCTCGAGGTTCATGCCCGCCACCGGCTCGTCGAGCATGAGGAGGCGGGGGGCCATGGCCAGGGCCCGCCCCAGCTCCACCCGCTTCTGCAGCCCATAGGGGAGCATCATCACGTAGGACTTGCGCACCGGCTGCAACTGGAGGAACTCCACCAGGCCCTCCACCACCTCGCGATTGCGAGCCTCCTCCCGGCTCGCCTTGCCCACCCTGACGAGGGATGCCAGGGTGCCGTAGTTGAGGTGGCGGTGGCGCCCCAGCATGAGGTTGTCGAGCACCGTCATCTGCGGGAAGAGCTCGATGTTCTGGAAGGTGCGGGCGATGCCCAGGTTGGCGATGCGGTCGGGCCGCATCGCCGGCAAGGTGCGCCCCTCGAAGCGGACCGTGCCCTGCTGGGGGTGGTACACCCCGGAGATGCAGTTCAGGATGCAGGTCTTGCCGGCCCCGTTGGGACCGATGATGGCGAACAGCTCGTTGGTGTGGACCTGGAAGGACACCCCATCGAGGGCCTTGAGGCCGGCGAAGGCCAGGTGGACACCCTCGACCTCGAGGATCACCTGGCCCGGCTCCCCGCCGGGAGGAAGGAACTCGTTGAGCCGGCGCGCCCTCACGACAGCCACCTCTTCTTACGCCGGTACTGCTTGACGTCGGCGAAGGAGCGGATGCCGCCCTCGGCGTGCAGGCCCAGGTAGAACTCCCGCACGTCCTCGTCTTTGAGCAGGTCGGCCGAGGCCTTGTCCATGACCATCTTCCCCGTCTCCAGGATGTAGCCGTGCTGGGAGATGGTGAGGGCCATGCCGGCGTTCTGCTCCACGAGCAGCACCCCGGTGCCCTGGCGGTTGATCTCCACGATGATGTCGCGGATCTCCTGCACCAGCATGGGGGCCAGGCCCAGGCTGGGCTCGTCGAGGAGCAGGTAGCGGGGCGCCGACATCAGCGCCCGGCCGATGGCCAGCATCTGCTGCTGCCCGCCGGAGAGGTAACCGGAGATGAAGCGGGGCCGCTGCTTCAGATCCGGGAACAGACCGTAGACCCGGTCCAGGTTCTCCGCCAGGCGGCGGTGGTTGGTGTGGGCGCCCAGGCGGAGGTTCTCCTCGACGGTCAACTCGGCCAGGACCCGCCGCCCCTCGAGCGCCTGGCTCACCCCCTTGCGCACGATCTTGGCGGCGGGGAGGTGGTGAATGGGCTCGCCGTCGAGGGTGATCTCGCCCTTGGTGATCTCCCCGTCCTGCACGTCGAGGATGCCGCTGATGGCGCGCAGGGTGGTGGTCTTGCCGGCGCCGTTGGCGCCGAGGAGAGCGACGATCGACCCGTCGGGGATCTGCAGGGAGATGCCGCGCAGCACCAGGATCACATCGTGGTAGACGACCTCGACGTTCTTCAGCGCTAGCACCGGGCCTGGCCCTCCCCCAGCCGTCGATCCAGCTCGACCGCCGCAGGCTACCAAGTCCGGGGGCGTCCCGTCCAACGCTGCGACGGTCCATTCCGGCCCTCGCCGGGCCCCCGGCCGGCGCCCCACTCGGCTCCCTCCGCCCGGTGCTCCTGCTACCGGCCCGGGGCCCAGGTTGGCGGGCCTCGTCCATAGAATCCACCACATGAGCGACAACATCCCAGGCCCCGACCCCGGTTGGCCTGAGGCCAATCTCCCTCCCGTCACCGGCGAGAGCCTCACTTTCGAGGTTCACGACGACCCCGGCCAGGAGCGGTCTGAAGCCGGCCCGCCCCTCGACGCCGCCGCGGGCCTCGCCTGGCCGGGCGCCGGCGGCCCGGACTCCGGGGAGGACGGCGGGCTCCTGCCTCCGGCCTTCCCGGTCCCGGAAACCGGCAACCTGGCGGGCGCCGACCCCTTTGCCGCCCAACTCCCCGGGCCGGCCGCCGCCCCGGGCCGCGGCCGCTCGTTATGGCTGTACGCGGCCGTCGGCCTCGCCGCCGGCGTGACCGGGGCCGCCCTGACGGCCGGGGCCTTCCTGCTGTGGCTCGACGACGAACCGGCAACGGTGGTGCAACAGATCGAGACCAACATCGTCTCCCCGACCGGGGAGGAGGCAGAGGCGGCGGCCGTCGCCCGGGCGGTGCTTCCCTCCATCGTCACCGTCGAGGTGCGCGCCTCCTCGGTGGGCGATTTCGTCGCCGAGGGCAGCGGGTCGGGGGTGGTGCTCAGTGCCGACGGCCTGCTGGTCACCAACGCGCACGTCGTCGAGGGAGCCGGGCAGGTGCGGGTGATCTTCGCCGGGGGGCGCACCTACCCCGCCGAGATCGTCGGGCAGGACGCGGCGACCGACCTGGCAGTGCTGCGCATTGCCGCCACCGGGCTCATGCCCATCACCTTGGGCAGCTCCGAGGACATGGAGATCGGCGACACCGCCATCGCCGTGGGCAGCCCCCTCGGCCTGGAGGGGGGGCCCTCGGTGACGGTGGGGGTCGTCTCCGCCTTCAACCGCCGGCTGGGCACCAGCGACGATGAGCTCTTCGGGATGATCCAGACCGACGCCCCCATCACTCGCGGCTCCAGCGGTGGGGCGCTGGTGGATGCCGCCGGCCGCCTGATCGGCATCACCACCGCCATCGGGATCAGCGACGTGGGGGCCGAGGGTCTCGGCTTCGCCATCCCGGTCGAGCTGGTAGACGTGGTGACCGAGCAGCTGGCGGAGGCCGGCGTGGCCAGCCACCCCTTCATCGGCGTCAAGGGGACCACCTTCTTCCGCCAGGAGGCCGACGGCGCCACCGTCCCGGCCGGGGTCGAAGTGGCGGAGGTCGTAGAGGGCACCGCCGCCGCCCTGGCCGGCATCCAGGCCGGCGACATCATGGTCTCGGTGGGCGGGAAACCCTTGGCCACCATGGAACAGCTGGTGGTGATGGTGCGCTTCTACCGGGTGGGTGAGCAGGTGGCGGTGGAGATCGAGCGAGGAGGCGAGCAGCTGACCATCACGGTGACTCTCCTGGAGCGCCCGGAGGGAGTGTGACCGACAACCTCTTCGACCGGCTGCGCCGCCTGCTCGAATCCCCGGGCCCGGTCAACTGGGGCCTGGCCCGGGAGATTGCCGAGAGCGTGGCCGGGCCGGCTGAGCCGGTGGAGCCCTGGGTGGCCGAGGAGTTCGTCGAGCTGACCCACACTGCCGCCCGGCGGGTGTCGGCTGCCTCACCCCTCGACGCCACCCCCGCCTCCGAGGTGGTGCGGGCGGTGGACCGCCGCAGCTGGGCGGCCGAGAGCGTGGCCGGCTTCGCCTACCTGGCCGAGCCGCTGGCGGCGAAGATGGGCGGTCAGGGTGGCGGGGAGGGCGACCCGCTGCTCCTGTCCCTGGGACCGGCCCTGGTCGGGATGCAGATGGGCAGCATGGCCGGCTTCATGAGCCACCGGGTGCTGGCCGGTTTCGACGTGGGACTACCGGTACAGGCCCCGGGAGCTTCCTACGTAGTGCCCAACATCGCCTCGTTCGCCGCCGACCACGGCCTGGACGTCCGCCAGGCCCGTCTCTGGATGGCTCTCCATGAGACCACCCACCGGGCGGAGATGGCGGTGCCCTGGGTCGCCCGCCACCTTGGGGAGCTGGTGGCAGCCTTCGTCGACGGCCTTCGCCCCGACCCGGCTGCCCTGGAGCAGCGCCTCCAGGCGTTCCAAGAGCCCGAGAACCTCGAGGCCCTGCTCGAAGACCCCTCCGCCTGGAGCGGCCTGCTCGCCGGGCCCGAATCGGAGCAGGCGCTGCGGCGCATCCAGGCCTTCATGGCGCTGCTCGAGGGGTACGCCGAGTGGCTGGTGGGCCGGGCCGCCCCCGGCCTGGTCCCGGAAGCCCCCCGTCTGCGGGAGGCCATCGACCGGCGGCGGGCGGAGCCCTCGCCGGGGGAGCAGATGCTGCAGCGCATGCTCGGCCTCGACCTGCAACACCACCACTACCGGGTGGGGACCGCTTTCTGCGACGAGGTCGCCCGGCGCTGGGGAGAGCCGGCCCTGGCCCGCCTCTGGGAAGGGCCCGAGGCCTTGCCCTCCCCCGCCGAACTGGAGGACCCGGTGGGCTGGGCGGCCCGGGTGCTGCTGTAGCCGGGCCCCCGATTGGGCGCGCCGGACCGTAGCATGCCACCCGTCCATCCAGTGAAAGGTTCCACCATGGCCGTCGAGATCGGTGCTCCCGCCCCCGACTTCTCCTTGCCCGACACCGAGGGCGCCGCCGTCACTCTCGAGCAAATGCACGGTCGCAAGACCCTCGTGGTCTTCATCCCCTTCCCCTTCACCGGGATCTGCGACGGGGAGGCGTGCACCCTGCGCGACCACTTCGCCGACCTCGGCACCCTCGACGCCAACGTCGTCATCATCACCTGCTACCCCCGTCCGGCCAACAAGAAGTGGGCACAGGAGAACGGGTTCAGCTTCCCGGTGCTCTCCGACTTCTGGCCCCACGGCGACGTGACCCGCCGCTACGGCGCCTTCAACGAGAAGACCGGCGCCGCCAACCGCAGCACCTTCGTGCTCGATGCGGCCGGCGGGGTCCGGGAGATCGTCGCCAGCGACGCCCTGGGCACCCCGCGCGAGTACGTCGCCTACGTGGGGGCACTGAGCAGGTTCTAGGACACCCGCCGGGCGGCGGCCACCTGGCGCTCGCGGCGCACCCGGCGCCGCTCCCGCTCCGACAGCCCGCCCCAGATGCCGAACTTCTCGCCGCTGCGCAGGGCGAACTCGAGGCACTCCCCACGAACCTGGCACTCCCGGCAGATGCCCTTGGCCGTCCGGGTAGAGGCACCGCGCTCGGGGAAGAACAGGTCGGCGTTGGCCCCCTTGCAGTTGGCCCGGTCGTGCCAGGCGAGGTCGTCGAACGCCAGCACCGTCCGCAGTTCCTCGAAATCGAAATGCCGAAAGGTGAATGACATTGACGTAACTACTCAGATGTCATTATCTCGCGCGGAGCGCGCGCATGTCAAAGGAAAGTTCCTTAGAAATCAAGGATTCGCCCGAACACCCCTCCGGGACCTGCGCGCGCTCCGCGCGCAAGGGCCGTCTCGCGCGGCCCCTGGCGCCCGGTTGCGCCCCCACCGGGCGGCGCACATCGGCACTGGGGAGGGACAGACAAACCAGCTGGAGACTCAGCCGCCGAAGACGTCCCGGAGGATCTGGGCGGTGGTCTGGCGGCCCAACTCGGCAAGGGCAGTAGTCAGTGGGACCTTCTTGGGGCAGACCCGCACGCAGTTCTGGGCGCTGCTGCAGTCGGTGAGCCCCCCGTCGCCCATGATGGCGTGCAGTCGCTCCACCCGGGCGTAGCGGCCCGTCGGGTGGTTGTTCATCAGGAGGACCTGGGCGAGCGGGGCCGGGCCGACGAACGCCCGGTCCGGTCCGAAGTGGGGGCAGGCCTCCATGCAGACCCCGCAGGTCATGCAGCGGGAGAGGGCGTAGTTGAGATCCCACTCCTGGGGAGAGATGCGCGGCGCCCCGGTGTGGACGTCCCAGGAGCCGTCGACGTCCACCCAGGCGTGCACCCGGCGCAGGCTGGCGAACATCACGCTGCGATCGACCATCAGGTCCCGGATCAGCGGGAAGGAACTGAGCGGCTCGAGCACGATGGGCTGGTCCAGCGTGTCCACCAGGGCGGAGCAGGCCTGGCGGGCCCGGCCGTTTATGCGCATCGAGCAGGAGCCGCACACCTCCTCCAGGCAGTTGGACTCCCAGGCCACCGGGGCGACCTGCTTCCCATCGGCAGTCACCGGGTTCTCGCGGATGGTCATGAGTGCGGAGACCACGTTGTGCCCGGGGCGGTAAGGGATACGGAACTCCTGCCAGTACGGGGGCGAGCCCGGGCCGTCCTGGCGGCGGATCCGGAAGTGGATGCTGTCTGCCATGGGCTCGTCCTCGCTACCGATAGTCCCGCGGCGTCTCCGGGGGGAGCACCGAGGTGTCGACGGGCAGGTACTCGACGGCCGGGCCGCCCGGCGTGTGGCGGGCCACGGTGGTGCGCAGCCAGCGCTCGTTGTTCTCCTTCCACCGCGCCAGGTAGCCATCCCACTCGGGGTCGCCGGGGAAGCGGCCCTCGGGGATCTCCAACTCGAAGGCCGGTTTGTGGTGCGAGCCGCGGCACTCGTCCCGCCCGCGGGCGCTGACCGCGATCACCTCGGCGAGCACCATCATGTCGTACACCTGGCGGGCGTAGGGCAGGGAGGCGTTGGCCCAGGTGCCCCGTTCGTCCAGGCCTACCCGCCCGAACCGCTCCTTGAGCTCGCCGATCCCGGCGATGGCCTCGTCCAGCCCCCGGTTGTCCCGCTCCACCCCGACTCTGTCGGTCATCAACTCCCCCAGCTCCCGGTGCAGGGCGAAGGGGTTCTCCCCGCCGTCGGAGGCCAGAATCCGCCGGTTGATCTCCTCCTGGCGGCGCCGTTCCCCGTCGAGGGAGGCCGCCGGGTCGGGGCGAGCCACCCGGGCGAGGCCCTTCACGTAGGCGGCCGCCGCCTCCCCCGCCACCCGCCCGCTGAAGGAGGCACTGAGCAGGCTGTTGGCCCCCAGGCGGTTCGCCCCGTGGTAGGCGCCGTCGCATTCGCCGCAGGCGAACAGGCCGGGGACGCTGGTCTGGTGGTTGCGAGGGCTGCCGTGGCGCATGCCCCCGGTGGTGGGGTCCTTCTCCCAGTCCACCCACAGGCCACCCATGCTGTAGTGGGGGGCGGGGAAGATCTCCATGGGGGTCTCGCAGGGATCCTGCCCGGTGAAGCTCTCGTAGATCTCCAGGATCGCGCCGAGGCGGCGGCGCACGAAGTCCCGGGGAAGGTGGGTGAGGTCCAGGTACACCCGGTCCTCCCCCCGCACTCCCAGCCCCATGTGCTTGACCGCCTTCCAGATGGCTCGCGAGGCCACGTCGCGAGGCACGGTGTTCCCGTAGGCCGGGTACCACTCCTCCAGGAAGTAGAAGCGCTCGCCCTCGGGGATGCGGCGCGGGTCGCGGGCATCCCCGGGCCGGCGGGGCGTCCAGATCCGGGCCCCTTCCCCCCGGGAGGCCTCGCTCATCAAGCGGTTCTTGTCGTCGCCGATCATCGCCGTCGGGTGGTACTGGATGAACTCCCCGTTCATGAAGGCGGCGCCCTGCTGGTAGACCCGGCCGGCGGCGGCCCCGGTCGAGTTCGAGGAGTTGGTCGAGCGGCCGTAGACCAGGCCCAGCCCGCCGGTGGCCAGCACCACCGCCTCGGCGGGGAAGGCCTCCACCTGCTGGCTGCGCAGGTCCAGGGCGGTGATGCCCCGGCAGCGGCCCTCCGAGTCGAGCACCAGCGAGAGCATCTCCCACCACTCGTGCTTGTCCACCAGGCCCGCCTCTTCATAGCGGCGCACCTGCTCGTCCACCCCGTACAGGAGCTGCTGGCCGGTGCTCGCCCCGGCGAACACGGTGCGCTTGTTGCGCACCCCACCGAAGAGGCGCAGGTCCAGTAGACCCTCCGGGGTGCGGGAGAAGGTGACCCCCATGCGCTCGAAGGTGTGGATGAGGCCGGGGGCCTCCTCGCACATCGTCTTGATGGGCGGCTGGTCGGCCAGATAGGCGCCGCCCTTGATGGTGTCCACGATGTGCTGCCAGATGCTGTCCCGCTGGCCCTTGGTGTCCAGGACGGCGTTGATGCCGCCCTGGGCGCAGGCGGAATGGGAGCGCTTCACCTCGAACAGGGAGAAGAGCTGCACCGGGATGCCCGCCTCCACCAGGCGGAGGGTGGCCCACAGCCCGCCCAGCCCCCCTCCCACCACGATGGTCGCCGGCTTCGCCATGCTCATCTGCCCCTTTGCGCCTAGGAGGAAAGGAAGAACCCGAGCATGCCGTGGATGCCGAGGGCGGTGATCACCACGAAGGCGGCGCCCATGGCTACCTGCATGATCTTCTGCGCACGCGGGGTCGTGGTGATCCCCCACACGATGCAGGCCGACCACACCCCGTTGCAGAAGTGGAAGACCGTCAGCACCAGCCCCAGCAGGTAGGGCACCAGGAACGCCGGCTGCGAGAACAGGTTCTGCATATGGGAGAACATGTCCTGGCGCACGGCCTCGCTCCAGATGGCCATGATCCGCGTCCCGATGACGTGCATGAGCAGGAAGAGCAGGATCCCCACCCCGGACAGGCGCTGCAGCAGCCACATCCAGTTGCGGAAGTAGCCGTAGTGGGTCACGTTGGAGCGGCCCATCCAGAACACCACCATGCCGTAGATGGCGTGGAAGAGGATCGGGATGGCGATCAGGAAGATCTCGAGCAAGAAGATGTAGTTGATGTTCTGGATCTTCTCCACCACGTAGGTGTTGTAGTGCTCCTGCCCGAAGCGGGACTGGGAGTTCTCCCACAGGTGGAAGAGCAGGAAAGCCCCCACCGGGACGAGACCCACCAGGGAGTGGATGCGGCGCAGCAGGAAGTGGGGGTTCTGCACGGAGACGGCGGTCGAGCCCTTGCGCGGCCGCTGCTGAGTTGCCGTCACCTGACCTCCCCATCGGGCCGGGCCGGGCTCCATTATGGCCCGTCTGCATTCCCCTCCGGTCGGGCGGCCCGCCCGCGCTCGGAGTCACCCGGCGGCCAAGGCACGCGGCCGCCTGCCGAGTGGGTTGCGAGCAACCGACGGCAATTCCCTCCGGCCCCGGGGAACGGCGCCGGTACGGCGGCACTATCCTCAGCGGCGACAGCCGAAAGGAGTCGCGTTGGCGAAGTTCCTGACCGCCGAGTGGATAGAGGCCCTAACCGCCGCCCTGGCGGCACATGATGGCTTCAAGAGCGCCATCAGCAACACCCAGCTATCCCTCCAGTTCGAGGTCCCGGACGCCCCGGAAGGCGCCGAGAAGACCTACCTGATCGCCATCGAGGGGGGCGCTGCCCGGGTCACCGCCGGGCCGGGGGCGAGCCCGGACATCACGATCGTCAACAACTACGAGACCGCGGCCGCCATGGCCAAAGGTGACCTCAACACCCAGATGGCCTTCATGACCGGCAAGATCAAGGTGTCCGGCAACATGGGCAAGCTCATGACGAACCAGGCCATGCTCACCCAGTTCGCCAACGCCACCGCCAGCATGCAGGTGGAGTACTAGGAGCCTCGGGCCTGCCCCGGGCAGGCTCGGAAAACCGCGAGGGCGCACCCACGGTGCGCCCTCGGCGTCAGGTGGCTTCCCGGTTCAGTGGCCCAGCGCCTCGCGCAGATTGCGGCTCGCCTTGAACTTGGCGGCCATGTGGGCGGGGACCAGCACCGCCTCCCCGGTGCGGGGGTTGCGGGCGGTCCGCTCGGCGACGCGACGGGCGTCGAAGTTGCCGAACCCGCTGATGGCGACCTTCTCGCCGTTTCCCAGAGCTTCGGTGATCACCGAGAACACCGCGTCGACGGCAGGCGCCACCTCGGTCTTGGGCCGACCGAGGCGCGAGGCGACGGCATCGACGACATCCCGCTTGTTCATGTGTCGCTCCCCTTTCGTGGGTGTCTCATAGCCTGCCAACTCTACCAACACTCCAGGTTTTACATAGCATTTTGCGGCACCGGGCGCCCTTCCCGGGCGCCCGGGCCCTCGGCGGCGGGACCGACCACGATGCCCGGCATCGCGGCTGAGGCAGCCTCGTGACGATGACTCCACCACCGCGCCCCGCCCCGGTAACGTTCCGGGCATGAAGGCCCTTCCCGGCGTGTCGGCCGCCGCCGCGCTCACCGTCACCCCGGCCGACACGGCGCCTGCCCTGGCGTCGGGCGACGTCCTGGTGCTGGCCACTCCCCGCCTCCTCGCCCTCTGCGAGGAGGCCACCGTGGCGGCGGTGGCCCCCTTCCTCGAGGAGGGAGAGACCACCGTGGGCAGCCGGGTGGAACTGGAGCATCTCGCCCCTTCTCCACCGGCCGCGCGCGTCGAGGCCACCGCCGTCCTCGAGCTGGTCGACGGCCCGCGCCTCACCTTCGCCGTGATCGTCCGGCAAGGGGACCGGATCGTGGGGCGGGGCACCATCCACCGAGTGGTGGTAGACCGCCGCCGGTTCCTGGCGCAGGCCGGGGGAACGAGCGCCCGGGGCGGGTCCGCCGCGGGTTGAGCGGCCGGCGAGAGGATGCCCGTCTAGTGCTGCTCGATGGGCCGGGTGGGCACCTCGCGGTCCCGCCAGACCACGGAGCGATGGGTGACCGACAGCATCGCCGACCAGGCCAGGGCCAGGCCCCAGAAGGCCACCGTGACCGGGTGCAGGGGGGTCGTCCACTGCGGGTCGCGGCCCAGGTGCGAGGTGAGCATGCGACCGGAGAGCAGCAGCAGCACCTGCCAGAGAGCGACGGCCGGGATGTCCCCGCCCACGGCTCCCAGCCCCACCCGGAGGAAGGGGAGGAGCAGCACCGGCATCAGCACCAGGACCACCGCCGCCGCCAGCCAGGGGTTGTAGCCGATGCCGCCGTAGGCGTTCTTGGAGAAGCCGCGCCAGATGGGCCCGACCCCCCGGTACCACCGTGTCTCCACCAGGTCGGTGCCGTTGGCCAGCCGCACCGGGTAGCCGGCCGCCTTCACCGCCCGGCTCAGCTCGACGTCATCGACGATGGCGTCGCTACGGTCGGCGTGGCCGCCGGCGGCGGCATAGGCGGCCCGGGTGACCAGCAGGAAGGGCCCGAAGGCCACCGCCACCCCCGGGCTGGCGGCTCGGTGGACCATCGCCATGGGAAAGAGGGCGAACATGGCGTGAGGGACCATGGGCAGGAGCACCGATCCGCTCACCGAACCCCGCTCGGCTCGCGGCAGCAGGGAGACCAGGCCGGCCCGGCGCTCCTCCTGCAGGCCCACCGCCGCCGAGACGGTGCCCGGGGCGAGGGTCGTATCGGAGTCCACAAAGCAGAGCAGGTCGCCGCTTGCTGCCAGAGACAACTGGTGGCAGGCCCAGTTCTTCCCGGTCCAGCCGGTAGGCAGGGGGGCTCCAGACAGCAGCCGCACCCGGGAGCCGCCCAGGGCGCGCACGATGTGGCGAGTGGCATCGGTGGAACCGTCGTCGAGGACCACGACCTCCAGGTTCGGGTAATCCTGGGCGAGGAGGGAGCGCAGGCAGGAGCTGATGGTGTCCTCCTCGTTGCGGGCGGGGACCAGCAGGCTCACCAGGGGAGCCTCGTCTTCCCACAGCCGCGGCAGGGGACGCCCGAGCGCCCGCTGGTTCCAGAGGATGAGGGCCAGCTGCATCAGGAAGAGCCAGGTGAGCGCCCAGTCGAACAGCAGCTCCCGGCTCATACCCGGCTCCCCCCGTGCACCCGGTCCCAGCCGGTACGGGCCTCGATGCGCCGCATGCGCGGCTCGTCGACCACTCGCTTGAGGGCCACCACCAGGAAAGCCCCCAGCGCCACCCCGATCACCGGCAGTTCACCACCGGTGAGCGGGGCCACGGCGAAGGTGACCACCGTCACCGCGACCAGGGTGGGTAGGAAGCGGTGGGTGACCAGCCACACCACCCCCGAGGCGACCCCTCCGATCAGCGCCGCCCAGGGAAACAGGGCGATGGTGAAGCCGCCGGCGCAGGCCAGGCCCTTGCCCCCGACGAAGCCGAGCCAGACCGGGCAAGCGTGCCCCAGCACCAGGAAGAAGGCGGCGACCCCGAGTTGCCAGATGGGGGATCGCCCGAACAGGAGAGCAACACCGGCGCCCTTGGCGATGTCGACGGTGAACACGACCAGCCCCCACCGGTGGCCGACCTCGTGGAAGGCGTTGCGGGCACCGACATTGCCCTCGCCCGCCTGGCGGACGTCGATGCCCCGGGCGAGCTTGCCGACCAGGAAAGCGGTCGGGATGGAGCCGAGGGCATAGGCGACCAGCGCCGTGCTCAGCACCGTCCAGGCCGTGTCCACGCCGGCACCCCCTTCGGGTCCGCTCCCCGGGGGGGACTCTAGGCAGGAGACCCTCCCCGGGTCCAAGCCCCTCCCCCCGCCGACCGAGCACCCGGCCGGCCGGAGAGGTCGGGAACGGAGCCGGGGTGATCCCCGATGGCCGGCGCCACCCCCGGCCCATGGGCTGGGCTCCATGAGGCCCACGATCGGGAGGCTGCTATGACCACCGGATTCAGCAGGCGACGTCCGGGCGTCGCCGGCCCGACCGTCATCCTGGCCTTAGCCGTGCTCCTCGCCGCCTGCGGCGACGACGAAGGCTCCACCGGCACAACAGCCGGCACGACCACGGCCTCGGCCGCCACGACCACCGTCGGCTCCACCACGACTGCCGGGACGACCACCACCGTTCCCGCCGGCCCGGCCATCTCGCAGATCGAGCTCCTCTCCGGGATGCTCCAGGGCCTGCTGACCACCGAGGAGGTGGCCGCCGCCCTCGGGGGGGCCTCAGCCCGGCCGGCGAGGGGCGCCAGATCGTCCCGCCGGGGGTGAACCGGCGCACCGTGTCCCTCTGCCCGGAGGGACAGGCGATCCTCGACATGATGGACCCGGCCTACGACCCGCAGGTCTTGGCCACCTTCGCCGTGGGCGCCGATCAGGAAGAAGCGTCCCGCCGCGCCTGGGTGACCGAGTCCCTGCTCTACGAGGAGGCAGGGCAGAACGCTTCCGACTTCGCCACTCTGGTCTCCGCCATCGGCACCTGCGCCGCCGGCCCGGCCTGGACGACGCCGGACGGCGACCTGGTGCGCATCGACCGCCTCGACCTCCCGGCCCTCGGAGACGAGAGCTACGGCTACCGCATCATCCTCAACGAGGGCACCGACCGGGATCCGCAGCTGGAGTCACACGTCCTGACGGTCCGCGTCGGCCCCGGCCTGCTCGAGGTTGCCGCCAACATGATCCGCAACGCCCCCGAACCGGTGGCCATCGGCGACGGCGGCCTGCGCAACGTCGCCGAGGCGGCGCTGGCCAAGATCGCCGGCGGCCTCGCCGAGGCGGGCCCCCTCACCGTAGCGCCGACCGATGAGGAAACGCTCATCAGCTACGCCGGCGCGCGGCGGGGCCTGCTCACCACCGAGGAGATCGGCGGCGACTGGGTGGATCAGGGGCGCATGATCGTCCCGCCCGGCACCCCCGGCCAGGGCTTCGCCGCCGGGCTGCTCTGCCCCGAGGGGCAGGCGCTGGTGGAGCCCATCGGCGCGGCCCTGGACACCCTGGCTTACAGTTCCTACGGCCAGGAGGCCTCGCCCACAGTCACCGAAGGCCTGGCCCTCGGCCACCAGGCCCAGCTCGCCGCCGACTTTGCCGCCGGAGCCGCCGCCCTCGAGGCCTGCTTCGACCGGGAGCCGTGGCAGACAGACGAGATGGGCTCGATCCGGATGCACGCCCTGGATCTGCCCGCCCTCGGTGACCAGAGCATCACCTACTACCTCGGCCCCGGGCACGATGCCCGGGGCCGACCCCTGGATCGAGTGGCAGGTCGTGCACGTCCTGGTAGCCGAGCTCGACCCGAGTAACGACCTCTCCGCCGCGATCACCATCGCGGTCACCACCATCCACGACCCGGCGGGACAGCCCGTGGAGATGCTGGACCACGAGGAGATTGCCCGCATCGCCGAGGCGGCCGTCGACCGACTCGAGTACAACGGGTAGTCCCCCTCGATCGGGAACTCACCACCGGCCCCCGGCCCCGCCGGGGGCCGGACGCGTCGGCGCCCCGTCCCCGGTCTGGTGGCCCAGGATCCACTGCCGGCGGCCCACCCGGCGGAAGAACACGCCGCGGCGCGCAGCCGTGCAGCCGCGGTGGTAGCTTGGAGCCCTGGTGGGCACCAGTACTGCTGACGATTGCTCGGTTAAGCCTTGGGAGGACTCATGAGACGCTTGCTCCTACTGCTGGCGGCGATGGCTCTGATCTTCGCGGCTTGCGGCGACGACGCGGTGTTCACCGGCAGCACCCAGGCAGGTAGCACCACCACCACCGCTGCGGGCGCAACCACCGTTGCCCAGACGACCGTTGCCCCAACCACGACGGAGGGAGTGACGGGCGCCGTCCCGAAGGGAGGAGGCAAGCGCGACCCGGCCGAGGCCCGCAGCCTCGCGCTCTCGCGACAGTCACGCGTGGGAGGGGTGGGTGCCGTAATCAGCGGTGACAAGGAGCCCGGCGACGACGCCCTCGAGTACGGCGACCGCGGCTCGGATTCCTTGCTCGACATCCTCTGGGATGACTGCGCCGCGGGTGACATGGCGGCCTGCGACCAACTGTACCGGCAGTCGCCAATCGGTTCGGAGTACGAGGAATTCGGCGACACCTGCGGTGGGACGACCGACGGGGGCGCCTGGTGCGAGACCCAAATCGACGTCACCGACCCATACCTCTACGGTGTCTACGACGACTGCGCCAGCGGCGACATGGCCGCCTGCGACACCCTGTACCTTGAATCGCCGGCCGGTTCCCACTTCGAGTGGTTCGGGTACACCTGCGGCTTGATCTCCGATGGCTCGGGGTGGTGCACCGAACTGATTCCCGACGAGACGACTCAACGCCTCGATGACCTGTACGCGGCGTGTGCGGCGGGCGACATGCAGGCCTGTGACGACCTGTACTTCGAGTCGCCGGTGGGCTCGGACTACGAGGAGTTCGGCAGAACCTGCGGCGGGACGACCGACGGGTCACGCTGGTGCGTGGACGAAGGCCCCACCGGCGAGGTGAACGGCTACGGGGACGACCCGTACCTCGACGGGCTGTGGGACGATTGCGCCGCGGGCAACATGACCACCTGCGACGCCCTGTACCAGGAGTCGCCGGTGGGCTCGGAGTACGAAGCCTTCGGCGACACCTGCGGGGACAGGACCCCCGGCGGGACGTGGTGCGTGGACGAGGTCATCGACGGCGGGGCATGCTCATACGGCGATGACCCCGAGCTGGACGCGCTGTGGGACACCTGCGCCGGAGGCGACATGCCGGCCTGCGACGACCTGTACGTGGCTTCGCCGCTCGGGTCCGAGTGCGAGGCCTTCGGCGCCACCTGCGGCGGCACCACCGACGGGCAGGAATGGTGCGTCGGGTACACCCCATCCGACTCGCCCTGCGGCGACGCGGCGCTCGACGGCCTGTACGACGACTGCGCCGCGGGCGACATGGAGGCCTGCGACGAC
>CAYGYX010000034.1:1882-7121 GCA_964354255.1 uncultured Acidimicrobiia bacterium | reverse complement strand
GCGAGGCCTTCGGCGACACCTGCGGCGGCATCACCTCCGGCGAGGGGTGGTGCGCGGGGGCTCCGGACGACTCGCCGTGCGGCGACCCGGTGCTCGACGGCCTGTACGACGACTGCGCCGCGGGCGACATGGAGGCCTGCGACGACCTGTACCTGCAGACCCCGGCCGGCTCCGCCTGCGAGGCCTTCGGCGACACCTGCGGCGGCATCACCTCCGGCGAGGGGTGGTGCGCTCCCTAGCACGGCCAAGGCAACCGACCAGCTCGGGGCCCGCCACCTCGGCGGGCCCCGGCGCGTCGCGTGCCCCGCCGTCGCCCGGGGGCGCTGCCTCAGCGACCGCGGCGTCGCCAAACCTGAGGGGTCCGGCACGACCGCTCGCCCGAGTTCCTCTCCTCGACCGGGACCCCCACCGAGGCCAGCCCGACCGGGCCGCGGTCACCGACCCCCGCGCCGCTCCGCAGCCGCCACCGCGTTCTCCAGCAGGCCGGCGATGGTCATGGGCCCCACCCCGCCCGGCACCGGGCTGATCGCCCCGGCAACCTCGGACACCGCGGGGAAGTCCACGTCGCCGACCAGGCCGCCCGCGGTCTGGTTGGCCCCCACGTCGACGACGGTGGCCCCGGGGCGCACGTGCTCCCGTCTGATGAGGCCGGGGCATCCGGCCGCCGCCACCAGGAGGTCCGCCCGCCGGGTCAGATGGAGGAGGTCGCGGGTGGCGGTGTGGGCCAGCGCCACGGTGGCGTCGCGTCCCTTCAAGCCGAGGAGGATCGCCAGGGGCCGACCCACCAGGAAGGAGCGCCCCACCACCACCGCCAGGGCTCCCCGGGTCTCGATGCGGTAGTAGTCGAGCAACCGCAGGATGCCGGCGGGGGTGGCGGGACGCAGGCCGGGGCGGCCCAGCACCAGGCGCCCCAGGTTGGCCGGGTGCAGCCCGTCGGCGTCCTTGGCCGGGTCGATGCGCTCGATGAGCGCCACCGGGTCGAGGTGGCCCGGCAGCGGCATCTGCAGGAGGATGGCGTCCACCGCCGGGTCGGCGTTGAGGCGATCGAGGAGGCCGACGAGGTCACCCGCCGGGGTGCCGGCCGGCAGCACGTGGTCGAAGGAGCGCATCCCCACCCGGGCGGCGGCCCGGTGCTTGCCCCGCACGTACACCTGCGAGGCCGGGTCCTCACCGACCAGGATGGTGGCCAGCCCAACCTGCTTGCCGGCGGCGGCGAGGGCGGCCACCCGTTCGGCGACTTCGGCCTCCAGAGCGGCCGCCGGCTCTCGGCCGGAGAGGAGACGGGGGGTCATCGCCCCCTCCGCTCTTGGGTAGCCCTCCCCGCGCCTGGGCAGCCCCCTCCACGCCGGGCCGGCCCCCTCCGCGCCGGGCCGGCCCCCTCCGCGCCGGGCTCCGCCGACGCGTCCCCCCTCCCACGACGGTGGGAGGGGGAGGAAGGGGAGGGCTGCTTCGCCGCTGCCGCGGCAGAGGCAAAGCACGGCCCGCGCCTCCCCCGCGGTGGCGGGACAGGCAGATTCCGGTCCATGCGTCCTCCCCTCACCGCGGCCGCAGCACCTCGCGGATCATCGAGATCACCGTGCCCACCGCCCCGGTGTTGTAGCCCTCGGGGATCACGATGTCGGCGTAGCGCTTCGACGGCTCCACGAATTGCAGGTGCATGGGGCGCACCGTGGCCAGGTACTGGTCGTGCACCGAGTCGAAGGAGCGGTCCCGCTCCTTGAGGTCGCGCTCCAGCCTACGCAGGATGCGCAGGTCGGGGTCGGTGTCCACGTAGATCTTCAGGTCCATCAGCTCGCGCAGCTCCGGCTCGTAGAGGACCAGGATCCCCTCGACGATCACCACCGGCTTGGGCTCGACCCGCACCGTGTCGGGGAGGCGGTTGTAGACGGTGAAGTCGTAGATGGGCCGCTCCACGGCCCGGCCCGCCCGCAGCTCCTCAAGGTGGTCCACCAGCAGGGACGTCTCGAAGGACCCGGGGTGGTCGTAGTTGACCTTGACTCGCTCCTCCATGGGCAGGCCGGTCTGATCGTGGTAGTAGGCGTCGTGCTGGATGAGGGTGACGTTGTCGGGGCCGATGGCCTCCACGATCGAGAGGGCGATGGTCGTCTTGCCCGACCCCGAGCCACCGCCCAGGCCGATCACCAGCGGCTGGGCGGTGGGCCAGTGGGCCCGGCGGGGGAAGGGGTCGCCGTCGCTCATCGAGGGCAACCTAGTCGCTAGAAGAGGCCTGCCACCGCCTGGCCGATCTCGGTGGGGTAGGTGACCACGGTCACCCCGGCCGCCTCCAGGGCCTCTTTCTTGGCCGCGGCGGTGCCGGAGGTGCCGCTGATGATCGCCCCGGCGTGGCCCATCTTGCGCCCCGGCGGGGCGGTGAACCCGGCGATGTAGGCCACTACCGGCTTGGCCATGTGCTCCTGGATGAAGGCGGCCGCCTGCTCCTCGGCCTCGCCGCCGATCTCCCCGATGAGCACCACCGCCCGGGTCCCCGGGTCGGCCTCGAAGCGGGCGAGCACGTCGACGAAGGAGCTGCCCGGCACCGGGTCGCCCCCGATGCCCACACAGGTGGACTGGCCGATACCCCGGACGGCCAGCTCGTGGATTGTCTGGTAGGTGAGCGTGCCGGAGCGGGAGACCACCCCCACCTCGCCGGGCAGGCAGATCTCGTGGGGCATGATGCCCACGCTGGCTCGGCCCGGGGAGATCACTCCCGGGCCGTTGGGCCCGATGAGGGGCGGGCCGGTGGTCTGCCGCAGGTAGTTGACCACCCGCGCCTCGTCCTGGGCGGGGATGCCCTCGGTGATGCACACGATGAGGCGCATGCCCGGGGCGGCCGCCGCCTCCAGGATGGCGTCGGGAGCGAAGGGGGCGGGCACGAAACCGAGGGCGGTGTTGGCCCCGGTGGCCTCCACCGCCTCGGCGACCGTGTCGAAAACCGGCACCCCCTCCATGTCGGAGCCCCCTCTGCCCGGGCTCACCCCGGCCACCACCCGGGTGCCGTAGGCCCGCATGCGGCGGGCATGGAAGGAGCCCTCCCGGCCGGTGAGGTTCTGCACCAGCAGGCGGGTGGTCTCACCCACGTAGACGGCCATCAGCGCCCCCCCGCCAGCGCGACCGCCCGCTCCGCCGCCGCGAGCATGGTCGCCACCGGCACCACCCGCTCGGAGGCCGCCCGGCCCAGGATGGCCCGTCCCTCGCCGGCGTTGGTGCCGTCGAGGCGCACCACGATCGGCCAGGGCAGATCCCGGCTGCCGAGGGCTTCCACGATCCCCTGCGCCACCAGGTCGCAGCGGGTGATCCCTCCGAAGATGTTCACCAGCACCACCCGCACCGCCGGGTCGCGGGTGAGCAGGTCCAGGGCGTCGGCGATGGTCTGCGCCGCCGCCCCGCCCCCAACGTCGAGGAAGTCGGCCGCCGCCCCGCCCACCAGGGAAACCATATCCAAGGTGGACATCACCAGGCCGGCCCCGTTGCCGATGATCCCCACCGACCCGGCCAGCTTGATGAAGCCCAGGCCCCGCTCCCGGGCCAGGCGCTCCAGCGGCTCCTCGGCGAAGTCGTCCCGGAACCGCTCGAACTCGGGATGACGGAAGAAGGCGTTGGTGTCCAGGGTGACCTTGGCGTCCAGAGCCACGATCTCCCCGCCGCCGGTGAGCACCAGCGGGTTGACTTCCACCAGGTCGCAGTCCAGGTCGACGAACGCCCGATACAGCAGCCGCAGGGCTTCGGTCGCCCGGGGAACGGCCCCCCGGTCCAGGCCCGCCCGGTACACCAGGTCGGCCGCTTGCCAGTTGGCCAGGCCCACCACCGGGTCGACATGACGGCGCACCACCGCCCCCGGGTCCTCGGCGGCCACCGCCTCGATGTCCATGCCCCCCCGGGCGCTCACCATCGCTAGGTGCTTGCCCACCCCCCGGTCCAGGGTGAAGGAGGCGTAGTACTCGGCGGCGATCTCCACTGCCCGCTCCACCCACACCAGGCCCACCCGGTGGCCCCTGATGTCCATGCCCAGGATGGCCGCCGCCGCCGCCGCCGCCTCGGCGGGCGACCCGGCCGCCCTGATGCCCCCCGCCCTGCCCCGGCCTCCCACCTGCACCTGGGCCTTCACCACCACCCGGCCGCCCAGCTCGGCAGCCGCCCGGGCCGCCTCTGCCGGAGTGCGGGCCACCCGCCCCTCCGGCACCGGCACCCCGACACGGGCCAGCAGCGACTTGCCCTGGAACTCGAGGAGATCCACCCACCTACTCCGGGATGTGCTCTTCCACCCAGCGGACGATGTCGGGGAGCGACGCGCCCGGAGTGAAGATCTCGGCCAGGCCCTTCTGTTTGAGGACGGCGATGTCGACCTCAGGGACGATGCCGCCGCCGAAGACCACGATGTCCCCGGCGTCCCGCTCCCGCAGGATCTCCACCACCCGGGGGAAGAGGGTCAGGTGGGAGCCGGAGAGCAGCGAGAGGCCAATGCCGCCCACGTCCTCCTGGAGGGCGGTCTCCACGATCTGCTCGGGGGTCTGGAAGAGGCCGGAGTAGATCACCTCGCACCCGGCGTCGCGCAGCGCCCGGGCGATGACCTTGGCCCCGCGATCGTGCCCATCCAGGCCGGGCTTGGCGATGAGGATTCGCCGCGGCATGCCGAGAGGAGGTTAGCGGGGGGTGAGGAGGCCCGGCAGAGGCAGGTCTTGCGAGAGCCCGCAGGGCTGGGGCGAAGAGGGGGGCCTTGGTGAGCCCCCGCTGGCGCGGGGGAGAGACACCCGTCACCTCTCGCCGCCCGGAGCCAGGTCCTGCCTCTCCCGCGGCAGTGTCACGACCGGGGTGGGCGCGGCACGCCGCAGGCGTGCCGCGGAGGGGGCTTCATCGTCTCCCCCGCGGGTGCGGGGGGATGCGAGGGCCGGAGGCCCGAGTAGAGGGGGCAGCCTTCCCCGTCTGGCGCCCGCAGCACACCCCCGCTAGGGTCGGGCGGGAGCCGCCCGGAGAGGATGCACATGTCGAGACGAGTCGTGGGCCTGGCCGTCGCCGCCATCGGGGCCATCCTGGTGTTCGTGGCCGCCGCCGCCGACGTGATTGGCATCTCCAGCGGGGGCTGGGCCGAGATGTTCGGCAAGTGGCAGATCATCGGGACCGCGGTCGGTGCCGTCGTGGTGGTGGCCGGGCTGGTGGTCGCCTTCCTCCCCCGCCGCTCGGCTACCCAGAGGCGAAAGGCCCGGAGCCGCCCCACCCAGCCGATCAAGCACCACCGCAAGCG
>CAYGYX010000034.1:0-1782 GCA_964354255.1 uncultured Acidimicrobiia bacterium | reverse complement strand
GCCCTCACCCCAACGCTCTCCCGGCAAAGCCGGGACAGGGAGTATGTGGCTACCCTCTTCACCGTGAACTCAGACAACCCCGGCGTCACGGATCACGAGGCACTGCGGAAGCGGGAGGGCGAGGACGCCGAACGCCAGCGCCTCCTCGACCACGAGGCGGCCGAGGAGCAGCGACATCGTGAGCGAGAAGAGGCGGATCGGAACCGCACGCTGGCACGCGAAGAAGCCGACCAACAGCGCAAGCGCGATCGCGAGGGAGTCGAGCAACGGCGCCAGCGCGATCGCGAGGAAGCCGAGGAGCGGCGCAAGCGCGATCGCGAGGAAGCCGAGCAACGACGCCAGCGCGATCGCGAGCAAGCCCAGGAGCGGCGCGACCGCGACCACGGAGCCTCCTGACGCCGCAGGGTGCCGGGCCGCTGCCCGGCACCCTGCGCGATTCACTTCTCCTAAGTGTCCGTAGGCTCATCGACGGGCGGCGCCGGCGGCGCGGCAGCCGGCCCGCCGGCGGTGGCCGGGCGGCGCCGGCGCAGCCACCACCAGACGAGCAGCGCCAGGGCCGGGACCCACAGGAAGGGCAGCACCGCGGCTCCCACGACCACGATGACCCCGCCCAGCTTCTGCAGCCCGTGCCACGCCCCCTTCAGCACATCGACGAAGCCGGGGAGGGAGTCATCCGCGGCCACCTGCACCTCGGCGCGCTCCAGGTTGGTGACCTCGGTGAGCCACAGCGGGTTCCCATTCTCGTCGAGGGCGGTCGCCTGCACCCAGGGATCGGTCCACTGGTGCGGGTCGGCCTCGGCTTCGAAGGCCAGTATCAAGTGCCCGCCCGGCGCCAAGGGGGCGTCGAGGTCGCCCTCGACCCGGATCAGGTCGTCGGATTGGGCGTCGAGCCCGGAGTCGTACACCTCGATGTCGCCCAGCGGGGTGTCCCCCGTGTTACGGACCTCGTAACAGAACGTGAGGAGCTCGCCTTCTTTGATATCGAGCTCCACGCTCCCCGGGCAGCCGGCCCCCTCGTCGTGGCCGAAGTAGACCGTGCCCACCAGGTCCACCGCAGGCTCCGGGTACGGCTCGGACAGCGACAGCACGATGGTGGCCAGGGCGACCTGGTCCTCCACGGTGCGCAACTGGCCCCGCAGCAGCTCCAGGTCGGTCTCCCGCTGCAGCAGCTCCCGCTCCAGGCTGGCGATGTCCTCCATGTCCGTCGCCGCTGCCAGCAGGGCGCGCAGGCGCACCACGCTGGCCGCGGAGGTGGTGATCTGGCTCTCCAGGTCCACCACCCGCTCGGTGACGTCGTCGGTGAACACAGACTGGCTGACCAGCCGGCCGATCCCCGCCAGCCGGCCCAGGGCCTCGGAGAAGTTCTCCGGCGGCACCTTGATGGTCAGCACCGAGCGGGCCTCCGGGCCGGTGGTGGTCTCCTGGCCGTACAGCGCCCCGCCCAGGCCGGCCACCGCCGCCAGCGCCTGCTCGCCCGCGGCGATGACGTCATCCACCTCGACGACCAGGTTGGCGGTGTAGACGATCAAACGGCCCGTCTGGAGGACGGCGATGATGGCCTGGGCGTCGGTGTTGGAGTTGCCGGAGCCATCGCTGTCGGTGCCCTCAACACCGTCTTCCCCGGTCGCCGGCAGTCCCCCCGGGTAGTCGGGCATGGTGGTCGTGGCGGCAGCCGCCGTCGTGACCGTTTCGCCCGGGTACAACCCGGCCATGGTCGTCTCGCCCTCGTCGTCGCCGCCGGTGCACGCCGCCGCCAGGAGTGTGAGGGCCAGCAGGCCGATC
>CAYGYX010000033.1:0-23636 GCA_964354255.1 uncultured Acidimicrobiia bacterium | reverse complement strand
CTGGTTGATGAAGACGGCGGTGGTGTTGGAGCGGCTGATGGTACCGGCCAGCTTGCGCAGCGCCTGCGACATGAGCCGGGCCTGCAGGCCGACGTGGATGTCGCCCATTTCGCCCTCGATCTCGGCGCGGGGCACGAGGGCGGCCACCGAGTCGATGACCACCACATCGAGCGACCCGGAGCGGATGAGCATGTCGGTGATCTCGAGCGCCTGCTCCCCGGTGTCGGGCTGGGAGATGAGCAGCTCGTCGATGTCGACACCGAGGGCCTTGGCGTACACCGGGTCGAGGGCGTGCTCGGCGTCGATGAAGGCGGCAATGCCCCCGTTGCGCTGGGCCTCGGCGATGATGTGGAGGGCGAGCGTGGTCTTGCCGCTGCTCTCCGGGCCGAAGATCTCGACGACGCGGCCGCGCGGCACGCCCCCGATGCCGAGGGCCAGGTCGAGCGCCAGGGCACCGGTGGAGATGGCGGCGACCGGCTGGATCTGGTCGGACCCGAGCTTCATGATGGCGCCCTTGCCGAACTGCCGCTCGATCTGGGTGATGGCCATGTCCAGGGACTTTTCCCGTTCCACTGGCGCTCCTTTGCGATGATCTACCCCCCGACGGTAGGGGGAGGGTGTGACACGGCCGGGGGGAACTACAACGATGTGAGTCTAGCCTTCTGCCGCCCCCCAGGCTAGTCGAACACCTGTTCGCTCGCCACTACCCGGCGAGCCAGACCGCCAGCGCGGCGGCCACCGCCTCCGGCCTCTCGCCCACCACCGCGTGCCCGGCGCCGGCCACCTCCACCACGGTCGCCCGGGCCATCTGGCCGGCCATCCGGCGGGCCACGGCGGCATAGGGAGCGTCCTCTTCGCCGGCGATCAGCAGCACCGGCATGCGCAGCTCCCTCAGGCGGCCTCGCAGGCAGGGCTGCGCCCCCTGCCCCAGCCGACGCAGTGCCGCCGCCACCCCGGCGGCCTGGTTGGCGGCGCGCGAGGCAAGGTCGGCGGCCCGCCACTCCGCCGACCGCCGCCGCAGCCCGGCGAAGAGCGGATGGGCCAGCCACTCCTCGGCGAAGGCCGGCATCCCGGCCTCCTCGATGTGCTCGGCCAGCACCCGGTCCCGGTCCCGGCGCCGCCGGCGCTCGGCCGCCGAGGCCAGGCCCGGGGTGGCGGACACCACCACCAGGCGGTCCACCAGGCCGGGATGGGCCAGCGCGGTCGCCAGCGCCAGGCGGCCTCCCATCGAGTAGCCGATGAGACAACGGGGAGGCGCCGCCCCGGCCAGGCGGGCGGCGATCCCCGCCACTGCCCTGCCCCAGCGGCAGGCGGGCTCGGCACCGTGGCCGGGTAGGTCGGGCGTCAGCCACTCACCGCCGGCCAGCGCCTCCACCTCGGCCCACATCGAGCCACGCTGGGTGAATCCGTGCAGGGCGAGGAAGGTCATGTCAACCCAGCGGGAAGCTCTCCATCTCCTCGTACCGGGGCCCGCCCGGTCCCAGGTGGCTCCGGTAGAGCACCACCCGGTCCACCGCCATGGCCAGGCCGAGCACCGGCACGGCATCGAGCACCGCGGTCACATCCTGGTCGGGCCGCAGGCGGCTCAGAGTCATATGCGATCGGAAGGGCCGATCCTCGGGGGAGAACCCCGCCGCCTCCACCGCCTCTTCGACCACGTCCGCCAGGCGCTCGGCCTCCTCGGCCCCGCGCTCCAGCCCCAGCCACAGAACGGTGGCCCGCCGCGGCCGGGGGAAGGCCCCCAGGCTCCCCCAGCGGACGGTGAAGGCCGGCCCGCGGTCGGCGGCGTCCACTTCCCGGATGATGCGGTCGGCGGCCACGTCGTCCGCGTCGCCCAGGAAGCGCAGGGTGAGGTGCCAGTTCTCCGGGCGCACCGGCCGCCCCGGGAGCGGATGGGCCAGCGCCCCCCGCACGTGCCGGGCGATGGCCTGGCGGGCCTCTTCGGTGAGGGGAACGGCCAGGAAGAGGCGCATCACCACCACTCCCCCGTCAGCGCCAGCCGGGCCGCCTGCAGGGCGGCGGTCGAGGTGAAGGCCCGCGCCCGCTCCCGGTCGGGGGGCATGCGGAAGGTGCGGGCCGCCGACCCCTCGGGAGTACGCACCGCCACCACCATGGTGCCCACCGGCGCCCCGCCGGGCTCGGGCCCGGCCGACCCGGTCACCGCCACCACCACCTCGGCGCCCAGCCGGGCCGCCCCGCCCTCAGCCATCGCCAGGGCGACTTCCTCGCTGACCACCCCCTCCTCTTCAATCACCTCGGCGGGCACCCCGAGCACAGCGGTCTTCAGGGCCGGGGTGTAGGCCACCACCGAGCCGACGAAGGCCTCCGAGGCGCCGGGCACCGAGGTGAGCCGCTGCGCCACCATCCCGCCGGTGGCCGACTCGGCGGTGCCCAGCTTCCATCCCCGCTCCCGGCAGAGGCGCAGCACCAGCTGCTCGATGGTCTCTTCGCCCACCGCGAACACCCAGCGACCGAGCCGGCGGCGCACCTCGGCCTCCACCGGGTCGAGCAGAGCAGCCGCCTCTTCCCGGGTGCCGGCCCGGGCGGTGAGGCGCACCTTGATCTCCCCGGCGCTGGCCAGGAAGGCCACCGTCGGGTTGGTGGAAGCCTCGAACAGGTCGCCGAGGCGTTCGGCGATGCCCGACTCCGACTCCCCCCAGCAACGGATCAGCCGGCTGGCCAGCACCCCGGGGCCGCCGGCCTGCTCCACCAGGAAAGGGATGACGTCCTCTTCGAGCATGGGGAGCATCTCCTGGGGCACCCCGGGCAGGGCGAAGACCCAGGCCTGTCCTACCCGCAGGCGCAGGCCGGGGGCGGTGCCCCGGGGGTTGGCGAGGAGCACCGCCCCTTGCGGGTACTCGGCCTGGCGCAGGTTGCTGGCCGGCATGGCGCGGCCCCGCCGGCGGGCCCACCACTCGCGCAGCTGTTCGGCGAACTCCTCGCTGTAGGCCATCTCCACCCCGGCCGCGGCGCAGATCGCCTCGCGGGTGATGTCGTCCTGGGTGGGGCCCAGCCCGCCGGTGATGACGACCGCGTCGGCCCGGCCGAGGGCCTGGGAGATGACGGCGGCCGCCCGGCCCAGGTTGTCGCCTACCACCACCTGGTGGTAGTGATCCAGGCCGGCCTCGGCCAGGCGGCGCCCGATCTCGGCGGCGTTGCCGTTGACGATCTGGCCGAGGAGCAGCTCGGTGCCGACCGCGACCACCTCGACCTTCATGCCAACACCTCCGCCACCGTGTCGCTCCCGTACACCCCGGTCACCCGGGCCCGCAGCCAGTCGCCGGGCCGGCCGGCGTCGAGGAGGACCACACCGTCGATCTCCGGGGCCTCGCGGTGCGAGCGGCCCACCGGGATCCCATCCTCCACCCGGTCCACCAGCACCTCGGCCACCCGCCCGACCTGCTCGGCGTTGCGCTCGGCGGTGATCCGCTCCTGCCCCGCCTCCAGCAGGCGCGCCCGTTCCGCCGCCTCGGCCGGTGCCACCTGGTCGGGCAGGTCCGCCGCCGGGGTGCCCTCCTCGGGTGAGAAGGGGAAGAAGCCGGCCCAGTCGAGGCGGGCCGCCTCCAGGAACGACGCCAGGCCGGCCACGTCGTCGTCGTCCTCGCCCGGGAAGCCGACGATGAAGCTGGAGCGCAGGGCGGCCTCCGGGGCGGCACGGCGGATGGCGGCCACCAGGTCGAGGTGGCTCTCCCCGTCGCCGGGGCGGCGCATCGCCCGCAGCAGGCGGCCCGAGGAATGCTGCAGGCTCAGGTCGAAGTAGGGGGCGACCACCGGGTTGGCCGCCATCTCCTCGATCAGCCCATCGCGGATCTCCCGGGGGTGCAGGTAGAGGAGGCGGAGGCGGCGCAGCCCGTCGGTCTCCGAGAGGAGCCGCAGCAGGTCGGCCAGCCCGCCCGGGGCGCCCAGGTCCTGCCCGTAGCCGGAGAGGTCCTGGGCGACCAGTACCAGTTCGCTCACCCCGGCGGCCGCCAGAGCGGCGGCCTCGGCCCGCACCTCGGCCGGGCGGCGCGAGCGCTGCCGGCCCCGGAACTGCGGGATGGCGCAGAAGGTGCACGGCTTGTCGCAGCCTTCCGCCACCTTCAGGTAGGCGTAGGGAGTGGCCGGGGTGGGCCGACGCACCTCGTCGAGGATGTCCCGGGGCTCCCAGCGCGGGCCCACCGGCTCCCACCCGGTGAGGGCGGCGAGGCGGTCCACCAGGCCACCGTAGCGGTCGATGCCGATCACCGCGTCGGCCTCGGGGAGAGCGGCCGCCAGCTCGTCCTGGTAGCGCTGCGCCAGGCAGCCCAGCACCACCAGGCGGGCCCCCGGCGCCCGCCTCCCGGCCGCCTCCAGGATGGCCTCGATGGACTCACGGCGGGCCGCCTCGATGAAGGCACAGGTGCTCACCATCACCACCTCGGCCTCCTCGAGCGCGCCGGCAGGGGCGAAGCCGGCGGCGGCGAGGCGGGCCGTCAGCTTCTCCGAGTCGACCTGGTTCTTGGCGCAGCCGAGCGTGGCCAACCACAGGCGGGGGGCGGAGGGCACGGCGGCGAGTCTAGGGAGGGGCCACCGGCAGCCGGGGGCCGCCTTGCCGGGCGGTGCCACGCCGCGGCAAGATCACCCCGTGCCCCAGAACCCCGACCTCCGCCTGGCCCTCGAGATGGCCGACGCCGCCGATGCCATCGCCGCGCCCCGCTTCCGCTCGCGGGACCTGGTGGTGCAGACCAAGCCCGACCTGACCCCGGTCTCGGCGGCCGACCGAGCCGTCGAGGAGGCGCTGCGCGCCCTGATCACCCGCCATCGCCCCGGCGACGGGGTGCTGGGCGAGGAGTTCGGGGAAGCACCGGCGGGCGAGCGGCGCTGGATCCTCGACCCCATCGACGGCACCGCCAACTACGTGCGAGGTATCCCGGTATGGGCCACCCTCATCGCCCTGGAGGAAGCCGGCGAGGTGGTGATGGGGGTCGTCTCCGCCCCGCTGCTCGGCAGGCGCTGGTGGGCGGCCCGCGGGGCGGGCGCCTGGGGGAACGCCGAGCCCCTCCGCGTCTCGGCCGTGGGAAGCCTGGCCGACGCCCAGCTGTCGTACGGGTCGCTGGTCACCTTCGAGGAGTGCGGCTACGGGCCACAGGGCCAGGCGCTGAGCCGCCGGTGCCGGCGCACCCGCGGCTTCGGGGACTTCTGGTCCTACATGCTGGTGGCGGAAGGAGGGGTCGACCTGGCGGTGGACCCGATCGCCTCCCTGTGGGACCTGGCCGCCCCCAAAGGCATCGTCGAGGAGGCGGGGGGCCGCTTCAGCGACTTCAGCGGCGCGCCCCGAGCCGACGGGGGCAACGGGGTGGCGTCGAACGGCGTGATCCACGACGAGGCACTGGCCGTGCTGGCCGATCCCGACCCCGAGGTCCCGCCCCGCACCGGGCCGGTGGTCCCCTGAGCCCTAGGACCTGACCGACTCGGCCCCGAGCACCTGGTCCAGCTCCTCGGGGGCGACGAGCACCGCCCGGGCCTTCGATCCCTCCGACGGGCCGACGATGCCCATGTGCTCCAGGATGTCCATCACCCGGCCGGCCCGGGCGAAGCCGATGCGCAGTTTGCGCTGGAGCATGGAGGTCGAGCCGAGCTGGGAGCGCACCACCATCTCGATGGCCTGGCGCATCACCGTCGGGTCCTCGCCCTCGAACTCCCCCTCCTGTTCTTCGCCGCCGGCTTCGGCGGGCGGCTCGAGCACCTGCCCCTCGTAGCGGGCGGCCGCCTGCCGGCGCACCCAGTCGGCCACCGCGTGGATCTCCGCCTCGCTGATCCAGGCACCCTGCACCCGCTCCGGCTTCGGCTCCCGGGCGGTGACGATGATCATGTCGCCCAGGCCGACCAGCTTCTCGGCGCCCACGGTGTCGAGGATCACCCGGCTGTCGGTCTGCGAGGCCACCGAGAAGGCCAGCCGGGAGGGGATGTTGGCCTTGATGACCCCGGTGATCACGTCCACCGACGGCCGCTGGGTGGCGATCACCAGGTGGATGCCCACCGCCCGGGCCATCTGGGCGATGCGCACCACCGCCTCCTCCACCGCCCGGCCCGCCACCATCATCAGGTCGTTGAGCTCGTCGATGACCACCACGATGAAGGGGAAGCGCTCGAATCGCTCCGAGTCGAGGCCGCCGGCGTCGTACTTCTCGTGGTAGCCCTCCACGTCGCGCACTTCGGCATCGGCCAGCAGGTCGTAGCGGCCCTCCATCTCCCGCACCACCCACTGCAGCGCGTCGGCCGCCTTCTTGGGGTTGGTGATGACCCGGGTCAACAGGTGGGGGACGTCGTTGTACTGCCCGAGCTCCACCCGCTTGGGGTCGACGAGGATGAGCCGCACCTGGTCGGGGGTGGTGCGCATGAGCAGGGAGGCGACCAGCGCGTTGATGCACGAGGACTTGCCGGCCCCGGTGGCCCCGGCGATCAGCACGTGGGGAAGCTCCGCCAGGTGCAGCATCACCGGCTTGCCCGATATGTTCATCCCCAGCCCCACCGAGAGCGGATGGGCGCACTCCTCGGCCTCGGGGCTGCGCAGGATGTCCCCCAGGGTGACCAGTCGCCGGTGCCGGTTGGGCACCTCCACCCCGATGGCGCTGCGGCCGGGGATGGGAGCGAGGATGCGCACGTCGGGGGTGGCCAGGGCATAGGCGATGTCGTGGGCCAGGCCGGTCACCCGGGCGACCTTGACCCCCGGGGCCAGCTCGATCTCGTAGCGGGTGACGGTGGGCCCGGGCACGATGCGGGTGAGCCGGGCATCCACCCCGTGCTGGAGGAGGGTGTCCTCCAGGTCGCGGGCGGTCTCCTCGAGGGTGCGCTTGTCCTGGGCCACCTTGGCGCCCCTGGCCAGCATGTCGAGCGGGGGCTTCTGGTAGCCGGCCACGGCCGCCGGGCGGCGGACGGGCCGGGCGGCGGCACGGGGAGCCTCCGCTTTCGCCGGGGTAGAGGGGACAGGACGCGGCGGGGCGTGCGCCGGCGGAGGCGGCACCGACCGCACTGCCTTGCCCCTGGGTGCCGCCGGCAGGGCGGTCACCACCGCAGGGACGACGGCCCGGCGGCGGCGCCGGCGCCGGAGGCCGGCCACCATCCGCCGCCAGCCGTCGGCCACCACGGATCCGATCTCCCGCAGGGTGGTGCGGGTGAGCAGGAGCACGCCGAGGGCGATCAGCGCGACCAGGACGACCAGTGCCCCCCAGAAGCCGATGATCCGCCGCAGCGGGAAGGCGATCAGCGACCCGACCGCCCCGCCCCGCTCCTTCACCGACTCCAGCGAGGCGGCCAGGGACACCGCCCCCGTCATCAGATGGAACAGGGCCAGGGAGGCGAAGAAGGTGACGCCGAAGCCGGTGGCCAGGCGGCCTTGCTCGTGGTGGGGCGAGGAGAGGACGAGGGTGGCGCCGAGGATCACCAGGACGACGGGCACCACCAGCGCCCACACCCCGAAGAGGAGGCGCAGCCCGGAATCGACCAGGGAGCCGAAGGGCCCGGCCAGGCCGAAGGCGGCCAGCCCGAGGAGAATCCCCCCGACGATGAGCAGCACGCCCCAGACGTCCTGGGCGTGACGGCCGAAGCCGTTACGGAAGCGCTCCCGCAGGGCCGCCAGCGCGGAGGCCCGGCGCGGGGTCCTCTTCCTAGTCCTCGTCGAAGTAGCCGCCCTGCTCCGCCCTTTGCCCCGGCGGGCGGGCTGCCGCTTCGCCATGTGAGGGGAACACTACACATCGAGGCAGCGGGGGCAAACGATCCGCGGGATCAGACCTCGAGCACGATGGGGATCACCACTGCCTTACGGGACTTCTCTTCGCGGGTGACCCGGTTGACGGCGGCGCGGACGTGCTGGCGCATCGCCTCGAGGTCGGGAGGGCCCGCCTTCATCGAGCGCAGCTCGGCGGCAACCGCCTCTGCCGCCCGGGCCAGCACCGGGGCCGGCTCATCCACGAACCCGTGGCTCTCGAGGTCGGGGCCCTGCACCACCTGCCCGGTGGCCGCGTCCACGCCCACCACCACCACGATCACCCCGTCCTCACAGAGACGGCGGCGGTCGCGGATGATGCCGCCCACCCCATCCACCTCGAGGCCGTCTACGAACACCAGCCGGCCCGGGACCGCCCGGCGCTCCACCCGGGTCTCCGTCCCATCGAGCACCACCCGGTCGCCGTCCTCGCAGACCAGCACCTCGGGCACCCCCATCTGGCGGGCGAGGGCGGCGTGAGCGATCAGGTGGCGGTACTCGCCGTGGATGGGGATGAAAGCCCGAGGGCGCACCACATTCAGGAAGGTGCGCAGCTCGTCCTGGGCCCCGTGCCCGGAGACGTGGATGGGGGCGTTGTCGCCGTGGAAGACGCGCGCCCCCAGCCGCAAGAGGCCGTTGATTACCCGCGACATCCGGGTCTCGTTGCCGGGGATGGGCCGGGCCGAGATCAGCACGGTGTCGCCCTCCTCGATCGTCACCCAGCGATGATCGCCGGAGGCCATGAGCGAGAGGGCGGCGAAAGGCTCCCCCTGCGAGCCGGTGCAGACGACGGCGGTCTTCTCGGGAGGATGGGTGAGCACTTCCTCCATGGGGATCACCACATCGTGGGGCAGGGTGATCACCCCCAGCGCCTCCCCGATGGCGACGTTGCGCTGCATCGACCGGCCGAGGAAGGCCACGTAGCGGCCGGCGTCGGCCGCCGCCTCCACGATCTGCTGCACCCGGTGCAGGTGGCTGGCGAAGCAAGCGGCGATCACCCGGCCCCGGCTCTCCACCACCAGCTCGTACAGGGGGCGGGCCAGGCTCGCCTCGCTGGGGACGAAGCCCGGCTCCTCGGCGTTGGTGCTGTCGGCGAGCAGGAGGCGCACCCCCTGCTGGCCCAGGGCGGCGAAGCGGGGCAGGTCGGTGGGGACCCCGTCGATGGGAGTCGGGTCGAGCTTGAAGTCGCTGCTGTGCACCACCAGGCCCTCCGGGGTGTCGAAGGCGATCCCGGTGCCCTGGGGGATGCTGTGGGCGACGGGGACCAGCATGAAGCGGAACGGCCCGTGCTGCACCCACTCCCCGGTGGCCACCGGCCGGAGGTCGGCGGTGAGGCCCGCCTCCTCGACGCGGCTGCGGGCCAGCTCGACGGTGAGGGGCGTGCCGTACACCGGGACCGACACCTCCGCCAGCAGGTAGCCGAGGGCCCCCACGTGGTCCTCGTGGCCGTGGGTGAGCACCACGCACTCCAGGTCGCCCCGCCGTTCCAGCACCGAGCTGAAGTCGGGCAGCACCAGGTCGACGCCGAGCATCCCCTCCTCGGGGAACATCAGCCCGCAGTCGATGAGAGCCAGCCGGCCTTCCACCTCCAGCATGGTGCAGTTGCGCCCGACTTCGCCGAGCCCGCCGAGGAACGAGAGGGTGACGCTCATGCCGCCTGGGCCGCCGCCAGGGCCTCTTTGACCGCCTCGACCGTAGCGGCCGATGCCCGCACCAGCGGCAGCCGGGGATCCCCCACCGGGGCCCACAGCTCGTCCATGGCCGCCTTCACCGGCATCGGGCTGGGCTCCAGGAACAGGGCACGGCAGAGGGGCGCCAGGGCCCGGTGGAGGCGCTGCGCTTCGGCCAGGTCGCCGCCGAGCACCGCCGTGAGCATGCGCTTCACCTGCCGCCCGACGAGGTGAGAGGCCACCGACACCACTCCCACCCCGCCCACCGCCATGATCGGCAGGGTGTTGACGTCGTCGCCCGAGTAGACGGCCAGGCCGTCCCCGGCGGCCGAGATGGTCTCGGTGGTGAACGCCAGCTCCCCCACCGCGTCCTTGACGGCCACGATCCGGGGGTGGGCGGCGAGGCGGGCCAGGGTGTCCGCCTCGATGCGCCGGCCGGTGCGGGCGGGGATGTTGTAGAGCATCACCGGCAGGGCCGAGGCCTCGGCGATCGCCTGGAAGTGGGCCACCAGCCCGCCCTGGGAGGGCCGGTTGTAGTAGGGGGTCACCGCCAGGACCCCGTGGCAGCCCACCTCCTCGGCCCGCCGGGTCATCTGCACCGAGTGGGCCGTGTCGTAGGTGCCGGTACCGGCCACCACCCGGGCCCGCCCGCCCACGGCCTCGACCACGGCGCGGAACAGGGCGACCTTCTCCTCGTCGGAGAGGGTGGGAGACTCGCCGGTGGTCCCGGCCACCACGATGCCGTCGCTGCCGGTCTCCACCAGGTAGTGGGCCAGGTCCCAGACCCGGCCGTGGTCGACGGCCCCGTCGGGCCCGAAGGGGGTGATCATGGCGGTCAGCAGATGGCCAAAGGGGGCGGCCATGGTTCCTCCCGGGGTCGCCACCGAGGACGGTAGCATCGGCCACTGCCGTGCCCCCGCCGGGAATGACCCGGTGCCGGGCCCTTGTTCTCACTGCCGTATGGTCGTCAAGGACATCGATCAGCAAGCCTTCGGGCAGGACGTGCTCCAGCGCAGCCACGAGGTCCCCGTGGTGGTGGACTTCTGGGCGGCCTGGTGCGGCCCCTGCCGGGTGCTCGGCCCGACTCTCGAGAAGGTGGCCGCCGACCACCAGGGCGCCTTCGACCTGGTCAAGGTCGACGTCGATCGCAACCCGGCCCTCGCCGCCCAGTTCGGGGTGCAGGGCATCCCCACCGTGCTCGCCTTCCGGGATGGGCGCCCGGCGGCCCGCTTCACCGGGGCGCTCCCCGAGGCGGCCGTCCGCCAGTGGGTGCAGCAGATCCTCCCCACCGAGGTGGACGGCCTGGTCGACCAGGCCCGCGACGCGGTGCTCGACGGCGATGAACCGGTAGCGGAGTCGCTGTTCCGCCGGGTCCTCGAGGAAGTCCCCGACCACGCCGAAGCCGGGACGGGCCTCGCCGCCCTGCTCATCGCCCGGGGAGAGACGGCGGAGGCGCTCATCCTGCTCGGGCGGCTCCCCCGCTCCGCGGAAGTGGAGCGCCTCGAGGCGGCGGCCCGCATCGCCGCCGCCCAGGGGAGCGACCTCCACGCCCTGGAGGCCCGGGTGGCCGCCGACCCAGCAGACACCCTGGCGCGCCTCGAGCTGGGGAAGGCCCTGGCCGCCCGCAACGAGCACGAGCCGGCCCTCGACCACCTCCTGGCAGTCGTGCGGGCCGGAGGCCTCCACCGAGAAGCCGCCCGCTCGGCCATGGTCGACGTGTTCGGCCTGCTCGGCAACGGGCACCCGCTGACCGCCCTCTACCGGCGGGCCCTGGCCAGCGCCCTCTACTGAGCGAGCCGGCTACAGGCCGAGCAGCCCCTCCAACCCCACCGTCACCGGGTCGGGCAGGCCGGCGACCCGGCGGATCCCCAGCAACACTCCGGGCAGGAACGAAGCCCGGTCGGTGGTGTCGTGGCGGATGGTCAGGGTCTCGCCGGCGGTCCCGAAGATCACCTCGTGGAAGCCGATCAGACCGGGGAGGCGCACCGAATGCACCGGCACCCCCTCGACCCGGGCGCCACGCGCCCCGGCCACCACCTCCCGGGACTCCACCGCCCGGTCCTGCCGCCCGCCGGCCCGGGACATGCCGGCGGCGGCGGCCAGCGCCGTGCCCGAGGGGGCGTCGACCTTGCGGTCGTGGTGCGCCTCGATCACCTCGGCGGCAGCGAAGTGCGGGGCGGCGGCGGCGGCGAACTGCAGCAAGAGCACCGCCCCTATGGAAAAGTTGGGGACTACCAGGCAGTTGGGCGGCCCGCTCCCCCACTTGCGTCGTAGCACGGCGAGACGGGCATCGTCGAAGCCGGAGGTGCCCGCCACTGCATGCAGGCCGCAGCGCCGCCAGCGCGCCAGGTTGCCCAGCACCACCGATGGGTTGGTGAGCTCCACCACCACCTCGGCGGCCGCGACGACCTCGGGGTCCGCGGAGACGGTGATGCCCGCCACCTCCTCCCCTGCCCCGTGCGGGTCGTAGCCGGCCACCAGCTGCAGGTCGGGAGCGGCGGCCACCGCCTCCCCCACCAGGCGCCCCATGCGCCCCGCCGCTCCGGAGACCGCTACCCGGGTCATTGCACGAACTGCTCCAGGTCGGCGGAGGAGAAGGGCCCCACCGCGCCCAGCACCCGGGGGGAGGAGAAGACCTCCTCGGCCACCCCGTGGACGTCGGCCCGGGTGACGGCGTCGATGGCGGCCACCGTCTCATCGAGGGAGAGGTGGCTCACCCCGGTGAGCTCGTGGCGGCCGAGGCGGACCATCCGGCTGTTGGTCTCCTCCATGGAGAGGGCCAGCGAGCCCTTCATGTTGCCCTGGGCCCGCTCCAACTCCTCAACGGTGATGCCCTCCGCGACCAGCTTGGCCAGCGCCTCCCGGACGAGGTCGAGCACCTGGGCGGTTTGGCGCGGGGTGGTCCCCACATAGACCCCGTAGGCCCCCGAATCGGCGTAAGGCATGCGGAAGGAGTACACGGCGTAGGCCAGGCCCCGCTCCTCACGGATCTCCCGGAACAGCCGCGAGGACATGCCGCTGCCCAGCACGTGGTTGAGCACGCCGAAGGCGAAACGGCGCTCGTCGCCGCGGGTGAGGGCCTCGCCGCCGAAGACCAGATGGGCCTGCTCGGTGTCGCGGGTCTTCACCTCGACCCGGGGTACGACGGCCGGGTCCCGGTACTCATGCTCCACCGGCGGCCCCTGCCACCCGCCGAAGTGCTCCTCCGCCAGTGCCAGCACCCGCTCGTGCTCGACATGGCCGGCGGCGGCCAGCACCGTGGCCGGCGGCTGGTAGCGGCGGGCCCAGTAGGCGGAGATCACCTCGCGCGGCATGCCGCCGATCGACTCACGGGTGCCCAGCACCGGCAGGGCCAGGCAGTGTCCCCCCCAGAGAGCCCGGGCGAACTGGTCGTGCGCCACGTCGCCGGGGTCGTCCTCGTTCATGTTGATCTCCTCGAGGACGACATTGGCCTCCGACTGGATGTCCTCCGGGCGGAAGGCGGGTCGCAAGAGCATCTCGGCCAGCAGGTCCATGCCCATGGGGAGGTCGTCGTCGCGTAACTGCGCCCAGAAGCAGGTGTACTCCTTGGAGGTGAAGGCGTTCGACCGGGCGCCCACCGAGTCGAAGGCCCGGGCGATGTCCTGGGCGCTCAGGCGCTCCGAGCCCTTGAAGAGCAGGTGCTCGAGGAAGTGGGAGCAGCCCGCCTCGGCGGCCGCCTCGTCCCGGCTGCCGGTGTCGACCCAGCACCCCACCGCCACCGAGCGCACCGAAGGCAGGGTCTCGGTGATCACCCGCAGGCCGTTGGCGAGGGTGGTGAGGCGGTGCTCCATGGGCGGCTGATGTTAGGGGCGAGCGCTCGGTGACTCCGGATCCCGGCCCATCCAGTCGTCCACCGCCTCGGCCACCAGGGCAGGGGCGTCGTGGGGCAGCCAGTGGCCCATCCCCGGCAGGATCTGCTCGTCGTACTCGGCGGCCACATGCTCACCGGAGCCCCGCGCCGCCCCGGGGACGAAGGCCAGGTCCTCCTCCCCCTGCAGGTACCGAACCGGGAACCGCACCGGCGGCAGCTGCAGCAAACGGCCGGGGTTGAACAGGTCGGGCCGGTAGTTGGCCCGGTACCAGCCGCCCATGGCATGGAAGCGCCCCGGCCCCGACCACAGCGTCCGGTACTCGGCGATGAGGTCCCCGGGGACGGCGGACCCGGCAAAGGCCCAATCGGTGAGGCGGCGGAAGCCGTCGGCGGCGAGGAGGGCCTCGCCGGAGGGGCCGGCGTGGAGGAGCCAGACGTAGAAGGCGCGCCGCAGCTGGGCCGGATCCTCGATGCCGGCCCTCTGGAGATGCTGCGGGTGCGGCGCGGAGAGGATCACCGCCCGGGTGAAGCGTTCGGGGGCGAAGGAGCCGGCGCTCCAGGCGAGGGCGCCGCCCACGTCGTGGCCGACGATCCCCGCCCGTTCGATCCCGAAGTGGTCGAGGAGGCCCAGCAGGTCGCCGAGCAGGGCCGCCATGGAATAGGCGGCGGTACCCTCGGGCATGCCCGACCGGCCGAAGCCCCGCTGGTCGGGCAAGAGCAGGCGGTAGCGATCGCCGAGGAGGGGGGCCACCGATCGCCAGCATCGGTGATCCTCGGGCCACCCATGCAGCAGCACCAGCGGCGGCCCATCCTCGGGGCCGGCGGTGCTCACGTGCAGTTCCACACCGCCGGGGGAGATGCGCTGGTCCATGCGGGGACGCTAACAAGCCGGGCCGCGGCGTGCTTGCTGCCCCCGCCCGGCCACGGCCGCCACCCCATCAAGCCCAGCGCAGAACCATCAGCCCGGTGGGTGAGCCGGCGCGGCGGAGGGCGCCTCGCCTCCCGTCTAGACTCGCCCGGTCGTGCCCGCCGAGGACCGTATGGAGCCCAGGAATGCCGACGACAGCGGCGTACCTCATTACCGCGGCGCTCCTCCTCGGCTCGCCCTCCGCTAGCGGCGCCGGGGAGGCGATTCTCGGCGCTCTCGTGCAGGGCGGGGAGCCAGTGGCCGGCGTCGTGATCACGGTGCGCTCCGGCGACCAGGTGGTCGGGACCGCCTCCAGCTCCGCCGACGGCTCCTGGGAGATCCCCGTCCCCGGCCCGGGCATCTACCAGGTGGAGATCGACATCGCCTCACTGCCCGAGGGGGTCGCCCTGCGCCACCCCGACCGTTCCGTGCTCGGCGAGGTCGACGTGCGTTCCGGCCAGCGCAAGGCGGTGCTCTTCCCCCTGGGAGAACGCGAGGTCGAGACGGCCGGGGCGGTCACCCGCCTGCTCAACCTCGCCGCCAAGGGCCTCACCTACGGCGCCATCGTCGCCCTCGCCTCCCTGGGCCTCTCGCTGATCTTCGGGGTCACCGGCATGGTCAACTTCGCCCACGGGGAACTGGTCACCTTCGGCGCGGTGGTGGCCTGGTTCTTCAACGCCTCGGGGGCGGGCCCCGGCCTGCATCTGCTGTGGGCAATCCTCCCCGCCCTCACCTTCGCGGGGCTGCTGGGAGCCGGATTGGAGCGCGGCCTCTTCCGCCCCCTGCGACGCCGCCGCACCGGGAATGTGGCCCTGATCGTGGTCTCCATCGGCCTCTCCCTGCTCGTGCGCCACGTCTACCTGCTCTTCCTGGGAGGAGCCCCCCACACCTACGAGCAATACGCCGTGCAGGCACAGCAGTCGTACGGCCCCATCTCGCTGCCCCCCAAGGACGCGGCAATCGTGCTCGCCTCCCTGCTCGTCCTGGGCGCCTTCGGCCTCATGCTCCGCCACACCCGGCTGGGCACGGCCATGCGGGCCGTAGCCGACAACAAGGACCTGGCCGAGGCCTCCGGCATCGACGTGAACCGGGTAATCCTCTACACCTGGGCGCTGGGGGCGGCGCTGGCCGGCCTGGGCGGCGTCTTCCTGGGGATCACCCAGACGGTGCAGTGGGACATGGGCTTCGTACTGCTGCTCACCATGTTCGCGGCGGTGGTGCTCGGCGGCATCGGCACCGCCTACGGGGCGGCGCTGGGAGGCCTCATCATCGGCGTGGCCACCGAAACCAGCACCTTCTGGCTCCCCGTGGAGTTCAAGGTGGTGGTCGCCCTCGGGATCCTCATCCTCGTGCTCATGGTGAGGCCGCAGGGCCTATTCGGGGTGAAGGAGCGGATCGGATGATCCGGCGGCACCCTGGAGGCGCGGCATGGATCTGGTGAAGATCCTCACCGACTCGCTGCGCGCCGCGGTGGGGGTGCCCGCCGCCGCCTACGCCCTGGCGGCAGTCGGGCTCAACGTGCACTTCGGCTACACCGGCCTGCTCAACTTCGGGCACGTGGGTTTCATGATGGTGGGGGCGTACGGGACCGCGGTCACCGTCGACCAGGGAGGGCCCTTGTGGCTGGGCCTGATCGTGGGGATCGGGGCCGCGGTGCTGCTCGGGCTGCTGCTGGGAGTCCCCACCCTCCGCCTGCGAGCCGACTACCTGGCCATCGTCACCATCGCCACCGCCGAGATCCTCCGCCTGGTGGCCCGCAGCAACGCCCTGGAGCCGCTCACCCGCGGGGTGTTCGGCATCCAGCAGTTCGCCGACCCCTTCTACGAACTTAACCCCATCCCGCCGGGCCGCTACGGCTTCGGGACCTTCAACTTCAGCCACCGCCAGCTCTGGGTCATCCTGGTCGGCTGGCTGGCAGTGGCGGCGGTCCTCCTCCTGCTCACCGCCCTGATGCGCAGCCCCTGGGGCCGGGTGCTCAAAGCGATCCGGGAGGACGAGGATGCCGCCCGCTCGCTGGGCAAGAACGTGTTCGCCTACAAGATCCAGAGCCTGGTGCTGGGCGGGGTCATCGGGTCCTTCGCCGGGATGCTGCTGGCCATCGACACCCAGGCGGTGAACCCGGACACCTTCATCTCCATCCTCACCTTCTTCGCCTACACCGTGCTCATCCTGGGCGGCCCGGGGCGCATCCTGGCCCCGGTGCTCGGCGCGGTGATCTTCTGGTTCCTGCTCCAGTTCACCGACGGCCTGCTGCGCGAAGCGCTTGGCGCCGGCTGGCTGGGGACCGTCATTGAAGGCAACGACATCGCCGCCATCCGCTTCGGCCTGGTTGGGTTCGGCCTGATGCTGTTGATGATCCTGCGGCCCCAGGGGATCCTCGGGAACCGGGAGGAGCTGCTGAGCGATGAGCGCTGAGCCCCACCCCGGCCTCGTCGGCGTCGCCCCCCGCCCCGGCGCCGCCAAGCCCGACCCCATCCTGGTCATCGACGGGGCGCGACGCGATTTCGGCGGTCTGAGGGCGGTGGCGGTGGACCATCTCGAGGTGGAGCGGGGGACGATCACCGCCCTGATCGGCCCCAACGGCGCCGGCAAGACCACCCTGTTCAACGTGCTGACCGGGTTCGACCGAGCCGACGCCGGTTCCTGGTCCTTCGACGGGAAGGCGTTCCAGGGCCGGCGGGCCCACCAGGTCGCCCGCGCCGGGATAGTGCGCACCTTCCAGCTGACCAAGGCGCTGGCCCGGCTCACCCTGCTCGACAACATGCTGCTGGCGGCACCCGCCCAGCGAGGGGAACGGTTTCTCGGCGCCCTCCTCCCCGCCTGGCGCCCCCAGGAGGAGCGCAACCGGCAGGAGGCCGAGGACCTGCTGGAGCGCTTCGGGCTGGCCGCGATGTGCCACCGGTTCGCCGGCACCCTGTCGGGAGGACAGCGCAAGCTCCTCGAGATGGCCCGGGCCCTCATGGCCCGGCCCCGCCTCCTCATGCTCGACGAGCCCATGGCCGGGGTGAACCCGGCGCTGCGGCGCTCGCTCCTCGACCACATCGACGGTGTCCGCCGGGAAGGAACCACCGTGGTCTTCATCGAGCACGACATGGACGTGGTCATGGGCATCAGCGACTGGGTGGTGGTGATGTCCGAAGGCCGGGTCATCGCCGAGGGCCCGCCGGCCGCGGTCGGCGCCAACCCGGAGGTGATCGACGCCTACCTAGGGCGCCGGCACGGAAAGGCGGCCGGGTCATGACCGATCACCCCGGCCCGCTCCTCGAAGCCACCGGCCTGGTGGCCGGCTACCTGCCCGAGGTGGACATCCTCAACGGCTGCGACCTGCGGCTCGAGCCGGGTGAGATCGTCGGCATCATCGGCCCCAACGGCGCGGGCAAGTCGACCCTGGTGAAAGCGCTGTTCGGGCTGCTCACCATCCGCCGAGGCCGGGTGAGCCTCCGCGGCGAGGACATCACCGGGCTGCCCGCGCACGAACTGGTGGCTCGCGGGGTGTCCTACGTCCCGCAGCGCAACAACGTGTTCCCCCGCCTCACGGTGCAGGAGCACTTGCTCATGGGGGCTTACCTGAGGCCGGCAGCGCTCAAGTCCCGCTCCGAGTCGGTGCTGGCCCTCTTCCCGCACCTCGCCGACCGCCTCAACCAGCGGGCGGGGCTCCTCTCGGGAGGGGAGCGCCAGATGGTGGCGATGGCCCGGGCGCTCATGATGGACCCCTCGGTTCTGCTCCTCGACGAGCCTTCGGCCGGCCTCTCCCCGGCCAACCAGGACGAGGTCTTCACCCGCATCGACGAGGTCAACCGCGCCGGGGTCTCGGTGGTGATGGTGGAGCAGAATGCCCGCCGCTGCCTGCAGACCTGTCACCGCGGCTATGTGCTCGACCAGGGCACCAACGCCCACACCGGCACCGGCCGCAGCCTGTTGGAGGATCCCCGGGTGGTGGAGCTGTACCTGGGCACCCTGGCGCGGGCCTGAGGCGCCCCTCACGCGAGTGGAGGCCGGCCCGGGGCCGGCCTCCATCTTCGGCGTCCTCGTTGGGACTAGCCCACCGGAACGGTGTCGTCGACGATGATCGCCCCCTGGTCGTCGAAGCGCCAGATGTCGTAGTAGCCGGCCCCGGGCTCACCGGCATCGACGAAGTCGATCAGCCCGGAGGCGCCGAGGTAGTCGATGTTGGAGCCCGCCTCGATGAGGGCCAGGCAGGCGGCATAGGTGTCGCACGTCTCGCCGTCCTTGGTGACCCCAACCACCTCATCCAGCCAGACCGTGGGATCGTCCGTGCCCGCGACCTGAGCTGCCAGGGCGAAGACCACCGGGCAGTCGTAGGCGTAGGCGGCGAAGATCGTGTCCGCCTCGGGCGCGAACTCGGCGAAGGCGGCCCCGAACCAGGCGGCCCCTCCCGGAGGCGCCGCCGACGGGGCGGTTCCCTTGACCCCTTCGAGGATGCCCGGCGTGGCCGGATCGACCTTGGCGGCCAGGCCGCTCGACTGCAGGCCGTCGGTCAGGTAGATCTGCAGATCGGCGGGGCCGACGCCCTGCTCGATCATCGCCTGCAGCAACAGGCTGCCGGTGTCGGGGAAGCCGATCAGCACGACCGCCTCGGGCCCGGCATCGACCAGTTGCTGCACGTCGGAGTCGAACACGGTCCCGTTGGGGTCGTAGGCCACGTTGGCCACCACGGTGGCCCCATTCGCCTCGAGCTGCACCACCAGGTCGTCGGCGAAGCCCTGCCCGTAGGCGTCGTTGAGGGCGATGATGGCCACGTCGGCGAAACCGTCGGCCGTGACCAGGTCGCCCAGCGCCTGCGCCTGCAGGTTGTCCGGCGGGGCGGTGCGGATGTAGTAGCCGCCGTTGTCGTCGTAGGTAGTGAACACCGATCCGGTGTTCGACGGCGAGCACATCAGCGTCTGCGCCCCGGTGATCTTGTCGATCACCGAGAGGCTGACCCTCGAGCTGGCGGGGCCGACGATGGCGTCCACCCCGGCGGCGAGGTGCCCGTCGGCGGCGGCGTTGGCGATGTCCTCGTTGGTACCGCTGTCGGCCGAAGTCAGCTGGAGCGGCTGCCCGAGGACGCCCCCGGCGTCGTTGATGTCGCGCAACGCCATGTTCACCGCGTTGATCATCGGCGGGCCGAGCACGGCCAGGTCCCCCGTCTCCGGCAGGATCGTGCCGATCTCGAGGATCCCGTTGGCTCGTCCGGCAGCAGTGGTCGTGGTGGCCTGGGAGGTGGTGGTGGCGGCCGTCGTGGTCGTCGTGGCGGCCGTCGTCGTACTGCTGGGCGGAGCGGCTGTGGTACTCGTACCGGCATCGTCGTCGCCGCAGGCGGCGGCGACCAGTGCGAGCGCCAGCAGGGCAATGCCCAGGCGCATTGTTCGGTTCTTCACCATGGCTCTTCTCTCCTATGGCGGTGGGCCGGGATGCTCCCGGCCCACGGTTGAGGGATGTTAGCCACTTCCTTCCGCGCTTTCGAAATCCCGGGATTCTGCGAGGCAGGATTTTCTGCGGCGGCCGGGCCCGCCGGGTCAGCAGCCTCCCCGATGAGCAAGCGCGGCGACTCAACGTCTCCCGCTGGACCGCCGGGGAGACCCCGCTCGGGTTGCCGGCGGCACCCCCACTTCCATCGACGGCGGTCCACCCTCGGCATGAGCCGCCCCGCGCCCGCCAGCCGACGGCGCCGTGGGACAATGAGGGGCTATGCCGCGCCGTGCCGGGTCCCTGCTCACCGAGATCCTCCCCCCGGACGAGCGTGCCATCGAGGCGGTGGTGGCCCGCTACCAGCGGGTCGCCCCGGCGGTGACCCGCTTCGCCCGGTCGCTGTCGGGCGACGAGCACCTGCGCCTCCGCCTCGGGTCACAGGCGTCGGCGTCCCCGGGCGAGATCGTGGTCGACCCGGGGGTCTTCCAGGCGGCCTACGCCCGGCAGGCCCCGGTCACCGCGGCCGAGGTGGCCCTCGCCTCCGCGCTGCACGAGGTGGTCCACCTCGCGGTCACCAGCTTTGAGGAGAGGCGGCCCCTGCCCCCGGGGTGGTTCCCCGATGCCGACGAGCCCCTGCCGGCAGACCCCTTGCCCCTGCTCGACGCCCTCGCCCGGGCGGGAGGGCCGGCGGCCGAGGCGATGTTCCTGGCGGTGGAGGATGCCCGCCAGGAGGCACAGCACATGGGCGCCTACCCGGGGGCCCGCTCGGTGCTGGCCGACCTGTACGCCAGCGCTGTGCCCGCCGCCCTGGGAAGGGCACAGCCCATGGGCCAGTTTGCCCTCGCCTGTTTCCTGGCAGTGGGCGGCTACCAGGACACCGACGCCGTGACCGGGCGAGTCGAACCCCGGGTGGCGGCCGCCCTGGCCGACGCCGGCCGCGCCCTGGCCGAGGCCGCCGCCGCCCCGGGGCCGTGGGAAGCGGCGACCGCCGCCCTGCAGCTGCTGGCGCTGGCCCGCTACCACGGCCTGCTCACCGAGGCCTCGCCCACGGAGACGGCCCAGGGGCGCCGGTCCCGGGAATCGATGGAACAGCAGGACATCAGCTCCGGGGTGGACGCGGTGCGCATCGTCACCCCGGTGCTGCGCGATGCCGAGTCGTACGAGAGCACGCGCCGGGCGGCGGTGGTGGTCGAGGCACCGGGGGGCCGGCCCGGTGACTCGCGCCGGGCCGCCGACCCGGCCACCGACCAGATCCTTCGGGTGAGTGAGGCACCCGAGGTCTACCTGCCCACCGGCCAGGGGGGCCGGCTGATCGTGAGCCCCCTCCCCGACCGCTTCCGGCGCTTCGCCGCCCAGGGGCACGATGCCCTCGAGGCGGCTGCCCGCCGCTGGGTGGTGGGGCAGCGCCACATCTCCGGGGAGCTCTACCCGCTGTTCGTCGCCAACCAGCGGCGCGGCCTGCGCTCCGGGTACGACGCCGGCGACCTCTCCCCCTACGCGGCCCTCTTCCTGGGAGCCGGCCTCTACCAGCGCATGTTCGAGCGCCGCGATCTGCCCACCCGGCGGGCCTACGCGGTGAGCCTGTTGGTGGACGGCTCGGCCAGCATGCTTCAGCCCCGCCCTCTGCCCGGCGACTACAAGGCGCCCTGGCCCATGGCGGCCGCCACCCTGGGCGCCTGGACCCTGGCCCGCCTCTGCGACGAGCTGCAGGTCGAGTTCGAGGTAGCCCTGTTCAACCGGGCCTTCGCCGCCCGGGCCGACGACACCGAGGCCGCCTTCACCCAGCGCCTGCTGGCCACCAAGGGAGCCCTGCGCCGAAAGCACGGCAGCCACGCCGACCGTCTCACCCGGACGGTCAACCACTACCTGGTGAAGGCCTTCGACCAGCACTGGCAGGCGGCCGAGGACCACCTGGCCGGGCTCTTCTGGACGGCGGCCCACCCTGCCGACGCCGCCGCCGAGGCGCGCCGGGCCCCCCTGGAGGCACCCCCGGTGTCGATGTTCGAGAAGGCGGCCAACGTCGATGAGTTCAACGTCACCCACGCCGCCGAGCGTCTTGCCCGGCGCAACGCCCAGGTGCGCCTGCTGGTCACCCTCGCCGACGGGATGACTCGCGGCTCGGTGGAGGCACTCGCCTCGGCCGTGGACGCCGTCGAAATGGCCGGCACCCTGGTGCTCGGCATAGGCATCGGGGACGACACGGTGGCCGCCGCCTACTCTCGCCACCAGGTGGTTGAGCGCCCCGACATCCTGGCCCGGGCCATGGTCGACGGCGTCCGGGGCGCCTTGCGCCGCAGCATCGCCCTGCGCGGCGGGGAGACGTGGTGGGCCCACCAGAGCCGTCTCTACGATGATCCAACGCCGAGGAGAGCCAGTGCCTGACAAAGTGACCTTCATCGACCCCACCGGGGAGGGGTCCCCCGTGGAGCTCGAGACCGCCGTGCTGCCGCCGGGGCTCCCCGACCTCGAGCAACGCGCCGGCAAGATCCCCCACCCAGACCCGTACTACGTGGACCTGGGGATGCTCTACAAACTGGCCCTGCTCGAGCGGGTGCGCCGCGACCGCGTGGCCGACACACCCCTGCACGTCGCCCTGCGCGGCCACATGGGCACCGGCAAGGACCACGACCTGGAGCAGTTCGCCGCCCTGCTCCGCCTCCCCTACTACCGCATCCCCCTCACCGGCGAGGTGCGCGACATCACCCTCATCGGCTCGGTGAAGCTGTACGGCGACGGGAGAGGCGGCACCGAGAGTCGCTGGGAGGACGGCGACATCACCCGGGCGCTGCGGGGCCCGGCCCTCATCAACATGTCGGAACTGAACGCCGCCGGAGCGGAGACCCTCTTCGCCCTGCACGGCCTCCTCGACCGCTACCAGGCCCTCGACCTGCCCACCGGCGAGACGGTGCGCCTGCGCCCCGACATCCGGCTCTACGGGACCCTCAACCCCACCGACCTGCGCGACTACGCCGGCACCCAAACCCTCAACAAGGCCTTCGCCGACCGCTGGGTGATCTGGGAGAAGCCCTTCCCAACCGGCGAGCAGATCGAGGCGATGCTCACCCGGCGCTACCCCGGCCTGCAGGCCCCCTTCGTCACCACCATCGCCCGCCTCGCCTTCGAGGTCAACGAGTCCTTCACCGCCGCCGATGCCCGCACCCGGGTGAGCACCCCGATGAGCCTGCGCACCGTGCTCGACCGCATCCCGGCCGGCCTGTGGATGTACGCCGGAGCAGCCGACCCGCTGCACCGGGCCTGGGAGGAGTTCGTCCTCCAGCACATCGACCCCTACGACGTCGACCACTACGAGACGGTGTGGAACGCGGTGGCGCGCAAGGGGCCGGCCGGGCCACCGTACCGGTAGGGGCCGAGCTCGGGGTGAGGCGGCGCCACCGCAGTGGCACTCGCCGGCCGGTTGGCGTGGCACCGCCTCGGTCGCCGCACCGCTTGCCGCGAGGATGCAAGACAACGCACGCTGTTCGTATGACAATGCTCGGCTTCCGGGTGCCCAACGCCGACGCGGCCGATGCGCAGCGCTGGGCCGACCGGCTCGGCCTCGATCGCTCGGAACTGCTCCGCCGGGCTCTGCACGCTCACCTGGCGTAACTCCGCGCCGAAGAGGACGCGGCGGCCGGGGAGCGGAGGCCGCTCGCGGAAGGCGAGCAAGCGCTGCCCCTCATCGCCGATTGGGGCCCGGCCGAGGACTGGGAGGATTGGGCCGATGCGACGCAGTGAGATCTGGTTCGCCGCCACCCCGGGCCGTGATCGCCCGGTCCTGATCCTCACCCGGGACCCGGTCGCCGACCGGGCCGGCACCGTGGTCGTAGCCGCCCTGACTCGCACCCGGAGAGGGCTCGGGTCGGAGCTCGAACTGACCCCGGCCGAAGACGGTGTACCCAGCGACTGCGTGGTGAACTTCGACAACCTGCCCACCCTGCCGAGCGACGCCTTCCGCCGTCGCGTCACCACCCTGTCGGCGGCCCACATGGGCGGGGCCTGCCGAGCCCTCGCCGCGGCCACCGGCTGCCGATGGCCTTAGTCGCTCGATAGGGACCGACCGGCCAACCCTCACCGCGCCCGGCGGGCTGCGCC
>CAYGYX010000032.1:0-23697 GCA_964354255.1 uncultured Acidimicrobiia bacterium | reverse complement strand
ACCCGGGTGCGCTCGCCGGCGGCCTCGATCTCGGGTCGGAATGAGGCGGCTCGGGCACTGCGGGATGTCGGAGCGATGAGCACCACCGAACGAGGCAGGAGGGCATCCGATTGCACCACGACCGCGAACCGCGAGCCGTGCTGCTCGTGTCCGGCCCCTTTGGGCAGTCGCAGGGTGAGGATGTCACCCCGCTGCACGCAGTTGCTCCATTAGGGTTGCGACGGCGAGCATCTCGACCCGATCTGCCTCGTCGGCCTCAAGGCCGGCCACCTCCGCGGCGAGGGCAGGCCGATCCTCAAGCCGCCCGGCTGCTTGGACCAGGGCGGCTCTGATCGCCTCTGAGCGGCTCAGCCCGGTGGACTCAAGGCGGACGAGGGCGCGGCGCGCATCGTCGTCCAGCCGTACGGAGATCGCCTGCGACATGACTTCACTGTATCACGGTCTGTCATACAGTCCCAGGGATCACCAATCCAGGCCGCCCCACCCTGGGCTGCTGTCGCTACATCTGTAGGTTCTTGGTGTGTCGGCCTCGGAAGGCTCGGCCCGGCACTCCCCGGCACCCCCCGTTGGTACGATCCCGCTGGTGGTGTACCAGGCGCTCTATCGCAAGTACCGGCCGCAGCGCTTCGGCGACGTGGTCGGCCAGGAGCACGTCACCCTGACTCTGGCCCGGGAGGTGCAGCAGGGGAGGGTGGTCCACGCCTACCTGTTTGCCGGGCCGCGCGGGACCGGCAAGACCACCACGGCCCGGATCATCGCCAAGGTCCTCAACTGCCCCAACCTCGGGGCCGACGGCGAGCCCTGCAACCGGTGCGCCTCCTGCCTGGCCATCGCCGAGGGCAGTTCCCTCGACGTCATCGAACTGGACGCCGCTTCGCACAACAAGGTGGAGGACGTCCGCGAGATCCGGGCCAACGTGGGCACGGTGGCCTCCACCGGCGGGGCCCGGCGGGTCTACATCCTCGATGAGGCGCACATGCTCTCCCGGGCCGCGGCCAACGCCCTGCTCAAGACCCTGGAGGAGCCCCCGGAGCACGCCTACTTCGTCATGGCCACCACCGAGCCCTACAAGCTCCCCGACACCATCCGTAGCCGGGCGCAGCGTTTCGACTTTCACCCCGTCGGCTCGGAGACCCTGATCACCTACCTGGCCGACATCGCCGGCCGCGAGCGATACCAGGCGGCGGCCGAGGGGCTGGCCCTCATCGCCCGCCATGCGCGCGGTTCGGTGCGCGATGCCCTGGGCCTGCTGGAGCAGGTGGCCGCCCTCGGCTCGGGCAAGGTGGAGGCTCGGGGAGTGACCCGGGCCCTGGGCCTGGCACCAAGTGAGGCTTTCACCCGCCTCGCCCGCACCCTCGCCGACCACGACGCGGCCGGCGCCCTCGGGCTGGCCGCCGCCATCGCCGCGGAGGGAGCCGACCTACGCCGCTTCGTGACGGACGCCATCGAGTTCTTCCGCGGGGTGTTCCTGGCCCGGTACGCCCCCAACCTCGAGGAGATCGTCGACGAACCGGCGGAGGTCCTCGCCGAGTGGCGATCGCAAGCCCGGCTCCTCGACGGGGGGGAGGTACTGCGGGCCGTCGAGGTGCTGGGGGAGGCCCTGGTAGCCCTGCGGGAAGGAAGGGAAGAACGCCTGGTGGTGGAGCTGGCCCTGCTGCGGCTGGTCCGTCCGGAGACTTCGATCGATGCGGCATCGCTGGCGGCCCGCCTCGACCGGGTCGAGGACCGGGTGCGCCGATTGGGAGAAGGAGCGGTGGTGCCGGCGCGCTCCGAGGAGCCGAGTCGCGAGGCCCGGCCGGCCGCGCCCGCGCCGGCGGCGGCCGCTCCCGTCTCGCGTCGCGGCCGGAAGGCAGCAGTGCCGGCCGAGCCTGTGGCGGCGGCGAAGTCGGCCGAGCCGGCCGGCGGCGGCGGGGAGCCGGCGGCGACGACTCCGGCCCCGGCCGTTGGGAAGCGCCCTCCCGCCGTGCTCGACCTGGCCCTGGTGGAAGCCGTGTGGCCCGCACTGGTGGAGCGGGTCCGCAAGGAGGCCGGGCCGCGTCGCCACGCCATCTTTCGCGCGTGCCGGCCGGCGGCGGTGGAGGGGAATCGGGTGATACTCGAGGTCCCGGTGAACCTCACCTTTCACCTCGCCCAGCTGGTGGAGGACCGCTCGCTGAACTCGACCGTGTCCTCCATCGCCGGCGGCTTGCTCGGCGGGGAGGTCGTCGTGGCCTATCGGGCCGGGGACGGCGAGGCGGCGGCCGGCGAGGGGGCCGGGGCGATCGCCCCCGTGGCGGAGGAGGGACCCCCGGAGGAGGCCGGACGGCGGCCGCCCGACCCGGCCGCGGTGGTCACCGAGATCCTGGGCGGCGAGGTGGTCTCCGACGGCTAGGCGCCGCGGCCGGTCGGCGGCACGCTGATACCCTGTCTCCCATGGCGAAGAAGGGCCACCACCGCATCCCCGGGGGTTTCCCCCAGGGTGGGCGCGGCGGGCCGGGGATGCCTTCCCCCCAGCAGCTGGCCCGGCAGGTGGCCGACATGCGGGCGAAGATCGACCAACAGCGGGCCGCTCTGGCCGAGGCCGTCTTCACCGGCACCGCCGGCGGCGGGATGGTGAGCGCGGTCGTGCGGGGCACGGGAGAGCTGGAGTCGGTGCGCCTCGACCCATCGGTGCTCGACCCGGCCGACCCGGAGATGGTGGGCGACCTGGTGGTGGCGGCGGTGAACGTGGCGCTGCGCCGGGCGCAGGAGGCGGCCGCCTCCTCGGTGGGGCTCGATCTGGGCGCTTTGGAGCCGGGCGCCCTGAGCCTCGGCGACCGGCGGGAGTTGCCGGGCTGATGTTCGAGCCCCCGATCCAGCGGCTCATCGACGAGCTGGCTCGTCTGCCGGGCATCGGGCGCAAGAGCGCTCAGCGACTCGCCTTTCACCTGCTGACGGTGGAGGAGGAGGACGCCCGCCGCCTGGCGCGGGCCGTCGTGGAGATGCGGGAACAGGTGCGCCTCTGCCAGCGCTGCTTCAACGTCACCGACGGTGACGAGTGCTCCATCTGCCGCGACCTCCGGCGGGACCCGAGTGCGGTCTGCGTCGTTGAGCGGGCCCAGGACATCGTGGTGATCGAGCGGACCCGGGAGTTCCGGGGCCGCTACCACGTCCTCGGCGGGGCCATTTCCCCGATCGAGGGCATCGGGCCGGAACGACTCCGCTTCGGGGAGCTGCTGGCCCGGGTGCGCGGCGAGGGCATCAAGGAGGCGATCGTGGCCACTAACCCCACCGTCGAGGGGGACACGACCGCCCTCTACCTGGCCAAGGTGCTCAAGCCGGAGGGGGTGCGGGTGACCCGCCTGGCCAGCGGGCTGCCGGTGGGCGGCGACCTCGACTACGCGGACGAGCTCACCCTGGGGCGGGCCCTGGTGGGCCGCCAGGAGATGTAGCCGCCGGGCAACGGTCTCAGCGGGGCCGGCTGCGCGGGCGGGGGTCGACCGGCGCGGGGGGCGCCCCGGCCGAGCCGGCGCCGTAGATGTCGGAGATGCGGGAGAGCCGGTCGAAGCGGTGGTGGGCGGTGATGTAACGGACCGTGCCGGTGAGCGCCCGCATCACCACCGTGTGCGTCCAGGCCCCACCGGGCCCGTAGCGGACCCCGTCGAGCAGCTCCCCGTCCGTGACCCCGGTGGCGGCGAAGAAGATGGCCTCGCCCCGCACCAGGTCGCGCAGGGTGAGCACTTGGGTCAGGTCGAGGCCGGCCTCGGCGGCGTAGGAGCGCTCGGAGTCGTCGCGCGGCCACAGGCGGCACTGCATCTCCCCGCCGACGCAGGTGAGGGCACAGGCGGCGGTCACCGCCTCGGGCGACCCTCCTATGCCGAGCAGGATATCGATGCCGCTGTCCTCCACCGCGGCGGCGATGGCGGCCGAGATGTCGCCGTCCCGGATGAGGCGGATGCGCCCTCCCATCCGGCGCACCGCCTCTATGTGCGGTCGATTGCGGGGGCGGTCGAGGATGATGGCGGTGAGGTCCTCGACCTGTTTCCCCTTGGCAGCCGCGACCCGGCGCAGGTTCTCCTCCACCGGTGCCTCCAGGTCGATGGACCCGGCCGCCTCGGGTCCGACCGCCATCTTCTCCATGTAGACCAGGCGGCCCGGGGCGTACATCGCCCCTCGCTCGGCCAGGGCGAGGACGGCCACGGCCCCGGGGCCACCCTCGGCGGTGAGGCGGGTGCCGTCGACCGGGTCCACCGCCACGTCCACCAGCGGGGGCGTCCCGTTGCCGATGCGCTCGCCGTTGTAGAGCATCGGGGCGTGGTCCTTCTCCCCCTCGCCGATGACCACCACCCCATCCATGTCGATGGTGGCCAGCATGGCCCGCATGGCGTCGACGGCCGCCCGGTCGACGGCCTCCTTGTCGCCCCGGCCCTGCCAGCGGGCGGCCCCCATGGCCGCCGCCTCGGTCACCCGGGCCAGCTCGAGGGCGAGGTTCCGGGTCGGTCGGCCGGTGCTCACCCGGCAACCTTGACGATCAGGGCGTCTCCCTGGCCGCCGCCGCCGCAGAGGGCGGCGGCACCGATGCCCCCGCCGGCGCGCTGCAGGGCGTTGATGAGGGTGACCACGATGCGCGCCCCGGTGGCGCCCAGGGGATGACCGAGGGCGACCGCCCCGCCGTGCACGTTCACCTTGTCGTGCGGGATCCCGAGCAGCCGAGCCGACCACAGGGCGACGGCGGCGAAGGCTTCGTTGATCTCAAAGAGAGCCAGGTCGGCGATGGTCAGGCCGGCCCGGTCGAGCGCCTTTTGCAGGGCCTGGGCGGGCCGTTCGTGCAGGGTGGCGTCGGGGCCGGCCGCCTGTCCGTAGGCCAGGATCTCGGCGATGACCGGCAGGCCGGTCGCGACGGCCGCCGCCCGGTCGGCCACGATCAGGGCGGCGGCCCCGTCGGAGATCTGGGAGGCGTTGCCGGCGGTGATGGTGCCGTCCTTGGCGAAGGCAGGGCGCAGTCTGGCGAGTGCCTCGGCGGTGGAGTCGGGGCGGATGCCATCGTCGGCGGAGACCAGCACCGGGTCGCCCTTGCGCTGGGGTACCGGCACCGGGGTGATCTCGGCGGCGAAGGCGCCCGACCGGGTGGCCTCGGCCGCCCGCTGATGGCTCGTCGCGGCCCACTCGTCCTGCTCGGCCCGGGTGATGCCCAGCTCGCCGTTGCGGCGGTCCGAGGTGGCGCCCATGAGGCAGTCGTCGAAGGCACAGAAGAGGCCGTCGTGCTCCATGAGGTCGACCATGGGGACCTGCCCCATGCGGGCCCCCCAGCGAGCGCTGGGCACGGCATAGGGGACGTTGCTCATCGATTCCATGCCCCCGGCCACGACGAAGCGGGCCTCGCCGAGGCGGATGTCCTTGTCGGCCATGGCGATGGAGGTCATGCCGGAGAGGCAGACCTTGTTGATGGTGGTGGCCGGCACGGTCATGGGGATGCCGCCGCGGTAGGCGGCCTGGCGGGCGCTGATCTGGCCGGTGCCGGCCTGGATGACGTGCCCGAAGTAGACCTCGTCTATCCGGTCGGCGGGTAGCCCGGCCCGCTCCAGGGCGGCGGCAATGGCGACCCCACCCAACTGCACCGCCGGCGAGGGACTGAGGGCGCCCCCGTAGCGTCCGAGAGGGGTACGAACAGCAGAGCAGACGACCGAGCCCATGGGACCTCCTGACGGTTGGGCCGTAGGCTACCGGGGCAGCGAACGTTGGTGCTGGGCCCACCCTCATCGTTAGCCTGGCTGCCATGGGAGACCCCGCGTGCCGGGCGGCTGAGTTCGGGTGGGCTACGGCCGATCCCGCCGGAGATCGCATGCTCCTTCTCAACCTGGATCACGTGGCCCTGGTCGTGCACGACCTCGACCCCACCCTCGCCACCTTCCGGCGGCTCTTCAAAGCCGGCCCGGTCTCCCGGGGAGTGGTGGAGGAGGAGGGGGTGGAGGAGGCCATGATCCTGGTTGGGGGCTCCCGGGTACAGTTGCTGGCACCCCTCGACCCCGACACGCCGGTGGGCCGGTTCCTGGCACAACGCGGTGAGGGCCTGCACCACCTGGCCTTCTCCGTGCCCGACCTCGACGCCGCCCTGGCTCACCTGGCCGGGGAGGGGGCGGAACTGATCGATCGGGTGCCGCGGCGCAACGCCGACGGCTGCCGCGTCGCCTTCGTCCATCCGCCGACCGTCGGTGGGACCCTGGTCGAGTTGGTGGAGATCGCCTGACCAGACGGCTCCGGACCGACGAATGCCCTCCCCGGCCGGGTGCCGCCTGGTTCAGGGGGCGACGGGCACCGAGGTGACGGCCTGGGCCGCCGGCAGGGTGAAGCAGAAGCGGGCCCCGGTCGGGAAGCCGGGCTCGTACCAGATCCGGCCGCCCATGGCCTCGACGAGCACCCGGCTCACGGTGAGCCCGAGGCCCAGGCCGTTGCCCGGGCTGCCCGACGGCTCAGCCTGCTCGAAGGCGGCGAACACGCGCTCCCGGTGAGCCTCGTCGATGCCGGGCCCGTCGTCGGAAACGGTCACCAGCCACTCGTCTCCGCGGACGGTGGCATCGACCCCGATCTGGCTGCCCCCGTGCTTGGCGGCGTTCTCCAGCAGGTTGCGCAGCACCTGCTCGACCCGGTTGGGGTCGGCGTGCACCACCACGTTGCCGCTGACCGTGACGGAGGCCGATTTCGCCCCGCCCGATGGGAAGACCAGGTCGGCGATGCGGAAGGCGGCGGGGCGGAGCGGGAAGTCGGTCGGTTCGATGAGCAAGCGGTCCACCTCCAGGCGGGGGACCACCAGCACGTCGTCCACCAGTCGGCGCAAGTGCTCGGACTCGCCGCAGATGACGGCCAGGAACTCGTCGACCTCCGCCGGGTCGAAGGTGCGCCACGAGTCGCGCAGGGCCATGGCGAACCCGGAGATGTTGGTGAGCGGGGTCCGCAACTCGTGGCTGACCATGGAGACGAACTCGTTCTTCATGGTGGCGGCCCGGCGCTCCGATTCGATGGCCTCGACCCGTCCCCGGCGGGCGGCCCGGATGGCACGGACGGCGGCGAAGGCCATCAGCCCTACCAGGAGCAAGTAGGCGGCCGACTCCACGCCTGCCAGGTGCCCGGGCAGGCCGGCCTCCTCATAGGGAGCAGAGGCCAGCACGGTCACCCGGAGCGCCGTGCCCGCCGCGAGGGCGGCCGCAGGCAGGAAGAGCCGCCGGGCGGGCAGGACCAGCGCCGAGGCTGTCAGGGTGTAAGCGGTCAGGCCGGCGAGCGGGGCGGCGAAGTCACCCGCCAGGCCTGCCGTGGCGCTGAGTGCCAGGGCGGCCGGCATGAGGGCACGGAGAGGCCCGGCCCTGGGGTCGGCGAGGGCGTGGGCGAGGAGGAGGGCGGCCGCCACCGACTTAGCGGCGGCCCCGGGGATCCCGGCGGCGACGGCGACGCCCGCCAGACAGAGGAGCAGGCTTGCCATGGCGGCGCGAGCCAGCCGCCAGTCGGCCCGGATTTCGATGAAGTCGAGGGGCGCGGCGCCGACGGCCGGCGGGGGACGGGCGGCAGCCTCGTGGGTGGTCATCCCACCTGGGTATCGGCGGCCCGCGTCCTATCTGAAGGGTTCTGCCCGGCGGGCCGCCCGCCGCAGTTCGGCGGCCACTTCGTCGGGAACCACCAGGTCGCCCCGGCCGGTGCCGAGGGCCAGGCCGGGGCGGAGGTCACCGTGGTAGTCGGAGCCGCCGGTGGGGACCATGCCCAGGCGGCGGGTGATCGCGGCGAGGTGCTCCCGGAGATCGGCGGGGTAGTCGGGGTAATGGCATTCGATGCCTCCTCCCCCGAGATCGCGGAAGGCGGTCAGGGCGGCGGAGTAATCGTCGGCCGCGGCGGCGACGGTGTGGGGATGGGCGAGCACGGCCGCCCCTCCCGAGCGTCGCGTCAGGTCGACGGCTTCGGCGGCGGTGAGGCGCAGGCGTGGCCGGTAGGCGGGCCGCCCCTGTGCCAGGTAGAGGGCGAAGGCGTCCGGCAGGGTGGCGACGTGACCGGCGCGGACCAGGGCGGCGGCGATGTGGGGCCGTCCCACCAGGCCGGGGGTGGAGCGTATCTCCTCCGGCGACAGGTGGATGCCGAGGTCGGCCAGGGCGGCGAGGATCTCCCCGTTGCGTCGAGCCCGTCCCGCCTGGATCTCGGCGAGGCGTTCCGGCAACGGGCCGACTCCCGGCTCCACCCAATAGGCGAGGAGGTGGGCCGGACCGGCCTCCCAGTCGACCGACAACTCGACACCGGGGATCAGGTCGAGGGAGGTGCCGGCTGCCGCGGCGCGGGCCTCGCCGATGCCGTCCAGGGTGTCGTGATCGGTGAGGGCCAGGGCGCTCAGGCCGGCGTCGAGGGCCAGCCGCACCAGGGTGGCGGGGTCGTCGGTCCCGTCTGAGTAGGTGCTGTGGGTGTGGAGGTCGACGGCCACCTCAGCCGCCGACGACCTCGACCCGTTCCAGGTACACCGTCTCCAGCGGCCGGCTGTCGACGGCGTCCCCGGGGTTGGGCCCCATGGGGAGGGCAGCGATGCGGTCGAGCACGTCGAGGCCTTCGGTCACCTCGCCGAAGACGGTGTAGCCGGGGGGCAGGGCGATGTCGGCGAGGGCGATGAAGAACTGGCTCCCTCCGCTGTCTGGATCGCCGGTGTTGGCCATGGCCACCACCCCCCGGGTGTAGGCAAAACCGGCCGCCGGCAGCTCGTCGGGGATGGAGTAGCCGGGGTCGCCCCCGCCGGTGGCCGTCGGGTCGCCGGCCTGGAAGACGAACCCCGGCACCACCCGGTGCGACACCGTCCCGTCGAAGTAACCCTGCCGGGCCAGGAAGACGAAGGAGTTCACCGTCTCCGGGGCGGCGGCCGGGTCGAGACGGAGGTGGACGGGACCGCAGGAGGTGTGCAGCACGACCTCGGCCGGGCCGTCCACGCCGGCGTCGCCGGGGGCGTCGAAGGCCATGGCCACCGCCGCCTCCGGGGCCTCGGCCCCGCAGGCGGTGGGCTGCTCGCGAAATTCCAGGTACTGGGCGGTGGAAACGATGCCCGGCGCGGCTGAGGTCGAGGGAGCGTCGCCTCCGCAGGCGGCGGCGAGGAGGGCGGCAGCGACGGCGAGGGCCAGGGCGGGGCGTGATGGCATAGCCCGGGCACTATAGGGGGTCACCGGTACACTTCCCGGCGCCATGTCGGCCATCGTCCAGAAGTACGGCGGAACCTCGGTGGTCGACGCCGAGCGCATCCGGGCGGTGGCCCGCCGGGTGGCTAAGACCCGCCGTGCCGGGCACGACGTGGTGGTAATCGTCTCGGCCATGGGCCATACCACCGACCAGTTCGTCCGCCTCTCCCGGGAGGTGTCCCCGAACGACCACCCCCGGGAGATGGACATGCTGCTGACGGCCGGGGAGCGCATCTCCATGGCGCTGCTGGCCATGGCCATCCGCGACCTGGGGCTGGAGGCGGTGAGCCTCACGGGATCCCAGGCCGGCATCCTCACCGACACGGCGCACGGGCGGGCCGAGATACAGGACGTTCGTGCCTTCCGGGTCAAGGAGCACCTGGAACAGGGCCACGTGGTGATCGTCGCCGGCTTCCAGGGTGTCTCGGCCGCCAACAAGGAGATCACCACCCTCGGCCGGGGTGGGTCGGACGTGACCGCGGTGGCGATGGCCGCCTACCTGCAGGCCGAGGCCTGCGAGATCTACAAGGACGTTGATGGGGTCTTCACCGCCGACCCGCGAGTGGTGCCCGGGGCCCGCAAGCTGGACGAGGTGTCCTTCGCGGAGATGGCCGAACTGGCCGGGGCGGGTGCCCAGGTGCTCATGCTGCGCTCGGTGGAGTTCGGCCGCCGACTCGGCGTGCCCCTCCACGTGCGCTCGTCCTTCCACGACGGGGAGGGGACCTGGGTGCGGGAGGTGACCGCCCACCCGGGGCCGATCACCGGGGTGGCCCATGCCCCGGATCAGGCGATGGTCACCGTGCAGGGCCCGCCCGACCCGGCCGCCGCCTGCGCCGAACTGGCTGCCGCCCTCGCCGCTGCCGGGGTGGAGGCCGACCTGATGACGCCCGTGGGCCCGGAGGAGAGTCCCGCCGTTGCTTTCGCCGTGCCCGCCGATCAGGTTGCCGCGGCGCGCCGGGCGGCGGCCGGCACCGGCCCCGCAGAGGCGTTCGTGAGGGAGCAATTGGGCAAGGTGTCCGTGATCGGCGACGGCATGCGCTCCGATCCCGGACTGGCGGCCCGGGTGCCCGGGGCGCTGGTCGAGGCGGGCATCGAGGTGGTGGGCGCCTTCGCCCGGCCCATCCGGGTCTCCTGCCTGGTCCCCGAGGGACGGCTCGAGGAGGCGGTGCGCCTGCTGCACGCCGCCCTCATTGAGGGGACAGCGTGAGCAGTCGCGCCGTCGCCGTGGTGGGGGCCACCGGGGCCGTCGGCCGGGAGATGCTGGCCACCCTGGGGCGGCGGGCCTTCCCGGTGGGCTCCCTGCGCCTGCTGGCCTCGGCCCGGTCGGCCGGCACCCGCCTCGCCACCCCCTGGGGGGAGGTGGAGGTGGAGGATCTGGACGCCGCCGACCCGGCCGGCATCGAGGTCGCGCTTTTCTCGGCCGGAGGCGCTCGCGCCCGGGAGCACGCCCCCCGGTTCGCCGCGGCCGGAGCGGTGGTGGTCGACAACTCCTCGGCGTGGCGCATGGACCCGCAGGTGCCCCTGGTGGTGGCGGGGGTCAACGACGCCGCCGTCCGTGGCCATCGGGGGATCATCGCCAACCCTAACTGCACCACCATGGTGCTGCTCATGGCGGTGGCCCCGCTCCACCGGGCGGCAGGCCTCGAATCGATGGTGGTGGCCTCGTACCAGTCGGTGTCGGGGACCGGGCAGAGGGGCATGGCCACCCTGTCCGCCGAGGTGGCCCACTTCGCCCAGGACCCGGCCGCCCTCCAGTACGGCGGCTGGTCCGACCCGGGCGGAGATACCTACGCCCGGCCCATCGGCTTCAACGTGCTCCCCCTGGCCGGTTCGCTCGCCGAGCGGGGCTACACCGACGAGGAGTGGAAGCTGGTGCACGAGACCCGCAAGATCCTCGACGCCCCGAAGGTGGCGGTGGAGCCCACCTGCGTGCGGGTCCCGGTGATGGTGGGCCACGGTCTGGCGGCCTCGTGCTGGTTCTCACGCCCGGTCGGGGCCGAGGAGGCCGGGCGCCTCATCGCGGCGGCGCCGGGAGTGCAGGTGTGGCGGGACAAGGTGCCCACCCCTCTCGACTGCGCCGGCCTCGACGACGTCCTGGTGGGTCGGCTGCGGGAGACCCTGGGCCGCCCGGGGGGGATCTCGCTCTGGGCGGTGGGGGACAACCTCCGCAAGGGAGCAGCCCTCAACGCGGTGCAGATCGCCGAGCTGGTGATCTAGCGGCCTTCATGGGAGCGGAGGCTTGGCCCGCGCGGCGTGCCCGGGGCGCCCCCGCGCGGGAAGCCCGGTCGGCGGCCGCGCGGGCCGACCCGGCGAAGGTGGGCCAATGGTCGCTTGGAGCGAGAGCGGTAGAGAGCCAATAGGGACGGCCGTGTCGTGACAGGGGTGCTGAGGGGTCGTAGCCACCCCTTGCCTCCTGCTCTGCATCGCCCGCCGGAGATCCTGGAGCGGTGGATCCGGCTCACCACCAGAGCCGGCTTCGCGGGCCCTCAGCGCGGTCCAGCGCAGCGTCAACGCGACTCGCGCACCATCCCGAAGATCGGATGCCCGCTCACGTGTTCCGCTCCCGTGACCTCGAAGCCGTGTTCTCTGAAGAACTCGACGTTGCGCGGTGTGGCCGTCTCGAGGTAACACGGCAGGTGGGCCGCATCAGCCTGCGAGGTGCCGGCGGCGATCAGCGCCGAGCCCAAGCCCTCCCGCCGACGCGCCGGGCGAGTGCCAATGGCCATCAGGTACCAGTGCGGCCCTGAGACCACGCCGTGCAGCCGGGCCAACGCTGGTGCCGCCCGCATCACGCGGACCATGGCCCGGAGCCCCACCCGCAGCGGGAACATGCCCATCCCGACCTGAAAGGATCGTGGTGCGCTCCAAGCGCTGTCGGGAGTGAGCCATACAGCGACTGCCGCGGCATCTTCGTTCACCCAGACGCGACCCCAGCGAATCCCGTAGTCGACAGTGACACCGAAGAACCAGCGGCCCACCCGAGGCCGGCGCAGCTCGTCTCGGGCGAGGAGCTGCATGAGCGGATCGTTGTGGAATGCCTCGGAGAGGGTCAGAGCCGCAGCATCACGCTGGTTGGGCCGAATGAGGTCCATGTGCCCTGGCCGACTGTACGGTGACTCGACACCCTAGCGAGAAACACGCTTCTGCGAGCGGCGGCATCGTCTGATTGCTCAGTGGGCTGCCCTTCCCCCTGAGTTGCGGCTACCTGCTCCGGCTCCGATCCTGGACGCCAGATTGGGGAGATCTCTGCGGGGGTGCCGAGGAGCAGGATCCTCCGCCGGTGGTCGCCCCGCCCGGACGTGGGGTCCAGAGCACGATGCGGGCGGCGGGGGATCCGGCGCCGTAGCGAACCATGTAGCTGACGTAGCATTCGCTATGTATGATGGCCGTCATGAAGGCGATCACCATCACCATTCCGGACGACCTCGACACCGAGGCGGCAGCCGAGGCGAAGCGCCTTGGGATCTCCAAGTCGGAGCTGATTCGTCGCGGTTTGGCGGCAGTTCTGCCCGAGCGGGAGATCGAGCCGGACGAGGATCTGTGGCGTCGGCTTGCCGGATTCGCCGGAGCGGGCTTGTCCACGGAGCCCGGTGACATCGACCGGATCGTCTACGGATCGTGAAGTTCGCCGATACGAGCTGGTGGGTCGCTTGGTCGCTTCCGGGCGATAGACACCACCGCGACGCGCTCGTGGTGCTCGAGCATCTCGGACCGGCCGAGCAGGTCGTCACCACCAACTGGGTAGTCGGTGAGACCTGGACGTACCTTCGTCGTAAGGATGGTCATCGAAGTGCCCTCGCCTTCTTGGACCGCGTCGGAATTCTCGACGGGCAGACGAAGCTCCTCGTCCACCGCGTGACGGTCGACCAGGAGAAGAAGGCCTGGGCTTGGCTGCGGAAGCACGACGAGCGGGCCTATTCGTTTGTCGACGCGACGAGCTTCCAGGTGATGCGAGAACGCCGGCTTCGTGAGGCGCTGGCGTTCGACCAGGATTTCTCTGCGGCCGGGTTCATCGAGTTGCAGCCGTAAGCGTCCGGCCGTTCAGTTCGTCGTCGCCCTCTTCACGGATGGTTCGGTTCCAAGCGGAACACGACTCCCGATCTGGCCAACTCCTGACAGAGGCCCCGAGGTGCCGGACCCCATTCCCGCTGCCGGGGGCGCGGCCCGGCTGGCGCCGGGCGGGTGAGCTGACGGTCTGGCTGCCGGCGGAGAGGCCTCACCCTCGGCGGCCCGGAGAGCGGTTCGCCTCGCCTCAGAGGGTCTCGACCGTCTCCAGGATCTCGATGTTGCGCTTGCGGAGGTCGGCGACGAACTGGGTGTAGAGCGGGCCGTAGATGCAGTCCTCCGGCGCCACGATGCCGCGCTCCTTGATGAGCCCTTTGCCGATCATCACCGCGCCTATGGCCGCGGGGAAGCCGGTCACCCGCCCCATCGCGGAGATGCCGGTCTCCGGGTCGGCCTCCTCCCACATCCAGTAGCCGATCCGGGTCTTCTTCCCGTTCTTCCGGCCCGTGACGGTGCAGAACATCACGCAGACGTCGGTCTCCCCGGGCTGTGCTTTGAGCTTGGGCTCGATGAGGGTCAGCAGGAACTCGCGCGGCACGACCTGCGTGCCCTGGTGGTCGACCGGATCGATGCCGAGGAGCCCGCACTCCTTGAGCGTGTCCACGCCCGCCCAGTGGCCGGGCCAGCGCACGGTCTTCTCCGCGAACTCCTGGAGGTTCGGCCGGGTGTAGATGAAGCTCGGCATGCCCGGGGTGATCGAGCACTCGAGGGTCTCGTCCTTGCCGAGCTTGTCGAAACGGAAGGACTCCCTGCCCGTGCCCGAGTTCACCTCGACCGTCTGGCCGTTCTGGCGCACGAAGAGCTTGACCATGTACTCGCGCAGCACGTGGTCGAACGCCCACGTGATCATGTAGCGCAGCGGCTTGCCGGCGGCGACGTCCTTGCGGGGGATGCCGCCCACGCGAGCGATCACGGATTCGGCCTCGTCGAGCTGGCGGATGCCCTCCCCGCACGTGAGGTTGCTGAGACCCGGGGCGAAGCCGATGCCGTCCATGAAGCAGACGTCGTTGCGGAGCGCGGTCTCGTGCAGCCAGTCCCCGTAGTTCTCGAGCGTCGTGCCCGGAGGGAGCTCGAGGCCCTCGGTCTCGTAGAGGTCCGGGCGGAAGTGGTACTCCTCCAGCATGTCGACGAGGTGGAATCCGCACTCGACCGCGGCGTGCACGGTCTTGTAGCTCGTGCGCCGGTCGGGCAGCGTGTTGACCCCCACGTCGTACTGCTTCATGAGCCGCTGGGCCGCCGCCTTGTCCATGATGTCGAGCGGGTGGACCTCGACGCGGTCGCTCTTGAGCCACGCCTTCGTCTTCTCGAGCGTGTCCTTGCGCCGCGCTACGAGCCCGACCTTCTCGACCGCGTCGTCTTTGAGCAGGTCGAACGCCACCGCGGCGCCCATCTTGCCGTTGCCGCCGAACACGAGAACCTTCAAGACCGTGCCCTCCAGGTAAGGGAGCTTGGGCCAGCCAAGCGCCGCCGAGCGAACGAGCCGGCATCCTAGCCAGCGCCTCGGGGCCCAAATCGCGCGTCGGGCTGCCCCGAGCCCAGCTCCGCGCCGAGCCGGTTCCCGCCTAGAGGCCCTCCCCCTCTGCCCCCTCCCGCCGGCGCGGGCAGCTGCGGAGGCCCTCCCCCAATCGTCTCCCTCGCGGGGGCGGGGGAGACGCGCCTGCCGTCGGCAGGCGCAGGGGGGGCAAGTCGCACGGTGGGGTGCTCCCGAGACGCCGAAGCCCCGCCATCGAGGCGGGTCGACCCTCCCCCCGACCCCCTCCCTGCTCAGGGAGGGGGAGACGCCAAAGCCCCGCCATCGAGGCGGGGCTTTGTCGGGGCGGCCGGATTTGAACCGGCGGCCTCAGCGTCCCGAACGCTGCGCGCTGCCAAACTGCGCTACGCCCCGGTCGCCCGGCATTGTATCGGCGCCGTCTGTCGGCCGCGGCCCGTCAGGCGGTGTTCTCCTTCCCGCCCCGCTCGGTGGTGAGTCGCTCCACCAATGCGCGCAGGGCGAAGGTGCCAAACGGCTTGCGGATCCACCCGTCCACTGCGGCCCTTCCGGCCAGGAAGGCATCCGTCTCCCGATCGAGCAGGAGCGCCACAGCCGGGGGAGTGACCCCGGCGGCATGGGCGGCCGCCCGGATCGCCCTGGCCACTGCCATGCCCCCCATGGACCCGACCTGGAGGTCGACGAGAACCACCGCGGTGCCCTGCTCGAGTGCCAGGCCGGCCGCCCCGGCCGGTTCGGTGGTGACGGCCAGGTTGTGGCCGGTGCCGGAGAGGGCCGCCCGCACCGCGTCCGTCACCCAGGGCAGGTCGGCGACGAGGAGGAGGTCGGGCATGGCCGCAGTGACTGTAGTCGGGGGGTGGTCGGCTGTCCCCCAGGCCCGCCCGGGCCGGGTCCCCGGCCCGGACAAGGCCTGTTTCCTGCCATATTCTGCCTGGCGGACCTCTCTTCTCCCTGGTAGCGTCCTCGCCGCGGAGCGGAGGAGGAGGGAGCGCGGTGGCCGAGGTGGCGTCGCTGGATCGTTCGTGGCAGCTCGACGGGCTCTGCCGGGGCAATCACTCCCATCTGTTCTTCCCACCCAGCGCGGTGGAGCGCAAAGAGGAACGGGAGCGCCGCGAGGCGAAGGCCAAGGCCATCTGCGCGGTGTGCGTCGTCCGCGGCGATTGCCTGGAGTTCGCCCTCGAGATTCGCGAGCCCTACGGCATCTGGGGTGGCCTCACCGAGACCGAGCGGCGCCAGGTGCTCGCCCGGCGCGCCGCGACGGTCTGATCGTCTCTCGCCCCGGTCCGTTCGTGGCCGGTGGGAAGAGCATTCGCAGAAGCGGGCGACCCTGGTATGTTCGCTCTGTGGATATGTCGCCGGCGGCCGATGTCCCGGTCCGCCCCGCCTCCACAGTGCTTGCCCTCCGCCCCGCCTTCCGGGGCTTCGAGGTGCTCATGGTGCGCCGGGTGCGGTCGGCCGTCTTCATGGGGGACGCCTATGTCTTCCCCGGCGGGGCCCTGGAAGAGGCCGACTACTCCCCCCTCGCCGCCCGGGCGGTGCGCTGGCAGGGTGACCCGGATGAGCTGCCGTGGCGGGCGGCGGCGCTGCGGGAGCTGGCCGAGGAGGCGGGGGTGCTTCTCACCGACCCGCCGGGCGTTCCCGCGGCGGGCAAGGGGGCCGGGCTGTTCGAGGCACTGGTGGAGAGGGGGGCGGTGCTCGACGCCGACCGCCTCACCTACTTCTCCAATTGGGTGACGCCGCGCGGGGCCCCGCGCCGGTTCGACACCCGCTTCTACGCGATGGTGGTGCCGCCGGGGACGGACGCCGGTGCCGACCGGGCGGAGGTCACCGAGGCGTCCTGGGTGGCTCCGGCCGAGGCGCTGCAAAGGGCGGGGGAGGGGGCGTGGAAGGTGGAGTTCCCGACTCTCCGGCACCTGGAGGCCCTGGTCGGCTGCGCCGCGGCGGAGGAGGTGCTGGCCCTGGCGCCCCCGTCCGCCGAGGTGGTGCCCGTCCGACCCCGGGTGGCCTTCACCGGCGATGGTGGCTTCCGCATCCTTCTGCCCGGCCAGCCGGGGTACGACGAGGCTTTCCGATGAGCGCCGGCCGGCTCCGCTCACTGCTCCCCGGGGTGGCGGCGATCGCCGCTCTCGCCATGCTGGTGGTGGCCGGCCCGGCCGCCCCGGCGCGAGCCGAGGTCACGGCGGCACAGGTGGAGGAGGCCCGGCAGCGCCTGCGCGAGGTGTCGGCCCAGCTCGAGGGTGAAGTGACCCGCTACGAGGCGGCCCTGCTCGAGGAATCCCAACTGCGGGACCGGGTGGAGCGCGTCCGTCTCGACCTCGCGGCCCAGGAGCGGGAACTGGCGCTGGCCCGCACCGCCGCCCGGGCGCGCGTGGCCGAGCTGTACATGGCCGCCGGATCGGGCAACGACGCCGGCTTCTTGGCGAGCGGCGACGGGGAGGGCCCGGCCCGCCTCGCCTACCTGGACTCGGTGGCACTCACCGACCGCGAACTGGTGAATCGGCTGGAGCAAGCCCGGCGCGACTACGCGGGGCAGCAGATCCTCCTTCTGGCGACGCTGGACCGCCAGGAGGAGGTGTCGGCCGAGCTGGAGGAGCTGGTCGGGGGCATCTACGCCGAATTGGAGTCGGCCAACAATGAGTACCAGGCGGTCAAGCAGGAGTGGGATCGCCAGGAGGCTGAGCGCATCCGCCGCGAGGAGGAGGAGCGCCTCCGCCAGCTCTGGCTCTCCACCTCCACCACCACCTCCCCCGGCGCGCCCTCCGGGGGTGCACCGCCGGCGGCGATCCCCCAGGTGACACCTGGCACCGCTCCCACCCTGCCGCCTGCGCCGGCGGGCACCATGGTCTGCCCGGTGGACGGGGCCACCACCTTCCGCGACTCCTGGGGCGAGGCGCGGCCGGGAGGGCGGGGTCACACCGGGGTCGACATGATGTCTCCCACCGGCACGCCGTTGGTGGCCATCGAGAATGGGGTCATCAACAACCCCGGCTGGCACTACGCCGGCGGCACCGGGCTCTACGTCAAGGGGGACAGCGGGGACTCCTGGTACTACGCCCACCTGTCCGGCTATGCCCCCGGCATCGGGGCCGGCACCCGGGTGGCCGCCGGGCAGCTGATCGGCTACGTGGGGGCCACCGGGAACGCGGCCAGCCCTCACCTTCACCTGGCGCACATCCTCCCCAGCGGCCAGTACATCAACCCCTACCCGGTGGTCGCCGACCTCTGCCGCTGAGACCTCCGCCCCTGCCTTCGCCGGGCAGGCCCGGTAGACTCCCGCGGCGCCCGAGCGGAAGGGCACGCATGCGCAAGCTGGCTGCGCTGGTGCTGGTGATCCTCTTCGTCCTGCCGGTCCCGACGGCTGGGGCCGAGGTGACGCGCGCCCAACTCGCCGAAGCCGAGGCCCAGGCGCGGGAGAAGTCGGCGGAGCTGGAGGGGCGCCTGGCCAACCTCGAGGAAGCCCTTTACCAGCAGTGGCTCTACGAGGACCGCATCGACGGCCTGCGCAGCCAGATCGCCGACCGGGAGCGGCGCCTCGCCCTGGCCCGGCTGGCCGCCCGGGAGCAAGCGGTCGACCTCTATATGAACTTCGGCAGTAACCGGGACTCCTCGCTGCTCGAGGATGAAGAGATCGGCCGGGCCGGCACACGGGATGCCTACATGCGCACGCTGCTGGCCGCCGATCGCGACGCCGTCAACGAACTGGAGTACCTCAAGGAGGACAGCGGGCGCCTCCAGGCCGAACTGGAGGACCTGCTCGTCACTCAGAGCGAGGCGAGTGCTGAGCTGGAGCGGCAGACGGGCCTGCTCATGGGAGAGCTGGAGGAGGCCAACGCGGAGTTCCAGGCGCTCTACGACCAGTGGTGGCGGGAGGAGCAGGAGCGGATCCGACGGGCGGAAGCCGCCCGCCAGGCCGCCCTGGCCGCCGCGGCGGCGGCAGCCGCCGCCGCTTCCGGGTACGCCAGTAGCGCCGGCACGCCGACCTCGGGCCGGACCTGCGCCGTAGCCGGCCCCCACACCTTCCGCGACTCCTGGGGTGAGCCCCGCCCGGGAGGCCGCGGCCACCACGGCCTGGACATGGTCGCCGCCACCGGGACGCCGCTGGTGGCCATCGAGAACGGGGTCATCTACGGCGTCGGGTGGCACTACCTGGGCGGCAACAACCTCTACCTGCGCGGCGACAGCAGCGACGTTTACTACTACGCCCACCTCTCCGGCTTCGCCGGCGGCATCGGTGACGGGGTACGAGTCAACAAGGGCCAGCTGATCGGCTACGTGGGGGCCACCGGCAACGCGGCCGTCCCTCATCTGCACCTGGGTTACCAACCGGCCGGGGGCCCGCTCACCAACCCCTACCAGCTGATGGCCCGCCTCTGTCGATAGGGCGGCAGCAGCTCTCCCGGCTCGTCCGGCGACGGCTCGGCGCGGGATGCTCAGTCATCAGGCTGCGCCGGGGTGCCGCGGACGGCGAGTTGCTCGACCAGCACGGTCAGGCGGGCGGTGCAGGTCTCGTCGGCGACGGGGGGAATCAGCTCCACCAAGCGCTCGGCGGCGGCGGTGATGGCCCGCGCCGAGGGGGCGCCCGGGTGGGCGGAGACCACCGGACGGCCCTCGTCGCCGCCCTCCACGACGAAGGGGTCGAGGGGCACCCGGGCGAGCAGGGGGATCCCCAGCTCGTCGGCCAGTTCCTGCCCTCCGCCCCGGCCGAACAGGTCGTAGTGCCGGCCGTCCTCGGTGGTGAACCCGGCCATGTTCTCGATGACCCCGACGACCGGCAGGAAGGACCGGCGGGCCATGTCGGCGACTCGCATCGCCACTTTCTGCGCCGCCTTCTGCGGTGTGGTCACCACCACCATCTCTGCCTGTGGCAGCAACCGGGCCAGGGCCAGCTGCACGTCGCCCGTCCCCGGCGGGAGGTCGAGGATCAGGTAGTCCAGGGCCGGGTCCCACGCCACGTCCCGCAGGAACTGCTCCAGGGCTTTGGACAACATCGGCCCCCGCCACATGAGGGCCCGGTCCTCGTCGTCGAGAAGCAGGCCGGTGGAGACGAGCTGCAGCCCGGTCGTCTCGATGGGGATGATCTTGCCGTCGGGCCCGGCTGCCAGGCGGGCCCCGGTGAGGCCGAGCAGCCGGGGCACCGAGAAGCCCCAGATGTCGGCGTCGAGCAGGCCGATGCGCCGGCCGGAGAGAGCCAGCGCCACCGCCAGGTTGACGCTCAGCGAGGACTTGCCCACGCCGCCCTTGCCGCTCCCGACGGCGATGACCCGGGTGAGCGGGTTCACCATGGTGGCCGCCGCCCGCTCCCGCGCCTTGCGCCGGGCCGCTCCCATGAGGGCGGAGCGCTGCTCGGGGGTCATTGCCGAGACGGCTACCTCGACCGCCGAGATGCCGGGCAGGGCGCTCAGCTTGCGGACCACGTCGTCCTCGATCTGCCGGCGCAGGGGGCAGGCGGCCATGGTGAGGGCCAGGTGGACGGTGGCCCGCCCGTCGGCCAGGTCGAGCCCTTGCACCATGCCGAGGGCGACGACGTCGGCCCCCAGTTCCGGGTCGACCACGCCGCGCAGGGCGGCCTCCAGGTCGGTGATGGTGGCCATGGCGCGATTCAGTCTGCCAGGCGGGGGTCCGTCTGCAAGGCCCGCGCCCGCCTGCCCGGGTACCCTGGCCGCCCCGGCCCTGAGGAGCAGGCATGCCCAAGCACGTACCGACCGTCATGCGTGGGGTGAAGCCCATAGGCCCCTACTCCATCGCCACCGAGGCGATCGGCCGCCTGGTGTTCATCAGCGGCCAGGTGGCGATCGACCCGGCTACCGGGGAAAAGGAGTCGGGTGACGCGGCGGCTCAGGCGGCCCGGATCATGGAGAACCTGGGTCTGGTGCTCGGGGACCTGGGCCTGGACTTCGACGACGTGGTGAAGACCACCATCTTCCTGGTGGACATGGCCGAGTTCGCCGCGGTGAATGAGGTCTACGGCCGCTACTTCGCCGCCAAGCCGCCGGCCCGTTCCACGGTGCAGGTGGGCGCCCTGCCGGGCGGATTCCGGGTGGAGATCGAGGCGATCGCCGCGCTCTGAGGAGGCAGGCCGCTCAGGGCGACGGAATGGCGCACCGGTAGACTCGCATATCGTGACTGGCTCGCCGGTGCTTCGGCTGACGCGTCGCGAGGACCGAGGCGCCTACCTCTCGGAGTTGTGGCGGCGCCGCCACTTCGCCTGGCACGTCGCCATGGGCGGGATGCGGGCTCGCACTAGCTCCACGACCCTCGGCCTGCTCTGGTGGATGCTGGACCCGCTCATCCTGGGAGGAGTGTTCCTGCTGGTGTTCGGGGTCATCCTGAACACCCGGCGCGGGGACCCGAACTACATCGGGTTCCTGCTATCCGGCCTCTTCGCCTTCACCTACACGCGCACCACCATGATGTCCGGGGGAAACACGCTCGTCGCCAACGCCCACCTCATCGCCACCCAGCGGTTTCCCCGCATGCTGCTCCCCTTCGCCGCCGTCATCCAGGGGGCGGTGGCCTTCCTCGTCTCGCTGATCCCGTTCTTCCTGATCGCCGGCCTGGTCCACGGCGATTGGCCGGGCCCGTTCACCGTCGTTCTCCTGCCGGCCTTCGTGTTCCAGACGCTCTTCAACCTGGGCTTGTCGCTGCTGGTCGCTCAGTTGGTGATCCCCTTCCGCGACATCGGCAATGTGGTGGGGCACCTCAGCCGCATCTGGATGTACCTGTCGCCGGTGATCTACCCCCTCGACGAGAGGCTGCAGAACGCGCCCCACGCGGTGGTCACGATCCTCCAGTTCAATCCCTTGGCAGCCATCCTGGGCCTCTACCGGACGGCGCTGCTCGACCGGCCCACCGAGGCCTACCACTGGTGGGGATCGGCTGCCTGGGCGATCGGGCTGGTAGTGATCGGAGCGGTGACCTTCGCCCGGATGGAGCACAAGCTGCCGAGGTACCTCTCGTGAATGAGCCCGAACCCCCTGCCGGGGCCGGGCCGGGAGGGCCCGACCCGGTGTCGGAGGCCGAGCGGGAAGCGCGCCGGGCCGCCCGCCGGGCCGAGGTGGCCGCCAGGCGTGAGGCGCGCCGGGCCTCCTGGAGCGCCGAGATCGAGGCAGCGAGGGAGGCGCGGCAGGCCGCCCGCCGAGAGGACGCGGCGGGCGGAGCGCCGGCCGCCCCCCGCCGGACCGGCCCGCCCCCCGCCGAACGGTCGCGGGCCGCGGACCTGCCCACGAGAACGAGCAGGCCGTCGACGGAGCCGGCCCTCGTCGGTCGGCACCTGGTGGTGAAGTTCCGGCCGTTCAGCGAGAAGAGCCCTTCGCTGCGACACCACGGCCTGGCCGCGCTCAAGCGGCACGAAGTCCCCGTCGTCGCCGTGGACGACGTCTCGGTGACCATCAACCGGGGGGAGGCCTTCGGCTTCATCGGGCCGAACGGGGCCGGCAAGACGACTCTGCTGCGGGTGCTGGCCGGCGTCCTTCCCCCCGATTCGGGCGAGGTCGAGGTCTACGGCACGCAGGCGCCGAGCATGCTGTCGCTGGGGGCGGGCTTCAACCGGAAGCTCTCCGGTCGTCGCAACGTCTATCTGGGTGGGCTGGCGGCCGGGTTGCGCAAGAGCGAGATCGACGGGATGTTCGACGACATCGTCGCCTACTCGGAGCTGGGCGAGGCCATCGACCGTCCCGCCTCGACCTATTCGTCGGGGATGTTCGCCCGGCTGGCCTTCGCGGTGGCCATCCGCCGGCGGCCGCAGATCCTGCTCCTCGACGAGGTGTTCGCGGTGGGTGACCAGGCGTTCAAGAAGAAGAGCACCGAGACCATGGAGCAACTGCTGGCCGAGGCGGGCACCATCGTCATGGTCTCCCATGGGCTCAACCGCATGAGGCACTTCTGCCACCGGCTGGCCTGGATGGACCGGGGACGCCTCATGGCGGTGGGTGATCCCGACGAGATCGCCGCGCAGTACCTGGCCAGCATCGGCATCTCCGAGGAGGAGGCCCGCGAGGACTGAGGCCCGGCGCCCCGGCCCCGGGTGAGAGCCCCTGCCTGCGCTCTATGCTCGCGGGGCGCGCCCGTCCCCCATCCGGCGTGCCCCAATGGAACTGCTGAAGACCGCCATAACCGGGGTGCTGGTGCTGCGCCCGGCTCGCTTCGCGGACGGCCGGGGCTTCTTCTCGGAGACCTACCGTCACTCCTGGATGGAGGAGGCGGGCTTGCCGACCGCGTGGGTGCAGGACAATCACTCCCTGTCGGCCGCCCCCGGCACCGTGCGGGGCCTGCACTTCCAGGTGCCGCCCCGCGCCCAGGACAAGCTGGTGCGCGTCACCCGGGGGAGTGTGCTCGACGTGGCGGTGGACCTGCGCCGGGGCTCGCCCACCTACGGCCGCCACGTCGCGCTGACGCTGAGCGCCGCCGACTGGGAGCAGGTGTTCATCCCCAAGGGGCTCGCCCACGGCTACTGCACGCTGGAGCCCGACAGCGAAGTGCTCTACAAGGTGACCGACTACTACTCGCCGGAACACGACCGCGGCCTGCTGTGGAACGACCCGGCCCTGGGAATCGAGTGGCCGGTCTCGGGCGATGTCGCGCTGGTCTCCGAGCGCGACCGGCGGCACCCGACGCTGGCGGGCCTCCCCGACTACTTCACCATGGAGGGCTGATGGGACGCAGGTACCTGGTCACCGGCGGCGCCGGGTTCATCGGCTCCAACTTCGTGCGCTACCTGCTCGAGCACGAACCGGACGCGGCAGTCACCAACCTCGACCTGCTCACTTACGCCGGGGTGGAGGCCACGGTTCGGGAACTGGACGCCGACCCTCGCCATAGCTTCGTGCGCGGCGACATCGGCGACGCGGCCCTGGTGGACCGGCTCCTCCCGGGGCACGACGTGGTGGTCAACTTCGCGGCGGAGACCCACGTCGATCGCTCCATCACCGGCCCTTCGGTGTTCCTGCAGACCAACGTGGTGGGCACCGGGGTGCTCATCGACGCCGCCCGCCGCCA
>CAYGYX010000031.1:0-23871 GCA_964354255.1 uncultured Acidimicrobiia bacterium | reverse complement strand
GGAGGCGGCCAACCCGGCTGCCTCCAGGGCGGAGAAGGCCTGTGCCCAGTCCCCGCCGCGCACCACCACTGCCCGGGCGGCGCCGACCACCTCGGCCTCGCTCCCCCGGCCCACCACCCGGCCGCGGGACATCAGCACCAGGCGGTCGGCCTGGCGGGCCTCGTCCATGTAGTGGGTGGTCACCAGCACGGCCGTGCCCGCGACGGCCTGCTCCCGGATGCGGTCCCATAGCCGGGCGCGGGTCAAGGGCGCCACCCCGGAGGTCGGCTCGTCGAGGACCAGTAGCTCCGGGCTGTGCTGCAGGGCGGCGGCAAAGGCGACCTGCCGTTGCAGGCCGAGGGGCAGGTGGCCGACTGTCGCCTCCCCCACCCCGGGCGGGGGAGCCTGGGCGACGACCCCAAAGGCGGCGGCGGCGAAGGCCAGGTTCTCCTCCGCGGTGAGGTCGCGGTACAGCCCCAGGCCCTGGGGCACGTAGCCGATGCGCCGGCGCGTCTCCCGCGATGGCGGGCGCCCGAAGAGCCGGACGGTCCCGGCGCTGACGGGCAGCAGTCCGAGGATCAGGCGCATCAAGGTCGTCTTCCCCGCGCCGTTGGCTCCCAGCACCCCGACCACCTCGCCGGCTTCGACGGTGAGGTCCACGGCGTCCACGGCCACGAAGCTCCCGAACCGCCGGGTGGCGGCGCGGACTTCCACGGCGCTCACGGCGTCCCCCTCTCCGCCGCGGCCAGGGCGGCCACGATCACCACGTCCTCCAGGCCGGGGGCCACGCCGGCCGGGTCGCCGCCGGGCCGCCACTCCCGCCATCGTGGCCCTCGCCGCCAGGCGCGCCGGCGGTCCGTGGGGGCGTCCACCTCCACCACCGATCCGAGCAGTGAGTCCACCACCCGGGTGGGCGGCCCGGCGAGCAGCGGCCGCCCCTCGTGTAGCACGAGCACCCAGGAAGCGCGCTCCGCCTCGTCCAGGTAGGCCGAGGACACCGCCACCGCCGCCCCGCGGGAGGCGGCTAGGGCGATGAGGCGCCACAGGTCGGACCGGCTCACCGGGTCGATGCCGGTGGTGGGCTCGTCGAGGATGAGCAGGGCCGGCTCGGGGAGGACGGCCATGATCACCCCCAGCTTCTGGCGCATCCCACCCGAAAGGTCGCGGGCGAGGCGACCGTGAAAGGGGGCCAGCCCGGTCCGCTCCAGCAGGTCGGCGGTCCGGGCCCCGGCGCCCGGCAAACGGCAGACGGAGGTGACGAACTCCAGGTTCTCCGCCACGGTGAGGTCGCGGAAGCCCCCGGCCCGGGCCGGCAGGTATCCCCTGCGTTCCCGCTCCGGGAGGCGGGCGGTGCCGCGGGTAGGGAGCAGGAGGCCGGCCAGCACGCGAAGGAGGGTGGTCTTGCCGGCGCCGTCCCCGCCGACCACCGCGGTCACCTGCCCGGCGGGCACTTCCAGGGTCACCCCGTCGAGGGCGGCCCGGCGGCCGAAGGAGACAACGAGGTCCGCCACGCCCCAGGTCATGACGCCGCCTCGGCCCGGGCGGCCCGGCGCCCGGCGGGGGCCAGGTCGCGCCGGAAGCGGAGCACGGCCAGGCCGAGCACCACTGCCGCCAGCAGGATCAGGGCCAGGAAGGGCACGCCCAGGGCGTCGATGGGGGTGCCCTTGAGGAAGACGCCCCGTACGATCTGGACGAAGTAGGTGAGGGGGAGCAGGTAGGAGATCCAGCGGACGCCCCAGGGCATCGAGGTCAGCGGGAAGATCATCCCGGAGAGCATGATCTGGGGGAGCATCGTCATGATCGCCAGCTGGATCGCCTCCCCCTGGGTCTGGGACAGGGTGGAGATGAGCACCCCCACGCCGAGCACCGCCAGCAGGAAGATGAAGGCCCCGGCGGCGAAGACGAGCCAGGACCCGCGGAAGGGCACGTTGAACAGCAGCAGGCCGGCGGCGGTGATGACCACCATGTCCAGCACCCCCACCAGGAAGTAGGGGACGATCTTGCCGACGATCACGTCGCGGGGCCGCAGCGGCATGACGGCGAGTTGCTCCAGCGTCCCCTCCTGGCGCTCCCGCACCACTCCCAGGCTGGTGATCACCGTGCCGATGGCGGTGAGCACCATGCCGATGAGGGCGGGCACCATGACCACCGCCGTGGAGAGCTCGGGGTTGAACAGGACCTCGAACTCGACATCCACCGGCAGCACGTCGGAGATGGCGCCCAGGCGGGCGGCCCGGGCCGACTGGGCGGCGAACAACTCGCTCCCGTCCACCAGGATGGTGAGGGGAGGCTCGGCGACCACGGCGATGATCGCCCGGGAGCGGCGGAGCAGGTCCTCGCCGGTGGCCCGGTCGCCGGCGGCGTCGACGATCTGCACGTCGAAGGGCTCGGGCAGGAGGGCGGCGACCGTCTCGGCCTGCGCCCCGACCACCGCGGTGGGGATCTGGCGGATGTCGAAGCGGGCGACGTAGCCGAAGACGATCAGCAGCAGGACGGGGACCATGATCATCAGCGCCAGCGTGCGGCGGTCGCGACGCAGCTGGCGGAACTCCTTCAAGACCATGGCTCTCATGCGGCCCTCCTGTGTCGCTGGGCGCTGTGATTCTACGCATGTTGAATTAGGTCGGTGCGGAAGCGCGGGTGGCGGCCTGGCCGGCCCGGGGGCAAGCCGCCCTGGGGGCGCGAGGGGTGTAGCCTGCGGGCGACGGTCCAAACCGGACACTGGGAGGGATCAATGCTCAAGAAGATGGGCCTGGTACTGGTGGTTCTGGTCATGGTGCTGCCGGCCTGCGGCGGTGGCGGTGGTGGCCTCTCCGCCGAGGAGCAGGCCAAGGCCGACGAGATCGCCGCCGAACTGACCGCCGACACGAGCGCCGAGAACCCGTTCGCCGATGAGGAAGCGGCCGCCTGCTTCTCCGAGGGCATCGTGGGAGAGCTGGGGCTGGAGCGCATCAACGCGCTGGACACCGGCGCAGGTGTGGAGGCCGGTTTTGCCGACATGACCGAGGCGGAGCAGGAGACCGTGGCCGACCTGGCCCTCGGCTGTATCGACTTCCCCGCGATGATGAGGGAGCAGATGGCTGCCGCCGGCCTGAGCGAGGACCAGGCCAACTGCGTGGCCGAGGGGTTGGACGACGACGTGCTCAAGACGCTGTTCCTGGCGCAGATCCGCGGCGAGGACGTCGCCTCCAGCGAGGAGCTGATGGCCGTCGTCATGAGCTGCCTGCTCGGCTAGCCAGAGCCTGGGCCGAAGGCCCACCAGAGGAATCCCGGGGCGCCCGCTGGGCGCCCCGGCCGTTGTGGGGATCGCCCGGCTGCGATTGGCCCGGGCCGGGCTACCCTGAGTCGATGTGACCACCGTGCACCCGGGGCCCCTCCCCAACCCCGCCGCCGGCCCGCACGGCCCGGCCATCGCCCGGGAGGAAGCGCTCGGGCCCGGCATCAAGAGGATCTGCCTGGAGTACCTCGACCGGGCTTGTGCCGCCCTGGCTCACCCCACCGAGGGGCCCGAGGCCGGCATCCACACGGCTCGTAAGGCGATGAAGCGGGTCCGGGCGATGATCCGCCTCACCCGGGACGCGGTGGGCGAGGAGGCCTACCGCAACGAGAACGCCGTGCTGCGGGAAGGGGCGCGGGGCCTGGCCGGGGCCCGCGACCGCGCAGTGCTGGCGCTCACCCTCGATCGCCTGCTGGAGGACCATGCCGGCTCCCTGCCGACGAGCGCGCTGGCGGCGTGGCGGGAACGCCTGGCGGGGGGCCGGGAGGCGGGCAGAGGCGAGGCTGCCGACCGGCCGGGAGCGGTGGTGGACACCCTCACCACGCTGCGGGCCTGCCGCCGCCGCTTCGCCGCCTGGGCGCCGGAGGGCCCGGGATCGGGCATGGTGCCGAACGGGTTCGAGGCCATCGCCCCCGGCCTGCGCCGGGTGTACCGCCAGGGCCGCAACCGCATGAAGGACGCCTTCCGGCTGGATGACGCCGCCGCCTTCCACCTCTGGCGCAAGGCGGCCAAGTACCTCCGCTACCAGGTGGAGGCCCTCGAGCCGGCCTGGCCGGAGGTGCTCGGTTCGCTGGCCGGCGCCGCCGACCGGCTGGCGGAGACCCTGGGGGACGAGCACGACTTCACCGTGCTCGGGGCAGCCGTCGGGACCGATCTGCAGCTGGTGCCCGATGAGGCCGAGCGACGCCTGTTGCTGGCTCTGGTGGCGGAGGAACAGGATCGCCTGCGCGCCGCCGCCCGCCCTCTGGGCGAGCTGGTCTACGCCGAGCCCCCCGGGGCCTTCGTCCGACGCATCGGGTCCTACTGGACGGCCTCCCGGCGCTGAGCGGCGCGAGGCGTCGGCTTCGCCGGCGGGACGGGTACCCTGGCCCCGCTCGACCGATGAGGCCCTATCCCGTGAAGCGCTCCATCATCTTCCTGGCCGCTGCTGCCCTGCTCCTGGTCGCCTGTGGCGAGGAGGTGGACTGGCCGACGACTACCGGAGGCACGACCACCAGCGCGGTCACGAGCACTACCGCGGCGACTACCACCAGCGGAGCCACGACCACCACCCAGGCCGCCACCACCAGCGCCGGCGATGCGGGCGACACGCCGTTGGGCATCCAGGAGCTAATCGCGGCCACCGAGGACCTGCGGGGCCGGCGCTTCCTGGAGCCGATCGAGGTCACTGTGCTCTCCCCCGATGACCTGGCCGCCCGGGTGCGGGCCGACCTGGCGGAGGAGCTCGACGCGGAGGACCTGGCCGTCGAGCAGGCCTTCGGGCAACTGCTCGGCATCCTCCCTGCCGACGTCGACCTGGCCGCGGCGGTGGCCGACCTCTATGCGGAACAGGTGGGTGGCTTCTACGACGGCGATACCGGGGAGCTGGTGGTGGCCGGCGGCGAGGAACTGAGCCCGCTGGCCCGCACCATCATCGTGCACGAACTCGTCCACGCCCTGGTCGACCAGCACTTCGGGCTGACCGCCACCCTGGACGGCCTGGTCGAAGCCGAGCGCTACCACCAGGCGGCCGCCCTGCAGGCGCTGGCCGAGGGGGATGCCACCTACTTCCAGATGGTCTACCTCCAGGAGGGGCTCTCTCCCGAGGAGCAGGTTGAGGCGGTGCTGGAGTCGCTGGAGACCGACACCACCGTGCTCGACTCCCTCCCCGGGTGGATAGGGGAGGACCTCGCCTTCCCCTACGAGTGGGGCTTCGGGTTCGCGGAGCGGCTGGTGGAGGAGGGGGGCATCGCCGCCGTGGACCAGGCCTACGAGCTGCTGCCCACCACGGTGGAGCAGATCATGCATCCCACCGCCTACTTCATCCTGGAACCGGCCCGCCCGGTGGAGCTGGCCGCCACCGCCCTGGAGGGCTACGAGGCGTACGAGGAGGGGGAGTTCGGGGAGTGGAACCTCATGCTCTACCTGCTCGACGGCATCGGCGACGGGGACGCCACGGTCGCCGCCGGGGGGTGGGGCGGAGATGCCTACCGCCTCCACTGGGATGGGTCCCGGGTGGCCTTTGCCTACCTGTTCGAGGGCGACACGCCCCGGGACGCCGAGGAGCTGGCCCCGGCCCTGGTCGATTCGCTGGAGGCGAGCATGGCGGTCGGCTCACCGGTGATCGACGAGGAGGCCGGGACCACCGTGCTCGAGGGCGATGCCTTTGTCTTCATCCAGCGTGTCGGGGCACAGGTGCTGCTGGTGGTGGCGGACGACCCGGCGGCCGGCCGGGCGCTGGTCGAGACGCTCCGACTGGAGCCCGAGGAGTGAGCCGGCGCGAGTCGGGGCCGAGGGTGGGCGGGTTACACATGGCGTTGCCGTCTCTGCCAGAATGCGCACAGTCCAAGTCGCGACTAACGAGGTGAGCATGGATCTGAGCAAGCTGAAGTTGGGGCAGAAGATCGTCCTGGGGGCGGGGATCCTGCTCATCATCAACCTGTTCCTGCCGTGGTACCGGGTGAGCGCTTTCGGCTTCAGCGCCAGCGCTAATGCCTTTGACGCCGGCTTCCTGGCCTGGTTCGGGTCGCTCTGCGGCATCGCCGCCGCGGTCATTATCGCCCTCAAGGTCTTCGCCAACATGAAGATCAACGCCGGCCCGCTGAAGGCCGAGCACATCGCCCTGCTCCTGGCCGCCCTCGGTCTCCTGTTCATCTTCTTGAGACTGGTCACCGAGACGACGTCCATGTTCATCGGCCTGTGGATCGGCCTGATCCTGGCGATCGCCCTCGGCTACGGGGCCTTCCTGGCCATGAAGCAGGAGGGCTACGCCATCCAGGACTTCAAGTCCCTCGGTGGTGGCAGCAACCCGCCTCCGCCGCCGCCGGCCTAGGCCTGCTGAGGATCGAGAGCCTCTCGGGGGCCGCTACGGCGGCCCCCGAAGCGCGTGGGGCCCGGCCGGCTCGACGGTTGCGCGGCAACCTGCCCCGGCTGCTACCAGAATGGATAGGACCAGGCCGCAATCGATGGGAGGGATGATGGAGAAGGACAGCCTGACTACGCGCCAGAAGTGGATCCTGGCTGCCGGGATCGTGCTGGTGGTGAACCTGCTGTTCGTCCCGTGGTACCGGGCCGGTGGGTTCGTGGATGTCGCCTTGGCGCAGGTGGACGGCTTCGGGGCGGGCTTCTACGCCTGGTTCGGTTCTCTGTGCGCCATCGGCGCCGCCGCCATCCTGGCCCTGAAGGCGACCGGCAGAGGGAGAGTCGGGGCCTGGCAGGTCAAGGCCGAGTACGTGGCGCTCGGGCTCGCCGCCGTCGGGTTCGTGCTGATCCTGATACGGCTCATCACCGAGTCCTCAAGCGTGTTCATCGGCACCATCTTGGGGCTCATCGTCTCCGCCGGGCTCACCGTGGGGCTGCTGGCTGAGGCGGGGATCACCCTGCCCAAGCGGGCGCCCGGTGAGGCGCAGCTGCCGCCCCCGCCACCGCCCCCGCCACCGGCCTAAGGCTCGCTCCGGCGCTCTGCGCAAGGGGCTTCCCGGGCGTGGCGAGACGCCCTACGTTGAGGGTGAGGAGGCCGGGAGGGCGCGGCTCGACCGGGCGGCTAACCGCGGCCGGCGTTGGGCCGGCGCCCGTGGTTGGCCTTGCTCCTGCGGGAGTCCCGCTTGCGGCGCTTTGCCTTGGCCATGACCGGGGGGAGGGTACCAGCCCTGAGGCAGCACGCCGCCGTGGTCGAAGCGGTGGGGCCCGGATGGCGCTCCGGGCCCCTGCTGGTGGCCCGGACCCGGCGGGAGCGCCGGCGGGGCCTGCGCCCCCGATCGCGGGGGAGGGGCCTGCTGCTGCGGGCCCGATCGGTGCACGGCTTCGGCATGCGTGAGCCGCTGGGGGTGGCGTCGTTGGGCCCCGGCGGCCAGGTGCGGCGGGTGGGCGCGCTCCGCCCCGGCCGGCTGTTCTGGGACCCGGGGGCTTGTTGGGTCATGGAGCTGCCTCTCTCGCGACCGCTGCCGCCGAGGGGGGCGGTGCTGGCGGTCCTGGCGCGCCGGCCTTCCCGCGTCGGTCAGACTCGGGTATGCTGGCATACATGAAGCGGACCACGGTCAAACTGCCCGACGATCTCGACGCGCGCCTGCGGCATGAGGCGGAGCGTCGCGGCGTGACGATCTCCGAACTGACCCGCGAGGCCATCGAACGACACGTCGGGGGGGCAGGACGCCGGCTGGGGGCCACCGCCGCCGGGCGCAGCGGGCGTTCCGATGTCTCCGAGCGGATGGAGGAGATCCTCGCCGGCGAGGTGGGCCGATAGCCGCCGTCCTGGTCGACGCCGGCCCGCTGTACGCCTACGTCGATGCGGACGATCGGCACCACGAGCGAGCGCTGGCGCTGCTGCGTACCCATCCCGGTCCGCTGGTGGTGCCGGTGCTGGTGATCACCGAGGTCACCTACCTGCTGGGGAGTCGGCTGGGGGCGGAGGCCGAGGTGCGCTTCCTCGGGGACCTGGCAGCCGGTGACTTCGCCGTGGAGCCGGCCCCGGCTGGTGACTGGCTACGCATGGCGGACCTGGTCTGGCGCTATCGGGAGCTCCCGCTCGGCACGGTGGACGCCTCCGTCGTCGCCGCCGGCGAGCGCCTCGGCATCAGGCAGATCGCCACCTTCGACCGGCGTCACTTCGGCACGGTCCGGCCGATGCACACCGTCGCCTTCGAGCTGCTCCCCTGACCTATCCTCGCCTCGTGCCCGGAACGCTGATCCTCTGCGCGAGCCCCATCGGCAACCTGGCCGATGCCCCACCCCGCCTGGCCGAGGCGCTGCGCTCCGCCGACCTCGTCTACGCGGAGGACACCCGCCGGGCGCGGATCCTCCTCGGTCATCTGGGTGTCTCCCGCCCGGTGCGCTCCTACTTCGTGGGCAACGAGGCCGAGCGGGCCGCCGAGCTGGCCGGGCGGCTGGCGTCGGGGGAGACGGTGGCCTTGCTCACCGACGCCGGCGTCCCCACCATCAGCGACCCCGGCCTGAGCGCGGTGCGGGCAGCAGTGGAGGTGAGGGCGGTGGTCACCGGCGTGCCCGGGCCGAGCGCGGTGACCCTGGCGGCGGCAGTCTCCGGCCTGCCCGCCGACCGCTTCGTCTTCGAGGGCTTTCTGCCGCGCCGGGGCGAGCGGCGAGCAGAGCGCCTCTTCACCCTGGCCGGGGAGCCCCGGACGATGATCTTGTTCTGCTCCCCCGGCCGCCTCGCGGCCGACCTGGCCGACCTAGCCGCCGCCCTGGGCGGGGACCGTCCCTGCGCCGTCTGCCGGGAGATGACCAAGCTGCATGAGGAGATCTGGCGGGGATCGCTCGATGGGGCCAAGCAGCACTGGGCGGAGAGCCCGGCTCGCGGGGAGGTGACCCTGGTGGTGGGGGGAGCGCCCGAGGCCGGGCCGGACCTCGCCGCGGCCCTGGCGCAGGTCGAGGGGCTGGTGGCCGGCGGGTCCGCCCTTTCCACCGCCTGCCGCGTGGCAGCCGGGGAGCGGGGGATCCGCCGCCGGGCGCTCTACGAAGCGGCCATGGCCCGCCGCCGGGAAGGCGAGGGCTGACGGGGGGCTCAGCGCTTACGGCCGATGCGCTCGATGACGTAATCCCCCGGCTCGAGCACTACCGACTCGTTGGCGAGGGCGACCCGCTTCTTGCGGTCGATCGTGAACTGGGCGACCAGGCGGGGAAGGCGGGGCCGGATGGCGATGTGGTCGCCCTCGAGGCTGATCTCCAGCTGGTCGCCTTCCTTCACCCCGAGGATGTGGCGCATCTCGGCGGGGATCACTATCCGCCCGAGGTCGTCGATCCTGCGAACGATGCCGGTACTCACCACGGAGAACCTCCCAAGCCGGACGCTGGCGAGCGGCCGGCCGGGCGAGGCCCCGGCGAGCCACCGTAGCCGGCAGGATACCGGCGCGACCGGTGGCCTGCCTGTAACTTCCAGGCGGAGGCCCGGGCCATTTGATGCCGTGCCGGGCGCCCGGAGGGCGGCGCTACCCTTGGCCCCCCGCCGATGTTCTACGTCACCACCCCCATCTACTACGTCAACGACGAGCCGCACATCGGGCACGCCTATACGACGGTCACCGCCGACGCCCTGGCCCGCTGGCACCGGCTGGCGGGCGAGGAGACCCTCTTCCTCACCGGCACCGACGAGCACGGCCTCAAGGTGCAGCGAGCCGCCGAGGCCAACGGCATCACCCCGAGCCAGCAGGCCGATCGCTTCGCCGGGCGCTTCGTCGAGGCGTGGCGCCTGCTGGGCATCAGCAACGACGACTTCATCCGCACCACCGAGCCCCGCCACCACGCCGCGGTCACCCGGCTGCTGCAGGCCTGCTACGACCGCGGCGACATCGAACTGGGGACGTACGAGGGGCTCTACTCGGTGGCCGATGAGGCTTACGTCACCGTCGAGGAGGTCCCCGAACTGGAGCGCCAGGGCCGGCCGGTCGTCCACCTGAAGGAGGAGAACTACTTCTTCAAGCTGAGCCGCTACGGGCAAGCCCTACTCGACTGGTACGAGGCCCACCCCGGCTTCGTGCAGCCCGAGGCGCGACGCAACGAGGCGGTGGGCTTCATCCGCCAGGGGCTCAGGGACTTCTCCATCAGCCGCACCTCGATCGATTGGGGCATCCCCCTGCCTTGGGACCCCCGCCACGTCACCTATGTCTGGTTCGACGCCCTCACCAACTACCTCACCGCGGCCGGTTACGGCGAGGCCGACCCCGCCTTCCCCGCCCGCTGGGCGGGTGCCCGGCACCTGATCGGCAAGGACATCCTGCGCTTCCACTGCGTCTACTGGCCGGCGATGCTGCTCTCCGCCGGGCTCGAGCCGCCGCGCTCGGTGCACGTCCACGGGTACCTGCTCGTGGGCGGGGAGAAGATGTCCAAGACCCGGCTGAACCAGATCGCCCCGGCCACCCTGGTGGAGTCCTTCGGGGTGGATGGGTTCCGTTATCACTTCCTGGCCGACCAGCGCTTCGGTCCCGATGGGGAGTTCTCCTACGAGGGCATGATGGCCCGCTACAACTCGGATCTGGCCAACAACCTGGGCAACCTGATGGCGCGAGTCGCCGCCGTCGTCGTCTCGAAGTGCGGCGGGGTGGGCCCGGCTCCCTCGCCGGGCGGGTCGCTGGCCCAGGCGGCCGCCGCCGCCTACGAGGAGGCGGCCCGGGCCTGGGAGCGGGTGTCGCCCTCGGAGGCGCTCGAGGCTACCTGGCGGCTCATCCGGGAGGCCAACGCCCACCTGGAGACCCACGAGCCTTGGAAGATGGAGCCGGGCCCGGCCGTTGCGGCCGTCCTCGGCGATGCCCTCGAGGTGCTGCGCATCGTGGCGCTGCTCGCCTCGCCGGCCGTGCCCGGGGCGGCCGCCGAGATCTGGCGCCGCCTCGGCCTGGCCGGGTCCCCGCAAGGGCAGCGCCTCCCCGCCGCCGCCGCCTGGGGTGGTTACCCGGGGGGCCTGCCGGTGACCAAGGGGCCGCCTCTGTTCCCCCGCCTGACGGCATGACCAGCTGGGTCGATAGCCACTGCCACCTGCACCTCGCCGGCCGGGACCCGGAGGAGTTGCTGCGGCGCGCCGCCGCCGCCGGGGTGGCCTGGCTGGTGTGCCCGGGCACCGACGCCGCCGGGTCGGAGGAGGCCCTGCGCCTCGCCGCCGCCCATCCGGGCGTCGTGTTCGCCGCCGCCGGGCTACATCCCCACGACGCCTCCCGCTGGCCCGAGGAAGGTGAGCACATCGCCGAGCTGGCCGCCGGGGCGGTGGCGGTCGGGGAGTGCGGCCTGGACTTCTACCGGAACCTCTCCCCTCGGGTCGACCAGCTGGCCGCCCTGCGGGCCCAGTTCACTCTGGCCGCCGGCCTGGACAAGCCGCTGGTGATCCACTGCCGGGACGCCTTCGCCGAGCTGTACGAGGAGATCGAAGCGGCCGGGGTCGGGCCCCGCACCGTCCTTCACTGCTGGACCGGCGGGACGAAGTGGACCCGGCGCTTCGCCGGCCTCGGGGTCACATTCTCCTTCGCCGGCCCCATCACCTACCCCACCGGCGACACCACCCGGCAGGCGGCGGCCCTGGCCCCTCCGGAGCGCACCATGGTGGAGACCGACACCCCCTACCTCACCCCGCCCCCGCACCGGGAAGCCCCCAACGAACCGGCCAACGTGGTGGCAGTGGGCCGCGCCCTGGCCGGGGTGTGGGGGGTCGACCCCGAGGAGGTGGCCCGGATGACGAGCGCCACCGCGGCGCGGGTGTTCGGTGTTGGCTGAGGACCCGCTCGGGCGGGCCGCCACCGCGCACCTCCTGGCGGCCCATGGTGTGCGCCCTCGCCGGGACCTGGGCCAGCACTTTCTGGCCGACCCCAATCTGGTGCGCAAGATCGTGACCGCCGCCGGGGTGTGGCCCGGGGACCGGGTGCTGGAGATCGGGGCCGGGGCGGGCACCCTCACCCGGGGCCTGGCCGCCGCCGGGGCGAGGGTGCTGGCTTACGAAGTGGACACCCGCTTGCGCCCGGTTCTGGAGGCGGCGCTGGAGGGAGTGCCCGGGGTGGAGGTTCGCTATGCCGATGCCGCTCTCATCGACCCTGCCGAGTTGGCTGGAGAGGAATGGGTGGTGGTGGCCAACCTCCCCTACCACGTCGGGACCCCGCTGCTGCTCCGCCTGCTGCGGGAGGCGCCGGGCATCTCCCGCTTCGTGGTGATGCTGCAGCGGGAGGCGGTGGAGCGCTTGGCCGCCGCGCCGGGGAGCCGTGTCTACGGCCTCCCCTCGGTGGTGGCGCAGCTGCACGGCAGCGTCAAGATCGCCTTCCGGGTCCCCCCGACGGTGTTCCTCCCCCCACCCCGGGTCGAATCGGCGGTGGCGGTGATCCGCCGCCGCCCCGCCCACCCGCTGGCCGAGCGGGCAATTGCCCTGGCGGCCGCCGCCTTCGGGCAGCGCCGCAAGATGCTGCGCCGGTCGCTGGCCTCCGTCCTGGCCGACCCGGCCGCCGCCCTGGCCGCCGCCGGGCTCGATGCCACCCGGCGGGCGGAAGACCTGGCTCCGGAGGACTACCTTCGTCTGGCGGAGGTGGCCGGTGGAGGCTGAGGCGTTCGCCAAACTCAACCTGAGCCTGCGGGTGCGTCCCCGCGACCGCTCCGGCCTGCATCCCCTCCTCTCCCTGATGCAGTCGATCGAGTGGGCCGACCTGCTCGCTCTGGAAGGGGCCGACCACGACGCCTTCGTGGTGCGGGGCCTGCCGGTGCCCGCCGATGAGTCGAACCTCGCCTGGCGGGCCCTGCAGGCGGTCCGGGCTGCCGCCCCCCAGCGCGGTCCCGCCGCCCTGAGCCTGGAGAAGCGCATCCCGGTCTCCGCCGGCCTGGGTGGAGGGAGCGCCGATGCCGCCGCCGCCCTGGGCATGGCCGCCGCCCGGTACGGCCTCCCTGTCGAGCAGCGCGACGCCCTGGCCCCGGACCTGGGGGCCGACGTGCCTTTCTGCCTGGTGGGAGGGACCTGCCTGGTGGAGGAGCACGGCGAGCACCTCACCTCCCTCCCGCCCCTGGGCGGCTTCGTGCTGGCGGTGGTGGTGCCTCCCTTCGAGGTCCCCACCGCCGCCGCCTTCCGGCGCTGGGACGACCTGGGGGGCCCGGAGGGCCTGCCCGTCCCCGTTCGCGACCTGCCCGTGGCGTTGCGGGACGGCCCCCCGCCGGTCAACGACCTGTTGCCGGCGGCGCTGTCGCTGGTCCCCGAACTGGGCGACTGGCTGGCCGACCTGCGTCGCGCCTGGGGACAGGCGGTGCTCATGTCGGGGAGTGGCCCCGCCCTCTTCGGCTTCTTCCGTTCGGAGGCCGAGGCAGCCGAGGCGGCGGCGGCCTCCTCCGGGGCGAGAGCGGCCCGGGCCTGCCGGCCCGTCCCGCAGGGGTGGCGGGTGCCCTCCGGTACACTGCCCTGACCCCCTGATGGGGGGTGGTGTAATCGGCAGCACGCGGGGTTTTGGTCCCCGAAGAATGGGTTCGAGCCCTATCCCCCCAGCCCGCTTCCAGCACGGAGGAACGCCATGAGCCTGCGAGCGATCGTCCTGGCCGCCGGCCGGGGCACGCGGATGCGCTCCGACCTGCCCAAGGTGCTCTTCCCCATCGCCGGGCGGCCGCTGATCGCCTGGGTGCTCGACGCCGTCGCCGGGGTGGCTCCCGACGAGACCCTGGTGGTGGTGGGCTACGGCGCCGAGCAAGTCAACGAGGCGCTCCCGGCGGGGGTGCGCTCGGTGGTCCAGGAGCCGCAACTGGGCACCGGCCACGCCGCCATGGTGGCCCTGACGGCCCTGGGCGAGGTGGCCGGCGACACCGTGCTGGTGGTGCCCGGTGACACCCCTCTGCTGCAGTCGGAGACCCTGCGGGCACTGGTGGCGGCCCTGCCCGGGGCCGCGGCCGCGCTCCTCACCACCCGCCTGCCCGATCCCACGGGCTACGGCCGGGTGCGGCGCGACGGCGACCGGGTGGTGGGGATCGTCGAGGAGCGCGATGCCACCCCGGGGCAGCGTTCGATCGGCGAGGTGGCCGTCTCCACCTACGCCTTCGAGGGGGCGGCGCTGGTTGGGGCTCTGGGCGGCCTCGCCCGGGACAACGAACAGGGCGAGTACTACCTCACCGATGCGATCGGCCGGCTGGCGGCCTCGGGCCTGGTGCGGGGCGTGCCGGTGGCCGACCCGGCCGAGGTGCAGGGGGTCAACTCGCACGGCCAGCTGGCGGCGGTGGCCGCCGAGGTCCGGCGGCGCATCAATGTCGCCTGGATGGCGGCCGGGGTGTGGATGCTCGACCCCGACCGGGTCTACCTGGATGCTGGCGTCTCCCTGGCGGCCGGGGCCCGCCTCTACCCGGAGGTCCACCTGGAGGGGAGCTGCACGGTGGCGGCCCAGGCGATAGTCGGCCCGCAAGTCTTCGCCGCCGACAGCACCATCGGCCCCGGGGCGCGGGTGTGGTACTCGGTCCTGCGGGGGGCGGAGGTGGGGGAGGGGGCGCAGGTCGGCCCCTTCGCCAGCCTGCGGCCCGGCACCCGCCTGGCGGCCGGGGCCAAGGTGGGCACTTTCGTCGAGACGAAGAACACCGTGGTGGGCCGGGGGAGCAAGGTCCCCCACCTGTCCTACATGGGGGACGCCACGATCGGCGAGGAGTCCAACATCGGGGCGGGCACCATCACCTGCAACTACGACGGCAGCGAGAAGCACCGCACGGTCATCGGCGACCGGGTGTTCATCGGCTCGGACACCATGCTGGTGGCACCGGTGCACATCGGCGACGATGCCTACACCGGGGCGGGCTCGGCCATCACCCGGGACGTGCCTCCGGGCTCCCTGGCGGTGGAGCGTTCGCAGCAGCGGGAGGTCCCCGGCTACGCTGCGAAGAAGTCCCGGCGGGCCCGGAAGAGGGAGTGAGCGCAGGTGGAACTGACCGGCCGCAAGCGGATGATGCTTTTCTCGGGCTCGGCCAACCTACCCCTGGCCGAGGAAGTGGCCGAGCTGCTCGGCATCCCCCTGGGCGGGGTGGAGCGGTCCCGCTTCGCCAACGGGGAGATCTACATCCGCTTCGACGAGAGCGTGCGCGGGGCCGACTGCTTCGTGCTGCAGAGCCACAGCAAGCCGGTCAACTTCCACATCATGGAACAGCTGATCATGCTCGATGCCCTGCAGAGGGCTTCGGCCAAGCGGGTCACCGCGGTGGTCCCCTTCTACGGCTATGCCCGCCAGGACAAGAAGCACCTGGCCCGCGAGCCGATCACCGCCCGGCTGATGGCCGACTTGTTCGTGGCCGCCGGCGCCGACCGCATCGTGTCGATGGACCTGCACAGCGCCCAGATCCAGGGGTTCACCGCCAAGCCGTTCGACCACCTCACCGCCCTGCCCGTCTTCTATCGGTACCTCCAGGAGGCGGTGGGCGGGTCCATGGTGATCGTCTCCCCCGACACCGGGCGGGTGCGCCTCGCCTCCCGCTTCGCCCGCCACCTCGACGCCGGAGTCGCCTTCATCCACAAGCGGCGCCGGGCCGAAGTGCACAACGAGTCGGCCGCCCTGCAGGTGGTCGGCGACGTGGCCGGCCTGCACGCGGTGATCATCGACGACATGATCGACACCGGGGGCACGGTGGCCGCCGCCGCCGAACTGCTGCGAGAGGCGGGGGCGCTGAGCGTGCGGGCGCTGGCCACCCATGGGGTGCTCTCCCCGCCGGCCGCCGAGCGCTTCCAGACGCGCGCCCTCGAGGAGGTGGTGATCACCAACACCCTCCCCGTGCCCGAGGAGGCCGCCGGCCTGGCCAAGCTGAAGGTCCTCTCGGTCGGCCCGATCCTGGCCGACGCCCTGCGGGCGATCTTCACTGACGAGTCGGTGTCGGCGCTGTTCATGGGCGAGAACGCCTAGGCGCGACCCCGGGTGCCAACCTGCCCCGGGAGCCGGCCCTATCCTCTAGCGGCCAATGGTCTTCTCCGCGACCGCCTTCCTGTTCCTGTTCCTTCCCGTCGTCCTTGCTCTCCACTGGGTCACGCCGGGTCGGCTGCGCAACACCCTCCTGCTGCTGGCCTCTCTGCTCTTCTATACCTGGGGCGGGGGCGCGTTCGTGCTGCTGCTGCTGACGGCGATCGCCCTCAATTACGGGGCCGGGTGGCTGATCGGGTGGGCTCGCGACCAAGGGCGCGAGGGGGCCGCGCGGGTTGGCCTGGCCGTGGCCGTGGTGGTGAACCTGGCCATCCTGGGGTTCTTCAAGTATGCCAACTTCGTGGTGGACCAGCTGAACTCGGTCGGGAATCGGCTCGGTCTGGGAACCATTGCCTGGGCGGGGATCGCTCTCCCCATCGGCATCTCCTTCTTCACCTTCCACTCGATGTCGTACGTCATCGACGTCTACCGGGGCCGCACCCGACGGTTCGCCAACCCGATCGACTTCGCCCTGTACGTGGCGCTCTTCCCGCAGCTCATCGCCGGGCCGATCGTGCGCTTCCACGAGATCAGCGACCAGTTGCGCCGGCGGCACGCCGGGCTGGAGGACTTCGCCGATGGGGTGCTGCGCTTCGCCCACGGCCTGGCCAAGAAGGTGATCGTGGCCGACACGGTCGCCGCCGCCGCCGACGCCGCCTTCGGGGCGGACCCTGGCCGCCTCTCCATGCCGGAGGCCTGGCTGGGCCTGATCGCCTACACGATCCAGATCTACTTCGACTTCTCCGGATACAGCGATATGGCCATCGGCCTGGGCCGCATGTTCGGGTTCCGCTTCCCGGAGAACTTCCGCCGTCCTTACTCGGCCATCTCGATCACCGACTTCTGGCGCCGCTGGCACATCACCCTCTCCAACTGGTTCCGCGACTACCTGTACGTGCCCCTCGGCGGCAACCAGGGGTCGTCGGCGGCCACCTACCGCAACCTGGCCCTGGTCTTCGCCCTGTGCGGCTTGTGGCACGGGGCCCGGTGGACCTTCCTCGTCTGGGGCCTCTACCACGGTGCCCTGCTGGTGGTGGAGCGGGCCACGGGGCAGCGCCCCACCGGTGAGGCCTCGCTGGTCCCGCTGCGGCGGGCGCTGACCCTCCTCCTGGTCATGCTCGGCTGGGTCCTTTTCCGCGCCGGCTCGCTCGGGCAAGCCGCCGGGTACCTGCAGGCCCTGTTCTCCTTCGACTTCGGAGCCGGGAGCGGGGCGCTGGCCGGGGTGATGAGTGGGCGTCTGGCCGTCACCCTGGCGCTCGCCTCGACGGTGGCGCTGCTCCCGCGGGGCTTCGTCCTCGGGCCCTACCTGTTGCAGCCGAGCCGGCGGGCCCTGGCCGCCCGCTGCGCGATACTCGCCGTGGCCCTACCGTATGCCCTGATCCTCGTGGTCAGCGGCACCTTCAGCCCGTTCCTCTACTTCCAGTTCTGATGGCCGGCAAAGACCCCTCCCCTCCCGAACGACGAGCGTCCCGGCCGAGGCGGCTGGGACGATGGGCGATCGTCCTCTGGTTCTGCGCGCTGGTCGGGCTGCCCCTGGTGCTCCTGCTGGCGGGGCTGCGCCCGCCGCAGATCGAGAAACGCCGTCCGGCCGAGGCACCGGGCTTCTTCGCCGGCGCACTGCTCGACAGCGCCTGGTATGCGCAGATCGGCGCCTGGTTCTCCGATCGGCTCCCGGGCCGCGACCGGGCCATCGAAGCCGATGCCCGCCTCGACCTGAACCTGTTCGGCGAGAGCCCGAACTCCCGGGTCCTGCTCGGGGCCGGCGGGTGGCTCTTCTTGCGGGATGAGATCGCTGTCCCCTGCTACGCCGCCACGCGGGTGCAGGCCGCGGTCGACGAGATCGCCCTGGTAGAGCGGGTGCTGCACCTGGCCGGGAAGGACCTCCTCCTCCTGGTGGCCCCGAACAAGTCGGCTATCTACCCCGATCGGCTTGGGGACCTCGAAGACGACGCCGCCTGCGCCGTGGCCAACCGGGTGGCCTTCCGGGAGTTGCTGGCGGCGGCCGGCATCGTGGGGTACGTGGATACTTGGTCGGTGCTCGAGTCGGCGGCGGCGACGGCGGGTGAGCGCACCGTCTACTACCACCTCGACACCCACTGGAACAACTACGGAGCGGGGGCGGTTGCGGCCGCCGCAGTGGAGCAGCTCGCGCCCGGCCTCTGGGAGCCGGCGTCGTTCGTGCTGATGGGCACCGAGCGCCGCATCGGCGATCTGGGCGAGTTGATGGGCTTGCCCCTGCGGGAGGACGTCGAGCTCTGGGAGGTGCATCGGGGGGAGGAGCCGACCACGTCGACGGAGACCCTGGCCCGCGGCCTGCGGGCGGTGGTGAGCACCGTGGCGGATGCCCCATCCGTCGGCGGCTCGGCGTTCATGATCCACGACTCCATGGGCTTCCGTCTCGCCCCTCTCCTGCGCCCCTACTTCGCCAGCCTGACCACGGTGCGGCCGCGCGGCGCCAGCGAATCCTTCGGGACCGACCGGGCCTGGTTCGGTGAGCGGCTGCTCGGGAGCGACCTGCTCATCGTGGTGACCGTGGAGCGCTCCACCATCCCCCGGCTGCAGGGTGCGCTGTTGGCCGACGTCGTCGGTGCCCTGGCCGAGGTGCTGCCGCACCGGGAGATAGGCCTCTCGCGCCGGATGACGGGAGACGAGCTGGGCACCCGCTGGGCGGGGTCCACCGCCGAGATCGTGACTACCGGCTCGGCGGAGTCGCGGATACCTGTCTCCCTGCCCGAGCCGCCGCCGGGCACGGCTCGGTACCTGGTGGTGCGCCTGACGCCCAAGAGCCGCACCGCGGTGTCCCTGACCTGGCAGGACCCTGCCGGCGGGCCGCCGGGCGAGCTCGTCGACACCGTCCCCGCCGAGGCGGTGACGGCCGTCTTCGATCTGAGCGCCGTGGGGGCCGCCACCGAACTGGAACTGCACCTGGGCAGGGCCCAGGGCCGGCGGGTATCCCAGCTCCTGGTGGTGGAGATCCCGCCCGGCTGATCCGGCCGGGGCGTAGCCTGTCGCCGTGCACACGATCGAGATCACCCTGCCGACCGGTTCCACTCCCGCCGCCCTGGACATCACCGCCGAGGCCGCCCGCTTCGTGGCCGGCAAGGGGGACGGCCTGCTCTCGGTCTACCTGCCCCACGCCACCGCCGGGCTGGCCATCATGGAGACCGGGGCGGGCAGCGAGGGGGACCTGCTTGCCCACCTCGGCACGCTTTTCCCCCGGGACGAGCGCTGGCGACACCGGCACGGCGCCCCCGGGCATGGGGCCGACCACGTGATCCCGGCCTTTATCTCCCCGTCGGTGACGATCCCGGTGGTGGGCGGGTGCCTCACCCTCGGCACCTGGCAGTCGCTGGTGGTGGTCGACCCCAACCGTGACAACCGCACTCGCCGGGTGCGGTTCAGCTTCCTGCCCGGCTGAGCTCAGGGGGCCGCCGGGCGGCCCACCGGCACCAGGTAGAGAGGCAGGCAGCCCTCGGGGAGGCGCAGCAGGCGGGCCACTCCTTCGACATCGTGCGCCCCCACCGGGTAGGCGGCCAGCCACAGAGCCTCGGCCTGGAGCAGGATGTTCTGGGCGGCGTGCCCCAGCTCCATGGCGACGTAGCGCTCTGCCCGCTCGGGATACCGGGTCGCGGTGCGGGCGGTGACCGCCACCAGGACGATCACCGCTCCGGCCCGCAGGAGATGCTCGTCTTGGTAGGCGGCGGCGCTGAGCGGGCCCCGCAGGTCGGTGGGGTCGGTCTCCTCCAGGCGATGGGCGGCGCCGTCGTAGCGGAAGGCCCCCTTCTGGGTGACGGCGTACACCTCGAGTGAGCGGGTGTTCCCCGCCGAGGGGGTGGTGCGCCGGCCGTCGAGGCCGGTCAGGCCGTGGGCCGCCCAGAGGAGCTGCCCCAACTCGGCGGGGGAGAGGGGCGCGCCGCTGAAGTCGCGTCGTGAGCGGCGTCGGCCGAGGGCTTCCTCCAGGGACATGGGGCCGGCCGGGCGGGGCGGGGGCAGGTCGAGCATGTGGCACTCCTTCATCTCGGGTTGCGAAAGAAGCCGGCGAAGCCGGAGCGGTGGCGCCGCGCCCGGTGAACCCCGGCGACGATTTCCGACACCTCCCGGGAGCCGACCTTCCCCTCGGTGAGCAAGGCGTCGGCTACCGCCTCCACCGCCGCCCAGATGTCGGGGAGGTCGATGAGACCCAGTGCCCGCCGCCGCAGCCACTCCAGGTAGGCGTCGTTCTCTTCGAGGTCCCGGGTGACCCGCTGCCCGAGGACGGCTAGGGGATCGCGGGCCGGGCCCCAGCCTCCGGGCGGCTCCCGGTCGCCGAGGCACGCCCGGGACTCGCCGAGCAGGCCCGCCCATCGGGCGAGTACCTCCAGCTCGGTCTGGTAACGAGCCCGGCTCCCCAGATCGACCTGCCACCATCGGGAGTCGCTGCCCGCGGGGGCCGCCGGTGCCGCCGGTGACTCCAGGGAGAGATCGGGTACCCGCCGCCCCTGCGTATGGCGGGCCACTGCGTAGCCGGCCCGGCGATAGGCGAGGCGCCGGCGCTCGAGGTCCTGCTCCTCGGTCATGGGGCCTCCTGCCACCGGCAGAGTATCCGGTTGAGGGAACGGCCGGTCACTCGCCGATCACCTTGATCAGCACCCGCTTGCGGCGGCGCCCGTCGAACTCCCCGTAGAAGATCTGCTCCCAGGGGCCGAAGTCGAGGCGGCCGTCGGTGACGGCCACCACCACCTCCCTCCCGAAGACCTGGCGCTTCAGGTGGGCGTCGGCATTGTCCTCGCCGGTGCGGTTGTGGTGGTAGCGGGACACCGGTTCGTGCGGGGCTATCCCCTCCAGGAACACCTCGAAGTCGTGGTGGAGGCCGGCCTCGTCGTCGTTGATGAACACGCTGGCGGTGATGTGCATGGCGTTGACCAGTACCAGGCCTTCCCGGATACCGCTGGCCCGCACTGCCTGTTCCACCTGGGCGGTGATGTTGATCAAACCCCGGCGCGTCGGCACCTCGAACCAGAGTTCCTGGCGGTGGCTCTTCACGCTTCGTCCTTTCGCCCGCGATGGTCACCGGCGGCGCGGCGGGCCCGGCCCACGGCTTCCCCCCGGCAGGATGTACCGAGCCTAGATAGGCTTGGGGCGGAGGGAGGATCAGCCATGGCCACCAAGAAGTGCCCGCTCTGCGCCGAGGAGATCCAGCAGGAAGCGCTGGTCTGCCGCTATTGCGGCGCTCGGTTCGAGGGGGGAACCCCCGTTGGTGGCGGTGTGCCCCCGCCGCCGCCGGAGGCGGTCTCACCCTTCGGCACCCCGCCGGCGGCACCGGCCGCGATGCCTCAGGGTGAGTTGCGGGAAGGGATAGTCCCTTCGGGGCGGCAGCTGTTTGGGTTCTACCTGGAGACGATCGCGGTCGTGGCCACCCTGCTGGTCACGGTGTTCGGCTTCGGTGGAGGGTCCCTCGGCTGGGCCGAGCGCGGTCTCGGCTTCGCTCGCCCCGCCCCGATCTTCATCATCGGCGTTTTCGCCATCTTGGTCACCTGGTCCATCGGGGTGCGCGCCTTGGTGCCCCGCGGCAGGTCGAAGCTCTCCGGTTCCGGCGTCTCCTTCCGCCGCTCGCTGAAGGAGCGCTTCGGCGTCTCACAACTGCTCAAGCGCCGGGGGATCGTGGCCGGGGTGGTCGTGACGGTTCTGCTCTGGGCGGCGATGGAGGCCTCGGCGATCTACAACTACCGCACCCTGGTCGACGATGAGTGGACGATCAAGATCGGCATGTACGCGGCTCTCGTGCTCCCGGCAGTCGGTGCCCTGGCCGCCCTGCTCGTGCTCGGTAACGGTCGGCGGATTGTGCGCATGGACGCCAAGGGGACCTTCTTCGACTAGGACGACGCCCACCCCGGGCTTCACACGGCGCGGCGCCGCCTCATAGACTGCGAATCGAAGCCACGACGCGTCGCTGAGTGGAGGCCTGCATGACCACAACCACGTCTCTCTCGTCCCGCCGGGGCCTGGGCGGGTTCGCCGCCCTGGTCGGCGGGGCGCTCATGATCCTGTCGGTGTTCCTTCCCTGGCTGGGCAGCCCGCTGGCCGGGGAGTCCGTGACAGGCTGGGACACCTACGACCTCGCCTCGGGGAGCGAGAAGTTCTTCGTCCAGGAGGCCTTCGACACCGGGTTCAGCCCGCTGTTCTCCGGCATGTCGGTACTCATCGCCGGGGGCCTGCTCGCCCTCATCGGGCTGGCGATGCTGGCCTCGGTGTCGGGCGGCGCTTTCCGGCTGCCGGCCGGTGGGATCCTCATCCTGGGCATCCTGGCCCTCCTGATCTTCATCGTGGGGGGCACCAACCTGGCGTCGCTGTACGCCACCGGTGACCCGGACTTGGTGACACCCGAGTGGGGGCTCTACCTGCTGGCGGGCGGGGCGATCATCGGCCTGCTCGGCGTCTGGGTGGGGATCGGAAAGGGTCGGTCCTGAGCTCCGCGACCTCCGTATAGAGAGAAGCCCCTCCGGGTGGAACCGGAGGGGCTTCCCGCGTTCGTCTTCCGTTACAGGAAGAGCGGCGCCATCACCAGGGTGATGGTGGAGAGCAGCTTGATCAGCACGTGCAGGGACGGGCCGGCGGTGTCCTTGAAGGGATCACCCACCGTGTCCCCGACCACCGCCGCCCCGTGCGTCGGGTTCTTGATGGTCGAGCCGTCCGCCGCCGTCAGGTACTTGCCGCCGAAGGCACCCGCCTCGATGAACTTCTTGGCGTTGTCCCAGGCTCCCCCTCCGTTGTTGAAGAAGAGGGCAACCAGGATGCCGGCGATGGTGCCCACCATCAGCATGGCGGCCACCGCCTCGGCGGAGATCAGCGGATCCGCGTCGGTGACGAAGAGCCACTTGAACAGCAGGCCCAGGCCGATGGGGCCGAGCACGGCCAGCAGGCCGGGAGCCACCATGCGCCGCAGCGCCGAGCGGGTCACGATGTCCACGCAGGCCCCGTACTCCGGCTCGAAGTCGGCGGGGAACACGATCATCTCGTTCTCCCGAGGCAGGTGGGCGTACTGCCGCCGCACCTCGCCGATGATGGCCTGGGCCGCCCGGCCCACCGCCCGGATGGCCCAGGAGGAGAACAGGAACACCAGGCCGGCTCCGAACAGGGCGCCGACGAACACCACCGGCTTGGCGAGATCCACCGGGAAGATGGTCCCCTCGCCGCCCGAGTAGTTGAGCACCTCTTCCATGTAGGCCTGGAAGAGCAGGAAGGCCGCCAGGGCGGCCGAGCCGATGGCGTACCCCTTGGTCAGGGCCTTGGTGGTGTTGCCCACGGCGTCGAGCCGGTCGGTCTTGCGGCGGATCTCCTCCGGCTGCTGGGACATCTCGACGATGCCGCCGGCGTTGTCGGTGATGGGCCCGAAGGTGTCCATGGCCAGGATGAAGGCCGCCGTGGCCAGCATCCCCATGGTGGCCACCGCCGTGCCGAACAGGCCGGCGTTGACGCCGGCCCCGGCCGGGAAGGCCGCCTTGCCCAGGAAGTAGGACCCGAGCAGGGCGCCGCTCATGACCACCACCGGGATGGCGACGCACTCCAGGCCGACGCTGATGCCGGAGATGATGTTGGTGGCCGGGCCGGTCTGGGACGCCTCGGCGATCGAGCGCACCGGGCGGTACTTGTGCTCGGTGTAGTACTGGGTGATGTACACGAAGGCCACCGAGGTGGCCACCCCGATGATCCCGCACAGGAAGAAGTGCCACCAGGCGTTGGGGGCTTCCTCGCTCGAGAGCAGCCAGTAGGTGACTCCGGCGAAGGCGGCCATGGCCAGCACCACCGCCACGTAGTAGCCCCGGTTGAGGGCCGTCATCGGGTCGATCTTCTCCTCCTTGTCCATGTGGACGTAGAGGATGCCGGCGATCGAGGCGATGATCCCGAAGGCCCGGGCCACCAACGGGAACATCATCACCCCGACGATGCCCGCCGAGAAGCCGAGCCCGGCCCGGTCGGCGGCCAGGGCCAGCGAGGCCCCCAGGATCATGGCCCCGATGTTCTCGGCGGCGGTGGACTCGAACAGGTCGGCGCCGCGGC
>CAYGYX010000030.1:0-23872 GCA_964354255.1 uncultured Acidimicrobiia bacterium | reverse complement strand
CGGCGGCTTCCACGTATCGCTCCAGGTAGGAGACGGGGTACTCCCCGGGCGGCGGGCCGTCGGGTGTCGGCTCGTGCGGGTGCAGGTGGAGGTGGTAGTCGCTCATTAGGGGAGTGCCGAGCCGGGACGGAGGCGCCGCGCGGAGAGCGGCAGGTCAGTCGGCGATACCGACCTCCGGGCGCTCGCGGCGGGTGGCCGCGGCCATGGCGGCGAGCAGCAGGATCGCCGCGCCCACCGCGGCCGCGGTCACCCACACCATCATCTCGGGCCGGACGTTCGGCTCGTCGCCGTAGAGCCGGCCCACGATGAGGGGCAGGACGGTGGAACCGGCGCTGCCCCCTATCAGGAAGAGGGCGGTGATCTGGCCGGTGATGGGCATCCTCTCGCCGGCGTAGTTGATGCTGCTGGGGATCATCGAGGCGATGCTCATGCCCAGGACGATGGTCCCGATCCACAGGGCCACCGTCGAGTCGGGCAGCAGGGCGATGAGGGCGATGCCGGCCGCGGCCCCCAGCAGGTCGATCCGCAGCATGGCCGCGGCCTTCAGGCGCAGCGCCAGGGGGACCGCGATCAGGCGGCCGACCACCAGGCCGCCCCAGAAGACCGAGTTCACCACCCGGGCCAGGGACTCCGAGTAGAAGAGGTCGTCTGCATAGGAGGTGATGTACGCCCCGTAGGACAGCTCGGCGCCCATGTGCATGAAGACGAAGACCGAGATGAGGGCGATGACCAGCCAGTAGCGGCGCAGCGCGCCGGCGATGCCGGGGGCCGTCTGTGCCGCGACCGGGCTGTCCGGGCTGGGCGTCCTGGCCAGCCAGAGGGTGACGGGCAGCATGAGGCCGGCGTAGAGCCAGTACGTGCTGACGGCGGTGCCGGTGGCGGCGGCAAAGCCGTTCATCGCCAGAGGGCCGATGAAGGCCCCGATGCCGAAGCAGAGGTGAAGGGCGTTCATGTAGGGCGGCACCTCGGCCCCGTACAGCCAGACCAGCAGGGTGTTGCCGCCGACGTCCATGATCCCCAGGGCCAGGCCGACCAGGAAGAAGGCCACGATCAACAACCACAGAGCGCCCAGCCACGGGATGGCGAGGGTCGCCAGGGCCATTCCCAGCAGGGAGAGGGAGAGGATCCGATGGCCGACGAGGCGGCCGTACAAGCGGCCGCCGACGACCGATCCCACCATGTAGCCGAGCGACATGACCACGACGAGGAAGCCGACGTCCGAGGTGGAGGACCCGCTCTGCTCTTCCAGGTCGTCCATGGCCGGGCCGACGGAGGTCAGCATCAGGCCCAGCATGAGGTAGGCGGCGTAGTAGGCCGCGGCGATGCGGAGCTTGCGCGCCCGGGGCAGTTGGGACGGGGCGATGGCGGCCGATGTCATCGTGTGCTCCTCGTGCGGCTCTCCTCGGGGGCGCAGCGGAGGCTACTCGACCCGGGGCCTCCCTCCGGCGGTCGGAGGGGTACCCTCCGCCGGAGCCGCCCGGCTACGGGCGCACGCCGGCGATCAGCTTGTCGTACAGCGCGGTCACGTTCTCCCGCTGGATGTGGTCCATCATGTAGCCCTGGCCGACGTCCACCGGGAAGCGGTCGGCGAAGCTGATGCGGGCGATGCACTCGTCCTTGCTCCAGCCCTTGGCCACCCCGAGCGCCACCGCGGTCACCCACTCCATGAGGAAGGCCTTCTGCACGGCGAAGTAGGCCTGGGTGGTCACCGGGCCGTGGCCGGGGATCACGTGATCCACGTCGAGGCCGCCCAGCCGGTCCAGGGCGGCGATCCACTCGTCCACATTCGACACGTAGAGCCAGCTCTGGCACTCGCAGAAGACCGTGTCGCCGGTGAACACCGCCCGCTCCTCGGGGACGTGCACCGCGATCTGGCCGACGGTGTGCCCCCCGGTGTGCATGAGCTCGAAGGTGTGCCCGCCCACCCGCAGGGTGAGGCTCTCGGTGAAGGTGATGGCCGGGCGGTTGGGATCGCGGTAGTAGGTCTCCTCGTCGGGGAAGATGGCCTCCCCCTCGGGGTCGTCGGTGGGGAGGGCCTCCTTCGCGTACCAGTAGGGGCTGGGGTCCTGGGTGGGCAGCATGAAATTGCGGGCCACCTCGAGGTGGGCCACCACCGGGCCGGCTCCCCGGAAGTAGTAGTTCCCGAAGATGTGGTCGACGTGGTGCTCGGTGTTGATCACGTAGCGGATGGGCCCGTGGGCTTCCGCCGTCCGACGCAGCTCCACCGCCCTGGTGGGGAGCTGGGGTGTGTCGATCACCACCACCCCGTCGGAGGTCACTACGAAGCTGGGGTTGCACCCCCGCTGGGTGGTGTCGGTGAATACGTTGGCCGTCACCTGCTGCACGGTCGCCCGCTCCCTTCTGCGGCAGTCGCCTGGTCCTCGCCGGCCGCCTCCGGTCCCGGCGGTTCTGTACTCACTGAGTGGCCGTTAGCCCCCCATCGATGTTCAGGATCTGCCCGGTGACGAACGAGGAGGCATCGGAGCAGAAGAACAGCACCGCCCCCAGCAGGTCGTCCGGGGTGCCCACCCGGCCCAGGGGGATGCGCGCCACCACGCCCTTCTTGAAGTTGGGGTCGTCGAGCAGCATGGCCACCTGCGGGGTGTCGACGAAGGTGGGGGAGATGGCGTTGACCGTGATGCCGTAGGGCGCCCATTCGGTGGCCATCTGGCGGGTGAGCGAGCTGATCGCCCCCTTGGCGGCGACGTAGGCCGAGTAGCCGGCGTTGATGCCGAGCTGCGCCCGGACCGAGGAGATGTTGAGCACCCGACCACCGTTCCCCGCGGCGATCATCGCCCGGGCGGCCGCCTGGGTGGGGAGGAGGTTGGCCCGCACGTTCAGCTCGAAGATCCAGTCCCAGGCGTCGCGCGGGTACTCGTGGACGGGGAAGAGGACCTTGCCGGCCCCGCCCCCGATGGCGTTGATGATGATGTCGAGGCGCCCGAGCCCGGCCAGGGTCTCGGCCACCGCCCGGTCGGCGTCTTCCTCTCTGGTCATGTCGCCGCTCACCACCAGCGCCCGGCAACCGGCGGCCCGCACCTTCTCGGCGGCTGGCTCGCCCAGCTCCCGGGTCCGCTCCACGACCGCCACGTCGGCCCCGGCGCTGGCGAGGCCGCAGGCCAGGGCCGAGCCGATGCCCCCGCCGCCTCCGGGGATGAGGGCGACCTTGCCGTCGAGGCGGAACCTGTCCAGGCTGCTCATGCTCGCTCCTTCTCGAGGCTGCCGTGCGCGCCTCGCCGGTGCGCCGGGTGGCCGGGTCCGAAGCCGGTCTCGCCCCTCATGCCACCCGAGTGCGCAAGAACCCTCGAATCGCCTCGGCCGTCTTGCCGGCCGAGAGCCCGTACTTCTCCAGCAATGCCTCGTCGGGGCCCGACTCGCCGAAGATGTCGGCCAGGCCGTGCCGCTTGACCGGCACCGGGTACCGGTCGGAGAGCAGTTCGGCCACCGCCCCGCCGAGGCCGCCGATGATGGTGTGCTCCTCGGTGGTGACCACGAAGCCAGTGGCCCGGGCCGCCTCGACGATGCCCTCCTCGTCGAGCGGCTTCAGGGTGGGGACGTGGACCAGGTGCACGTCGATGCCCTCGCCGGCCAGGATCTCCGCCGCCTGGTAGGCCCGGACGGTGTGCGTGCCGGTCGAGAAGACGGTGACGTCGCCGCCGCGGCGCACCACCGTGCAGCGCCCCAACTCGAAGCGGTAGGTGTTGTCGAAGAGGATCGGCGAGGACTCGCGGCTCAGGCGGATGTAGGCCGGGCCGGGATGCTCGACGATGGCTTTGATCGCTTGCCGGGTCTCGACCTCGTCGGCCGGGGCCACCACCACCATGTTGGCCATGGCCCGCATGATGGTCAGGTCGTCGAAGATCAGGTGGGTCTTCCCCGTCATCCCGGCCAGCAGGCCGGCGTAGCCGCCGGCGATCTTCACCGGCAGCTTGGGCTGGGCGATGAGCACCCGGATGGAGTCGAGGGCGCGGGCCACCGCGAAGCAGGCGAAGGTGGAGACGAAGGGGATGAAGCCCACCGTCGCCATGCCGGCCGCCGCTCCCAGCATGTTCTGCTCGGCGATGCCCATCTGGAAGAAGCGCTCGGGGTGGGCGTTCTCGAAGATGTCGGCCCGGGTGGAGCTGCCCAGGTCGGCGTCGAGGACGACGATGCGGGGATCCTGGTTGGCCAGCTCGGCCACGGTCTCTCCGAAGGCGACGCGCAGGGCCTTGCCGGGAGCGAGGGTCATGATGCACCTCCCTGCACTGCCGTCTCCGGCTCGCCCAGCTCGGCCAGCGCGAGGGCGAGTTCCTCTTGGTTGGGTACCCGGGCGTGCCACAGGTAGTTGTTTTCCATGAAGGAAACGCCTTGGCCCTTGACGGTGTGGGCGATGATGGCCACCGGCCCTCCCTGGTGGTCACGGGCCGCTGCGACCGTGGCGAGGATCTGGGCCATGTCGTGGCCGTCCATCTCGAGCACGTGCCACCCGAAGGCCGACCAGCGGTCGGCCAGCTGGCTCCCGGTGTAGGAGGGCTGGCGCTGGCCGGGGGTCTCCGACCGCCAGCCGAACTGCTGCAGCCGGTTGTGGTCGACGATGGCCACCAGGTTGTCCAGGACATGGCGCTGGGCGGCGTGCGCACCTTCCCAGACGACGCCTTCGTTGCATTCGCCGTCGCCGAGCATGACGTAGGTGGTGCAGGCCTTGCCGGCGAGCCGGGTGCCGAGGGCGATGCCGATGGCTCCCGAGAAGCCGAGGCCCAGCGAGCCCGACGACATGTCGACGCCGGGGGTCACCGACATGTCGGGGTGGCCCTGCAGGCGGGAGTTGATGGCATCGAAGGTCCTCAGTTCGTCCACGGGGAAGTAGCCGCGCATCGCCAGGGCGGTGTAGAGGGCGATGGAGCTGTGGCCCTTGGAGAGGACGAAGCGGTCGCGGTCCGGCCAGCCGGGCTCGTTGGGACGCACATTCAGCACCCGGAAATAGAGGGCGATCAGCATGTCGATCGCCGAGAGCGGGCCCCCCAGATGGCCGCCGTGCGCCCCGGCGATGGTGCGGACGATGTGCGCCCGGGCCCGGCGGGCGAGGTCCTCGAGTTCGACCACGGTCGGGCCGGCTCCGTCTGAGCCTCTCTTCACTATCTGCCTCCTCGGCGGTGTGCCGTCGGCTGCTAGTCGATCTTCCTGTCCCACGAGCCGGGCACCACGGGCGGCGAGAACGAGGTCACCAGCTCGAGCGGCTCGGGGCCGTGGGACACCGTGGCGTGGTGGACGCCCGCGGCGACGTAGACGGCCGTCCCCGGCTCGAGGGGAACGGACCCCTCGGGGGAGACCAGGGCGCCGTGCCCGGCAACACAGAAGACCACCTCTTCCTGGGTGGGGTGGATGTGGCCCTCAGGAGCCGAACCCGGCGGGAAGACCGAGTAGCCGACGGTGAGGTTGCGGGCGCCGGTGCTCTCCGGCCCCACGTACAGGAGCCAATCGCGCCCGGGGAGATGGACTACCTGGGCCTCGCTGCGTGTCACGGCCTTGAGCATGCGTCCCCTATCCAGCCCGGCCCGCGCGAGAGCCGGGCAATCATCGATAATCGAGCGCTGGCCACGATACGCCTCGATGGGAAGACCGTCAACTGAGCGGGGCGGGTGCCCGAGGGCCTCGTCGCGTCGCCGGGACAGTCCCCGTGAGCAGGCTGGTGGCGATCATCGGCCGGGCTCATCCCGGCCGGGCGCGGGGGCTCCAGGGGACTCCGCCGCGGACCTGGGAGGGGCCCAGTCGGCTTCCCCGATCAGGCGGCCCATCTCCTCGACGGCGAAGAGGATCTGGCGCATGCAGACATCGCGCCAGATTCCGCTGTCGATGAAGGCCTGGTGCTGGCCGGGGGCCATGAGGTCGTAGGGTATGAGGGCCCGGCAGTCCAGCGAGCCGAACTCCCGGGCGAAGTCGGCCATGAGTTCCTGTACCAGGCGGCGCGCCTCCGCCTTGGCCTCGGCGTGGTCGGGCAGGCAGCGCCCGGCCAGGCGCCCGGCGGCAAGGGCGGCCCCGGTGATGGCCCCGCAGGTTGCCCCCGAGTAGCCGATGCCGCCGTTGAGGGGCATGGCCGCCGAGGAGTCGTCGGGATCGGGTAGCGAGAGCACCTCCTGCAGGACTACGAGGGTGGTCTCGGCGCAGCCGTAGGTGTTGGCGTCGTCGAGGAAGAGATCCCGGGCTCGGCGCAGGGCATCAGTCATCGCCTCGCCTCGCTCAGGTCGTCGCGAAGTAGTCGAAGGTCAGCAGCTGTTCCACAATCGGCCGCGAGAGGGCGATGAACGCCTGGTGGTCGGGATGCACCTGGTAGGTGTCGCGGTCGGCCTCGGAGGCGAACGAGATCAGGAAGCAGTGGGTGAACCCGCGGGAGAAGCCCTGCACGCTCACGTCGGTGCCCCATTCGAAGGCGGCCACCTGGGGGATCTTGGCAGGCAGGGCGCGCAGCGCATCCTCGATCTCCCGTACCTTCTCGGCCGGGGTTCCGGGCTTCCATTGGAACAGGACGACGTGGCGCAGCATCCCTACCTCTTCAGTGACGGCCTCGCCAGGGTAGCGGAGGATCCCGACTCGGCCGTCCGAGGACGCGGCGCAGACCAGCCGGCGCAGACCCACCGGTGCAACCGCGGTCGCTCGGTACTATCCCTCCGTCATTCCGAGGTATTCCGCCCGAAAGGAAACAAGAGCCATGTGGCGACGCCTGACCCCCATCCTCGCCTTGCTGGTGCTCGTGGCCGTGGCCTGCGGCGACGACGACTCCGTCTTCGAGCAGGGCAGCGTGACCACCGCCGCCCCGGCCACCACCGGCGCCGAGACGACCGACACCGACGGTGAGGTGACTACCAGCACCTCCTCCTCCTCCTCCTCTACCACCACCACCACCCAGGCCGTCACCACCACCCTGGGCGGCGGAGAGCAGGCCCTGGCCGACCAGATCGCCGCCGACCTGCTGGCCGAGGGCGACACGGGGCTTCCCATCGACGAGGTGTCGGCCCAGTGCCTGGGCGGCCAGATCGTGGCCACCTTCGGCGTGGCCCGTCTGCAAGAACTGGAGGCGGCCGCGGGCGGAGAGGGCGACCTGGGTTCGGCCCTCGAGCTGATGACCCCGGAGGAGCAGTCCGCGCTCATCGGGGTGATCCTCAACGGGGCCGAAGGGCAGTCGCCCTGCGTCGACGTGCAGGCCTTCATCGTCGACTCGTTGACGGAGAGCGGCCTCAGCGCCGGCAGCGCCGAGTGCGTGGCCGAGGCGTTCACCCAGGGCAACGTCTTGCAGGACCTGCTGGGGTCGGCCCTGACCGGCGCCGACGCTGAGGGCGAGATGGACCCGGAGGCGGCGACGCAGCTGCTGACGGTCTTGATGGGCTGCCTGACTCCGGAGGAGCTGGCCAACATGGGCGACATCGACCTCGGCTCCTGAGAGCCAGGCGGATTGGCAACCAACGGGGCGCCGGCCGGCCGGCGCCCCGTTGCTCTGGCTCAGCTCCCTTGCTGCCCCAGTTCCCGCTGGTAGGCCTTCCAGCCCGGGCACCACTTGGTGTGCCAGCGCCAAATCCGGGACATGAGGCGGTCGGGCTGGGCTTCGGCCCGCTTTCGCATCGGGCAATCGGCGCATTTGGATGGCATGGGCCCAGGCTACGCCGTCACCCCCGGGGCAGGGGCCGGGCTTGCTGGCGGGACGGCAGCTGGGCATAGTGCCGTCTGCCAGACAGAGGAGGACGGCGTGCGGCGGACGGGGCTCTGGGCGGCCGGATGGGCGATCGCGGCGGTTGTGTTGACGCTGGCCGGTTGCGGCGGCTCGAGCACCGCCACCGCCACCGCCACCATTGAGACCATTTCCCCGGCCGAGGCGGCCGACCTTCTGGAGGGCGTGCCGACGGGCCTGGTGGTGCTCGACGTGCGCACCCCCGACGAGTTCGCCGCCGGGCACCTGGCCGGGGCGGTGAACCTGGACTACAGCGCCGCCGGCTTCGCCGGTGAGCTCGGCGCCCTCGACCGTGAGGTTCCCTATCTCCTGTACTGCCGGACCGGCAACCGGTCCGCCCAGGCGCGGGAGATGATGCGGGACCAGGGGTTCGCCGAGGTCCACGAGATCGAAGGCGGCATCGTCGCCTGGGCCGAGGCGGGTCTGCCCGTCCTCACGCCGTGACCGGTGGCGCGGCGTAGGCTGGCGGCCCGTGGCGACCACCTGCCTGATCGGCATCGACGCCGGCACCACCTCGGTGCGGGCGGGTGCCTTCGCCCCGGATGGGCGCCTGCTCGCCCTGGCCCGCCGCCCCACACCCACGGACCGCCCGCAGCCGGGATGGGTGGAGCACGACGCCGACGCCCTCTGGCTGGCGGCCGCGGCGGCCTTGCGCGAGGTGGCCGCCGCCCTGCCCTCCGGCGTCGAGGTGGCCGCCATAGCCCCGGCCACCGTCGGCGAGGCGGGGCTGCCGGTCGATGGAGCCGGCCGGGCGCTGCGCCCCATCATCGCCTGGTTCGATCCCCGGGCCGTCGGCTACGTCCGCCGCTGGGAGGAGACGATCGGCGCCGCCCGTCTGTATGCGCTGGCCGGCATGACGCTGGACGGCTTGTTCGGGGCGAACAAGGTCATGTGGGTCAGAGACCACGAGCCGGAGGTGTGGGCCCGCACCGCCGCCTGGCTCTCCACCGAGGACTGGTTGCTGCTGCGGCTCACCGGGGAGGCGGCCACCGACTACTCGATAGCATCCCGCACCCTCCTCTTTGAACGCGATCGCGGTGTCTGGTCGGAGGAACTGCTCGACGCCGCGGGACTCGAAGCCCGCCTCATGCCGCCCGTCCTGCCGGCCGGGACGCTGCTGGCCGGGCTGACTGCGGAGGCCGCGGCGGTCACCGGCCTGCCGGCCGGGACCCCGGTGGTGACGGGCGGCCACGACCATCTCTGTGCCGCCTTCGTGGCGCGGGGAGGGAAGCCCATCCCCATCGATTCGACCGGGACGGCCGAGGCGCTGGTGACGCCGGCGTCTGTCCCTCCCCCCGGCGACCCGGGCCTGGCCGCTCACGTCAATTGCTACCGGGACGTCGAGCCGGATCGCCTGGCACTCCTCTCCTCGGTGGGGTTCGCCGGGGGCCTGGTGGATTGGCTGCGGCGCCAGGTGTTCCGCATTGGGGAGGAGGTCCCCGATGCCTACGCGCAGATGATGGCCGAGGTGCGCCGGCCGCTGCGCCCCAACGGCCTGCTCTGCTTTCCCGAGTTCGGCCGCGGGGCCTCGCCTCGCTGGGACCCGGCCGGGGCGCGCGGCGCCTTCGTCGGCCTCACCCAGGGGCACGACCGGGGTGATCTGCTGCAGGCCGCCCTCGAGGCAGCCTGCTTCTCACTACGGCACAACCTGGCCTGGGTGGAGGAGCACCTCTCCGTCACCGTGGATCGCGTGCGGGCCCTCGGCGGGGCGGTGCGCAACCCGGTCTGGGTCCAGCTGAAGGCCGACCTGACCGGGCGGGAGATCGAGGTCATCGACCTCCCGGAAGCGGCGGCCCTGGGGGCGGCGGTGCTGGCGGGGGTGGGGGCAGGCGTGTACCCGAGCCATGCTGCCGGGGCGGCGGCGGTGGCCCCGTCCGGATCGATCGTGCGGCCCGACCCGGAGCGAGAGGTGAGCTACCGAGGGCTGTACGAGGTGTGGCGGCGGCTCCCCGACCTGGTGGGCCCCCTGGCCCGCGCCCTGACCGCCGAAGATGCCTGAGCCCGGCTCAACGGGAGCGGTGGCGCCCGGTGCGGCGGTTGAGCTCGGCCAGCCGCTGCTGGATGCGTCGGCGAGCGGCACCGGGCTTCATCCGCCAGGTCCAGTTGCTCCCGAACGACCCGGGGGTGTTCATTCGCCCCTCCGACCCGAGCCCGAGCAGGTCCTGCATCGGGGCCACGGCCAGGAAGGGGGGAGCTTCCCAGGCCCGGGTGATGAGGCTCCAGGCGATCCGGCGCCCGTCGCCGCCGGCGGCCCTCCCGACCGTGCGGCGCTCCTGCGGGGACAGCGACCGGTACCAGCCGGCGGTGGTGTCGTTGTCGTGGGTGCCGGTGTAGACGACGCAGTTCTCCGGGTGGTGCTCGGGCAGGAAGGGGTTGTCCGGGTCCCCGTCGTAGGCGAACTGGAGCACCTTCATTCCGGGGAGGCCCACCTCGGCGAGCAGGGCCGGCACCGCGGGGTGGAGCTCGCCGAGGTCCTCGGCCACGATGGGCAGGGCGCCCAGCGCCTGCTCGACGCGGGCGAAGAAGGGGGTCCCGGGCCCCGGCACCCAGCGCCCGGTGGCGGCGGTGGGCGAACCGGCGGGCACCTCCCAGTAGTCCACGAAGGCGCGAAAGTGATCGATGCGCACCAGGTCGGTCAGCTCCAGCAGCGACCGCAGCCGGGAGATCCACCAGGCGTAGCCGTCGGCGGCGTGCCGCTCCCAGGCGTAGAGCGGGTTGCCCCACAGCTGGCCGTTCTCGGTGAAGTAGTCCGGCGGGACCCCGGCTACCACCTTCGGGTGCAGGTCATCGTCGAGGACGAACAGGTCGGGATGCGCCCAGACGTCGGCGCTGTCCCCGGCCACGTACATGGGGGCATCGCCCAGAATCTTCACTCCCAGACCGCGCGCTCGCTCCCGCAGCCGCTCCCACTGGTCGAAGAACAGGAACTGGCGGAACGCCTGGTTCTCGGCTTCGCGGGCCAGGGAAGCCCGGGCCTGCCGGAGGGCGGCCGGGCGCCGATGGCGGATGGGGGCCGGCCAGCCTTCCCAGGGCCCGCCCCCGTGGGCCTCCTTGAGGGCCATGAAGAGGGCGAAGTCCTCGAGCCAGCCGGCGTGGGCCCGGCGGAAGGCCCGGTAGCGGGCGGCGCAGTCGCCCGGGGGGTCCTCCAGGAAGCCCCGGTGCGCTTGGTCGAGTAAGCCGAGCTTCCAGGGGATCACCTGCCCGAAGTCGACCCGGCCGCCGGGGAACTCGGGATGGCCGGCGAGGGCCGGCCGCTCCAGCAGGCCGTCCTCCACCAGCAGCTGGGGGCTCACCAGGTAGGGGTTGCCGGCGAAGGCGGAGAAGCAGGAGTAGGGGGAGTCGCCGTAGCCGGTGGGGCCGAGGGGGAGCACCTGCCAGTAGGTGGACCCGCTCCCCGCCAGCCAGTCGAGCCAGTGGTGGGCGGCCGGGCCGATGTCGCCGATGCCGTAGGGGCCGGGGAGGCTGGTGGGGTGGAGGAGGATGCCGGAGCTGCGCGGGGGGGCCATGGCCGGGCGCATGCTACGGTCCCCGGTCGCCGCCCATCGAGCGCACCTCGTCTACCAGCGAGGAGAGCCGTCGATGGTGGGAGCCCGGCCAGTACACCCGCCCGCAGCCGGGGCAACGGTGGTAGGTGGGGTAGCGTCCGATGACTCCCGGTGGAATCTGACCCGCCACCTCCGAAGGCTCGGCGGTCACGAGGCGCTCCCCACAGGCCAGGCAGCGGGTGAACGGGGCGAGCCGTTCCGCCAGGCCGAATTGGCGCACCACCTCGATCACCTGCTCGCTGGGATCGGTGCTGCGCACCCGGTAGCCGCGGCGCACCAGGCGGCGTCTGAGCAGGTCCAGGTGGCGGGTGAGCAAGATGCGGTCGTCGGCGGCCGCCCGGGTGGCCAGGGCCTCGTCGCCCGCTTCCGGTTGGTGAGCTGTGTCGAACCCGAGCAAACGGAGGTAGCGGGCGAGGCGCCCCAGGTGGCCGTCGAGGGCGAAGCGCGGCTCTTCCGGCAGCGGGACGTGCACCGGGGAGATGCCCGAGATGTCGAGGCCGCGAAAGCGCGGGAAGGCGGCGACCCGATCCCCGTCGGTGAGGATCCGGTCGAAGCCCACCGGCTCGTCGTTCACCAGCAGGAGGTCGATCTCGGGGTGGGGGACTCCCAGCGACTCCAGCGCGTCCTTGATGCTGCCGGGAACGGTGAAGGCGTAGGCGAAGGCGCGTTGGCGCCGTGCGAGGGGGAGGAAATCGTTCAGTTCGGCGTAGCAGCGGATCTCGGCGGCAGGCACGTCGGCGTCGATCGCGGGGGGCGAACGGTAGCGGCGGCCAGCGGCGGCTGGCATAGTCGGGAGCGGCAACAGCGAGGAGAGCCGTGCCCGTCCACAACTTCCGTCGGCCGCAGGGCCGGTTGGTCGAGATCGAGATCCGGTCGGCCGCCCTGGAGGGGAACCTCCTCGGCGACCCGGTGGACCGGGTGGTGGCGGTCTACCTGCCCCCCGGCTATGAGGGGACCGACCGGCACTACCCGCTGTTCGTCGACCTGGTGGGCTTCACCGGCAGTGGCCTGGCTCATCTCGGCTGGAAGGCCTTCGGTGAGTCGGTGCCTCAGCGCCTCGATCGCCTCGCCGCCGAAGGGAAGATGGGCCCGGTGGTCGCCGCCTTCCCCGACTGCTTCACCTCGCTGGGCGGCAACCAGTACATCGACTCGGCGGCCACGGGGCGGTGGGAGGCCTTCCTGATCGACGAGATGCTCCCCCGCCTGGAACAGGAGTTCCGCCTCCTCCCGGGGCGCGAGCATCGGGCCGTCTTCGGCAAGTCGTCGGGCGGGTACGGCGCCATCGTCCACGGCTTGCGCCGGGCCGACGCCTGGGGGGCGGTGGCCTGCCATTCCGGCGACATGGCCTTCGACCTCTGCTACCGGGTGGACTTCCCCAGGACGCTGCGCTTCCTGGCCGAGAAGGGTGGGATCGCCGGGTTCTTCGAGGCGTTCGCCGCCGCTCCCAAGGCCGAGCCGGACCTGCTCCACCACCTGATGGTGCTGGCGATGGCTGCCACCTACGACCCCGATCCCGCCGCGCCGATGGGCGTGCGCCTGCCGGTCGACCCGGCTACCGCGGAGATCGACGCAGAGCGGTGGTCGGCCTGGCTCTCCCACGACCCGGTCGTACTGGTCGGCCAGGCGCGGTGCCAGGCCAACCTGCGCTCGCTGCGGGGCCTCTACCTCGACTGCGGGAGCAAGGACCAGTACCACCTGGTGCACGGGGCCCGGGCCTTGGTGCGCACCCTGGCGGCGGCCGGCGTCCCGTACCGCTACGAGGAGTTCGACGACGATCACACCAACATCGACTACCGCCTGGACGTCTCCCTGCCCTTCCTGTACGAGGCGCTGATGGGAGCCGACGGCGGCTGAGGAACTTGCCGGGTAGGCTCGACGTCGTGGACCTGATGTGGGCGGGGTGGCGCAGCCGCTACGTGCGCTCGGCCGACGAGTGGAACGAAGCGGGTTGCCTGTTCTGCCGCTTGCCCGGCGAGGACGACGCGACCGCGCTCGTCCTGGAACGGGGCGCCCTCGCCTACAGCGTCCTCAACCGCTTCCCCTACAGCACCGGCCACCTGATGGTCAGCCAGTACCGCCACGTGGCCGACCTCGCCGATCTGACGGCCGCCGAGGTGGAAGAGGTGTGGCGGCTGCTCGCCCGGGCCGGCCGGGCCTGCGGGGTGGCCATGAAGCCCGACGGCTACAACCTGGGCGCCAATCTCGGGAGGATTGCCGGAGCCGGGGTGCCCGATCATCTCCACTTCCACCTGGTGCCGCGCTGGGCCGGCGACACCTCTTTCATGACCACGGTCGGGGAGACGCGGGTGGTCCCGGAGGACCTGGCAGTCACCTGGGGGTTGCTGCGGGAGGCCCTGGCGGGACTGGGCTGACGGCCCGGCTTCCCGGCGCGCCGGCTGGGTCGCATGGCGGCGCCCGGCCGACGGTGGCAGGATGGAGCCCGTCGATTCCTCAACGGCGCGTGGAGGCGAGGCTATGAAGCGGTTCATCACCTTGGTGGTGCCGGCGGTGCTGGCCGTGCTGGCGGCGGCGATGGCGCCGGCGGGAGCCATTCAGCAGTGCTACGGCGAGTGGCCGGGTATTGAAGGCACCTACGGGGACGAGACCCTCTACGGGACAGCGGGCGACGACGTCATCCAGACCTACGGCGGCAACGACATCGTCTACGGGTACGGCGGCAACGACAAGATCTGCACCATGGATGGGGACGATCTGGTCGTGGGCGGTGCCGGGGATGATCAGATCTCCGGCGGGTCGGGCCGCGATGTGTTGCGCGGCGGTCCCGGGATGGACTCGCTCGACGGTGATGACGGCAACGACGTGCTCTTCCCGGGCGGGGGGACGGGCGGCTACGCCGACGGCGGCGCCGGTGGCGATCGCATCGTGATCGACGCGGCGGGTGACAACGACGTGTTCGGCGGGACCGGCCGGGACACGATCGACTTCCGCAACTCACCGACGTCCATCGGTGTCAACCTCACCGTCGGTCACTACGACTCGCTCTGGCCCCCGCCGGCGATCGGTTCCCTCGTGTTCGACGTCGAGAACGTGCGGGGGTCCGCCTACGACGATTCGATCATCGGCGACTTCCGCGTCAACCGCCTGTTCGGCATGGGCGGCAACGACGGCATCGAAGGGCGCGGCGCAAACGACACGCTCGACGGCGGCGATGGATGGGACGTCCTGGACGGTGGCCCGGGCGCGGACGGTTGCTGGAACGGGGAGGACCTGACGGGCTGCGCCCCGTGAGCGGCGGGCCGGCGGTGTGAAGAGGAGACCGACTCCCGTCGGGGCGGACGGTGGGGCCCAGGCCCGGCGGCCGGCGAGGGTCAGGGCTCGGGCTAACGAGAGGCGAAGCCTGCCCGTGGCCGGCCACGCCACCCTGGAGGATGTCCGGGCTGCTGCCCTCCGCATCTCCGGGCGGGTGCGGCGCACGCCCCTGAGTGAGTCGCCCTACCTGTCGGGGCCGGCCGGGGGCCGGGTGCTGCTGAAGCCGGAGAACGCCCAGGAGACTGGGTCGTCAAGATCCGGGGAGCCGCCAACAAGATGCGGTCGCTGAGCCCCGAGGAGCGCCGGCGCGGGGTGGTGGCCGTCTCCTCGGGGAACCACGGCCGGGCGGTGGCCCGGGTGGCCGCCGACCTGGGGGTGGTCAGCGGCGGCAACGTGAACCCGGCCTTGCCGGCCGGCTTCGGCGGGCGCGCCTGATTCGTCACGGTGGGGCGGATCGGGCAGCACCGAAGGGGTGGGTTCTCGCTATGGGCCGCCGAGGAGCGTCTCGACGTCGCAGGCCTCGGTGCCGAGTCCGAGGATGGTCTCGTTTCGGAGATCTACCCGGAGCACGCGGCGACCGCGAGCCTCGAGTGCCCGGAAGTCACCGTCGGCCTGGGCCGACACGAGGCGCCCGAAGGTGTACGAGGTGCCCGGAACGGGCAGGTCGGGCACCGGGTCGTCCACCACTTGCAGGAAGAGCCCGGTGCCGGGCCCTCCTTTGTGCAATTGCCCCGTGGAGTGCAGGAACCTGGGGCCGAACCCGAGGGTGGTGGCGAGGCGGAGTCGGTCCCGCACCTGGAGGCGGAAACCCTGCAGGATGGCGATCGCCTCTGGAGTGGGCTCGATGAACGCCTGGATGGCGAGGTAGTCGCCGGGCCGGGCCTGCCCGAACAGATCGGCCAGGGCAGCGGCCGAGGCCCCCCGGTCGCTGGCGACCACGGTGGGGATGGGGGCGCCGCCTGCCGCGCCCTTCATGGCGCGGGAGGCCAGTTCCTTGGCCAACTGCACGTCGGGCTGGTTGAACGGGTGGATATCGAGCACGCTGCTCGCCATGGCCACGGCCACTTCGGCTCGGAACATCTCGGCGCCGAGGTCGGTGAGGTCGTCGAGGCGGATGCGCAGCACGGGTTGGCCGGCCGCCTCGAGGGCGTACACCGCCGCCGCCTGGGCGGCATCTTCGTCGCCCTGGTGTGCCAGGTACACGAAGCATCGATCGTCGCCGTAGGTCTCCGGCGGTCCCGCCGCTTCCTCCGCGACGGGGACGATGCCCGCCCCGTCCTTGCCGGTGCTCTCCGCCACCAACTGCTCCATCCAGGCGGGCAGGGCGGAGAGGGAGGGTGAGACCAGGAAGGTGGCCTTGTCACGGCCCGCCCGGGCCATCTCCCCCAGGGCGGCGCCGAGCACGAAGCCGGGGTTGTCGGCGGGGGGGCGGCGGCAGGCTTCGGCCATCTGCGCTGCCCGGTCGAGGAGCCCGGCGACGTCGGCTCCGATGAGGGCGGCGGGCACCAGGCCGAAGTGCGACAGCGCCGAGAAGCGGCCGCCGACGTCCGGGTTGGCCTCGAACACCCGGCGGAAGCCGCGGTCTCGGGCCAGGTCCGCCAGCGGGGTGGCCGGGTCGGTGACGACGGCGAAGTGGCGGCCGGGGGTGGGGGAGGCGGCAGCCGCGGAGGCCCAGAAGTGGTGGAAGAACGAGAGCGGCTCGATGGTGGTGCCCGACTTGCTGGAGACCAGGAAGAGGGTGGCCGCCGGGTCGGTTCGCTCGTCGACGGACCGCACGGCCGCCGGGTGGGTGCTGTCGAGGACGATCAGCTCCGGGTACCCGGGCCGGCTGCCGTAGCTGCGCGCGAACACCTCGGGAGCCAGGCTCGACCCGCCCATGCCGAGGAGGACGACGTGGCGGATCCCCTCCCCGGCCACTTCGGCGGCGAAGGCGGCCAGCCGGGGGACTTCGCCTCGCATCTCCTCCGGCAGCAGGAGCCAGCCGAGGCGGTCGGAGATCTCCGGGGCCGGCTCGGCGGTCCACAGGGTGTGGTCGCCGGCCCAGAGGCGGGCGACGGCGCCGTCCTGCTCCCAGGCTCGCAGGCGGGCGGCGAGGGCCGGGGTGTGCGCCCCGAGCGATAGGGTCTGGGTGTCTTGGCGGACCATCTGCTCCTGCCTCGAGTGGCCTGCCCGGACGCTAGCGGCCCTCTTCGCCCGACGGGACGCCGTCCGGACGAGCAGCGACGTCGGGCTCATGGGCTGCCGCTCCTGTCCTCGTCGCCGGGCGGGGGGACGGTGGCGGCCGACGGGGTCAGTTGCCTGAGGCCTTGCCAACTAACAGGCTCCGGCCCGCGGAGAAAGGGGGGGCACCATCGCCAGCATCATCGATCTGGTGACCTCGAAGCTCGGTTCGGGTGGCTTAGGGGCCATCGCCGGTCAGCTGGGTATCGGCCAGGACAGGGTCCCCGGAGCAGTGCAGACCGCCCTGAGCGTCCTCACTGGGGCCCTGGCCAAGAACGCCGCCAAGCCGAAGGGGGCCGCCTCGCTCGACGCGGCGCTGGCCAAGGACCACGACGGCAGCATCCTCGACGAAGCCGGGGACTTCCTGGGCAACCCGGCCGCCGGTCCCGGCTCCGCCATCCTCGGGCATGTGCTCGGCCGCAAGCAGGCCCCCGTAGCGGCGGCCGTCGGCCGGGAGACCGGCCTCAGCAAGGAGCAGTCGGGCAATCTGCTGACGACGCTAGCCCCGTTGCTCATGGGGGCCCTGGGCAAGGCCAAGCAGGAGCAGGGCCTGAACCCCTCGGGGTTGGCCAGCATGCTGTCCGGGGAATCCAAGCAGATCCAGCAGGGCGCCTCGGGCGGGCTGGGCAACCTGCTCGGCATGGTGGGCGGCGCCGGGGGAGCCATGGGCCTGCTGGGCAAGGCCGCGCCCTTCCTGAAAGGCCTGTTGCGAAAGAAGAAGCAGCGGGAGGACAACGGAAGGGTCGGCCCGGCGGCGGATCGCCGGGCCGACGCTGCTTTCGGAGGGGCCGCTCAGCCGCCGGCGCCCAGGGCGGCCTTGATCGCCTCGGCAGTGCGCAGGCGGTGCACCTCGTCCTCATAGCCCAGGCGGGGCCAGAAGAACCCGCGCAGGCCGTCGCGACGGCGCCGGGGGAGGATGTGGACGTGCAGGTGGGGGACGCTCTGGCTGATGTGGTTGTTCACCGCCACGAACGACCCGTCGGCCTCGACCGCCACCCGCACCGCCCGGCTCAGGCGGCGGGCGGCGTCGAAGAGGGGGGCGACCAGATCGGGCGGCAGGTCGTCGAGCGATTCCACGTGGCGCCGGGGCACCAGCAGGGTGTGACCCGGGAAGACGGGATGCCGGTCGAGGAAGCCCAACGCCTCCGGCTCATCGAGGACGATGTCGGCCTCGAACCGGCCGGAAGCGATTTCGCAGAAGGCGCAGGTGGTCACCAGCCACGACGCTACCCTATGGGGAGCGCTCCCGTGCTCGGGATGCCATACTGACGACGACCGGCCCCCATAGGAGGACTCTGCCTGCCGTGACCGGCCGCTCTCTTCGCTCGCTGCTCGGTGCCCTGCTCGTGTTGGGGGTGCTGGCTGCGCCCCGGGTGGCGGCGGCGGAGGAGCCGGTCATGTGCCAGGGCGAGGTGGCCACCATCGTCGGCACCGACGGCCCCGACCCGCTGATCGGCACGGAGGGGGACGACGTCATCGCCGGGCTCGCCGGCAATGACCAGATCGATGGGCTGAACGGGCGCGACCTGATCTGCGCAGGGGCAGGCGACGATTCGGTGGTGACCCGGCTGGACGACGACGTGGTCTGGGGCGGCGACGGCAACGACGTGTTGATGAGCGGGGGTGGCAGCGACACCCTGTACGGAGAGGGAGGCGACGACGTCATCACCGGAGGCCCGGGGGGTGACGTCCTGGACGGCGGTGACGGCGCCGACCTCCTCATGGGCGGCGGGGGCCCCGACACGTTGCTGGGCGGGCCGGGCGACGATCGGCTGTATGGGGACGCGGGCGCCGACCTCCTGCAGGGTGGTGATGGCGACGACGAGTTGCAGGGCGGTGGCGGGAACGATGCGCTCCAGGGGGGGCAGGGGGACGACTTCTTGTGGGGTGATGAGGGGGTGGACGAGCTGTCGGGTGGTGGCGGCGACGACCTGCTGCAGGGTGGAGCGGACGCCGATTCCCTCCTCGGGGGGTCCGGGTTCGACGAGTTGTGGGGGGCGGAGTGCAACCTCACCGGCACCATCAGCTGTCAGGATGCGCCCAGCGGCCGGCCACCGGCGGGCGGCGGGGTTGATCCCGGCGATCTGCTCGACGGCGGCGCACGGTTCGACTCATGCAACGGGGGGGAGAAGGCTTCCTGCGAGACCTACCGGGGAGCCCGTGGCTCGGGGCGGGACAAGGAGACGGCGGAGCCCTGGCGGCGGGTGATCGTCCGGGCTTTCCAGGAGCGGGCGGCCCTGCTGGCCGAGACCCGTCCGGAGGTGTCGGCTGCCCTGTTGGGGGAGATCGAGCACGCCCTGCAGATCGTCGCCTGCGAGAGCCTGGGCGATCCCTACCAGACGACCCCCTCGTCTCCCTTCGGGGCCACCGTCGATGGCCTCTTCCAGCACAAGTCGATCTACTGGGAAAACCGGGCGGCAGCAGCCGGGTTCCCCGGGGCCAGCGTGTTCAACCCGCTGGCCAACTCCCGGGTCGCCGCCTGGCTGCTGGGCAACGCCCTCGACGATCATCTGGAGGACCCCGGCGCGGCCTGGGGGGATCACTGGGCCTGCTACGGGGTTCTCGTCAGGCTCGCCTTGTGGGAGTGACCTCCTGATCCGGCGCAGTATCAACCGGGCCGCTGCCGCCTGGTCTGCCCGCCAGCGAACTTCGGGGGAGCCCCGATCGGCCAACGGTGCCTCGTCATTCCATCTCATTTGGGACCTGCCCGAAGTGCCCCTCCTCCAGGTGGAGGCGACGCTGGAGGTGGTGGCCGCCCCGGCGGTGAAGCGGCTCTACTTCTGGGCCCTCCAGGTGTCCTTGGCCGCCGGGCCGCGGCTGCAGGGCGGTGCCCACCTCGGCCTGCAGTGGAACCCGCGCTACCCGGGGGGCGGCGCGGTCAACTTCGGAGGCTACGGCCCGGCGGAGCGGGGCACCCGGGTCCTGGAGGGCTCGACCTCGGAGCTGCGTGGGCCCCGCCGCGATCCCAACACCCGCGAGTTCCCCTGGGAGCTGGGCCACCGCTACCGGCTTTCCATCACCCCGGCGCCGGAGGCTCCGGAGGGCATTCGGGCCTGGCGGGGCATCGTCGAGGACCGGGAGGGGCGGGTGGAGCAGGTCGTGCGTGACCTCTACACCCGGGGCGAGTACCTGCACTCGCCCATGGTGTGGACCGAGTCCTTTGCCCGCTGCGAGCATCCCGCGGTGGTGGTGCGCTGGAGCGACCTACGGGCGGTGTCGGCGGCCGGTGAGGAGTTGCGGCCGCAGCACGTGCGGGTCAACTACCAGCCGCGGGCCGAGGGGGGTTGCGACAACACGACGGTGAGTTGCGATGAGCTGGGGGTCCTGCAGGTCACTGCCGAGCAGCGCGAGGTGCCGCAGGGGGCCTGGTTGCGAGTGCCGGGAGCCTGAGGGGCCCCGGTTTGTGGGGCGCCTGGCTCACCCGCGATTGGGCCGGGGCACCCGGCCCCGGCCCAACGGGGAATGGCGGATCGGCGGCCTACGGCCAGACGCCGCGCTGCGCCAGGGCCGACCAGCAGCGCCCCACCGCGCTGACCATGGCGGCGACCCGCAGGTCGGGCGGGGTCAGCGGCGAGGCATCGGGCATCGCTTGGCGCCAGCGCTCCTGGTACTCGGGCAGCTGATCGCGCAGCCGGTGGTAGGTGTCGAGGACCCCATCCGTCGCCCGGCGCATCTGCACGCGCAGGCGGGCGTTGACGTCGCTCTCCTCCACTTGCAGCTCGTTGGAGAGGTTGCGCACCCACTCGAAGTAGGAGACGGCCACCCCGCCGGCGTTGGCCAGGATGTCGGGGATCACCGGGATGCCCTTGTCGGCCAGCACGCGGTCGGCGCCCGGGGTCGTCGGCCCGTTGGCTCCCTCCACCACCACCTTCGCCTTGACCCGGCCGACGTTCTCGAGGGTGATCTGGTTCTCCAGGGCTGCCGGCACCAGGATGTCGCAGTCCACTGCGAGGGTGCCCTTCACGTCCAGTGCCTGGGTGCCGGGGGCGCCCAGGGTGGTGCCGGTCTTGCGGAAGTGGGCGTCGACTGCGTCCAGGTCGAGGCCGTCGGGGTTGGCCGCCCCGCCCCCGATGTCGCTCACCGCGACCACCCGGGCCCCCATGTCGCGCAGGATGAGGGCGCTGTAGCGGCCCACGTTGCCGAAGCCCTGCACGGAGACGCGGCTGCCCGTGATGCTGGTGAGCCCGGGGATCTCGTCGTGCTCCAGCATGCGCTCGAGCACGTAGGCCAGCCCCTGGGCGGTGGCGGTGGTGCGCCCCGGGATGCCGCCGAGGTCGAGCGGCTTGCCGGTGACCACCCCGAGGTTGATGGTGTGGCGGTGCATCATCTGGTAGGTGTCGTAGATCCACGCCATCACCTGGGCGTCGGTGTTCATGTCCGGCGCCGGGATGTCGGTGTAGGGGCCGATGTCGTCGCCGAGGGCGGCGATGAAGCGCCGAGTGACCCGCCGCTTCTCGGCCGTCGACATCTGGAGCGGGTCGCACTCCACCCCTCCCTTGGCCCCGCCGAAGGGGACGTCCACGACGGCGCACTTCCACGTCATCCAGGTGGCGAGGGCGCTCACCTCGTCCTCGTCGACGGTGGGGTAGAAGCGGATGCCGCCCTTGCCGGGACCGCGGGCGGTGTTGTGGAGGACCCGGTAGCCGCGGAAGACGTGCACGTGGCCGTCGTCCATGACAACCGGGAGGGTCAGCTTGACGACCCTTTCGGGGTCGAATAGCCACTCCGACATGCCCCGCCAGTCGCTGAGGTCGGCGGCGTATGGGAGAGCGGCCTCGAACTGGGTTCGGGCGATGTGGTGCGGGTTGAGGTCTTCGGCAGCCTGGTCCGACCTGGGCATCGAAACCCCCTTGCGGTGTGGAGAGGACTTGGGGGCATGGTCGGCCGCCGGGGATGCCGTCGCTAGGGGACAAAGCCCCGCGGCTTCGGTCCGGACGGCAAGACTCGGATGGTCTGAGGCCGCGACGGGGCGGTTGAGCTTGGGCAAGCGCGCCCCGGCCGGGCCTTTCCCCTCCCGGCAGGCTCGGCGCGGGCCATCTGGGTATGAACCGGCGGTTCGGGTAGTCTCGCGCCGCCAGGCCGAGGGTGTGGCACGCTGAGCACCGGCGGGGTCGTCGAAGCGCCTCGGGAGAATGCCCGCCGTGCGGGGCGGTAGGAAACGCGTGGGAAAGGACGAATAGGCATGGGACATGGCCGACGCGGGCGTTGTGGGTGGCTTGCCCTGGCGATGGGGCTGGCCTTCGCCGCCTGCACGAATGGCAGTGCCGAGAGCACCACGACGGCCGGCCCGGGCACCACCACGCAAGCACCGACCACGACGTCCCCAACCACTACCACGGCGGCCACCACCACGACCGCCTCCGGGACGCCCCGCGGCGGCGAGGCGGTCATCGGCGACGACCAGGAACCGCCGACCCTGAACCCGTACGCGCTGGGCGGCGACAGCTACTCGGTTGCCCGCATCAGCCGGGCGTGGACGTGTGGGACCCAGGAGGTCGACGGGGACACGCTGGAGCTGGTTCCCGACTTGGTGGTCCAGCTCCCCACCGTTGCCAACGGCGGGCTCACCGTGAACGCCGACGGCACTGAGACCGTCCGCTACCGCATCCGGGAGGAGTCGGTCTGGGAGGACGGCACCCCCGTGTCGGGGTACGACTACGAGTTCACCTACCAGACGATCATGAACCCGGACAACGCCATCAACCAGAAGTACTACGAGGACATCATCCCGGATTCGATCGCCGCGGGGGAGAAGAGCTTCGAGTTCACACTGAGCACGCCGACCCTCCAGGTGGAGAACCTCTTCGGCCTCATCCTGCCGAAGCATCAGATCGAGGGCACCGACTTCGCCACCGCCTACGACGACTCCGGCTGGCTCTCCTGCGGGCCGTTTCGCATCGACTCGTGGCAGAAGGGCGAGTTCGTCAGGCTGGTGCGCAACGAGAACTACTGGCAGACCGACCGGGAGACCGGGGAGCAGCTGCCGTACCTGGACTCGGTGGTCGTTCGTTTCTACCCCGATGCGGCGGCGCTGCTCGAGGCCTTCCGGGGGCGCGAAGTGCAGGTGATGGCCCCGCCGCCGGAGGACGTGGAGGCCATCGAGCAGCTGCGGCAACTGGAGTCCGATGGCGCCGCGGTCGACGTCGTGGCCGGGCCTACCTGGGAGCACCTCGCTTTCCAGTTCGGCGAGAACCGCCTGGCGAGGAACGCCGGCTCGTACAACCTCCACCTCAACTTCCGCAAGGCGGTGGCGCACGCCATCGACCGTCAGCTGATCGTCGATGAGATTCTCATGGGCGAGGTGGAGTCGATGTCCTCCTACGTCGACGCTTTCAGTCCGGAGCTCTCGGGAGCCGCCTGGGACCAGTACGACTACAGCCCCGACAAGTCCCGCGAGTACCTGGCCGCCCTGTGCGCGGAAGAGGGCGTCGACTGCCAGGCGGCGCCCCCCACGGTGGTCTTCACGGCCACCTTCAACTCGCCCGCCCGGGTGCTGCTCTCCCAGCTGCTCATCGACATGTTCGACGAGGTGGGCATCGCCTACGAGGCCGAGCTCGAGGACTCCGTGCTCTTCTTTGGCGACACTCTCGATCTCGGCAACTGGGACCTGGGCGAGTGGAGTCTCGTGGGCCGGCCGGGCCTCGCCGAGCTGGTTTGGTGGCACATCATGCTGGACCCGGAGGGGCCGCTGCCCGCCGGCCTGAACTTCTACCGTTGGGGCACCCCGGAGGTCGTGGGGTCGGAGGATGGCTGGTTCGACCAGCCGGCCGGCTACTCCGACGAGCACACGGCGCGCTTCGCCGAGCTGTGGGACCTCATGAACGCCAGCATCAACGAGGCCGACCTGATTGCCTATGTGAGCGAGGCCGAGGCGATCCTGGCCGATCAGGCGGTGATCATCCCGCTGTACCAACGGCCCGATGCCGGGGCCGTGTGGGCCGACACCCTGGGCGGGTACCGGCACGTCCCCTACTACCTGGGTGAACTGGTCCAGGGAGGGGACACCTGGAACGTCGAGTCCTGGTACCGCCAGGACCTGTAGCCCCCGGACGTCGCCCTCGACCGCTGGTACCCTCAGCGGCCGGCAGGGGCGCTTAGCTCAGGTGGCGAGAGCGCTTCCCTTACAAGGAAGAGGTCG